>CAYJON010000194.1:0-2004 GCA_964371795.1 uncultured Akkermansia sp. | reverse complement strand
GAGCGTTGGTTAATAAATCGCTGTGTTTGCTTCAAACTCTTTTCAATTGTATTGACATCATACTCTCTCCCAGATGATTGAAAAGTAAAGTTTTTTGTTGAAATTGCGCTAAAGAATGGAACAGTTAGATTTACAATTCAGGTAATGGGGTTATTGGTATTTCAAAATTTACTTCCAATTTATCATTGTTTGATTTAGAAATATCGAAACTCAAAATTATTTCCCCTGATTCATAAAAGCTGCTCATAAAGTCGAGAATGTGGATGCTTTCATTAATATTAGAAATTCTATCCAGTTTTATTAATTTCCACTCAGCATTGGGCATATCATCTGGATTTTTGCGAAAATATAACGATTTTGTAGTTGAATATAAAACACTAGTACAAGAAGAGTAGCCATTAATCTGAGTTTTTCTAATATCACAAGATATATCTATGTCATCTATAATAGCTTTGTCTATAATCACATCCTCCATGGAAAATTCAAAATATATACAATTTTCATCTTTTAACTTAAAATTAACATTTATATTGCCACTCAAGCCGCTAACAGCTGATGCATCTATGCTAATGATATTATTCCCTTTATTAAATTTCTTTAGACCTTGTACTAAAAATCTCTCCTCAACTTTTACTACATCTCCTCTTATCATATTGAGTTTGCAATTTTCTTTTTCCGCATGCAGTGGAAATAATGCAGAACTAATCATTAAACTGTTTATTATAATATTTTTTCTCATAATCAAAATCCATATTCTGTATTGTAATTTTTTTGTTCTGTTTTTATACGTCCATGATTTGTAATCGAATCGTATTTTTTTTGAGCTTTAGTTTGTTCTGCCCATATTAAATTAAATTGCTCTTGCATCTGTTTTTCAATGCCACTTAAAAGTTCTGCCTTAATTTCATTGGTAAGTTCTTGTTTGGTGCATTTTTTTATATTCCCAACAAATTCATTTGCTTTCTTTTTCATTTTTTCAACGTACGATAGTGCGATGGCAAGATGAACTCTCTCATGTGTTAACAAATCGGCATCTTCCAAAAAATCGTTTCGAACCCAAGAAATTGAAGGATCAAAGGCAAATATTACTTGTGGCGGTGCTGATACAATGATACAACACTCATTGGAATTCGTTTCGGAAGTCCTAATTATGTATTTGTAATCTTTCCAAATGTAGGTATATCGTACTTCAGCATCATATTCGGATTTAGTATATTTTTCAGGTATTGTCCCCTTAAAATTTTCAAAATCAATATTATTTATATCTTCCTTATTGCTGATTTGAATCCCAGCAAACGATTTCAGCGCATCACTCCACTTCTTCTTAATCAAATCATACACTATACTAGTCCAACTGCTTTGAATCTCACCAAGCGCATCCCAAATCCAAACCCTATTCCCCACGAAGCCATACAGATTTAATCCGCCAGCTTCCGCAATCGGGTCTCTATTTATCCAGCGTCCGTCCTGTGGGTTGTAGTGGCGGTAGTTGTAGTAAACTAAGCCTAACTCATCGTCTGCAATTTCGCTGCTCCATTGGAGGGGATTGAGGGTGGATTCGTTTCCAGAGGCTTCTACTGCACCAAAGGGACTGTAGCTGTATCTAGTGGCGATTGTGCCGTTGTTCGTGTAGAGTTCTGTGACATTTTTGCTGAGATCTAAGCCATAGCTGTACCATTTGCCGTTCTTCTCGATGGCGAGAGGGCGTGTGGCAGTGGGCTGGGTTGGATCCCATGTGATGAAGTGTCCTGCGTTTGCTCCGCGTAGGTCGATAGCGGCGATTTGTAGATAGCCACGGTAGATATAGGCTTCGTGGAGGTTGACATTGCCATTTTCGGTGACTTTCTTCCATGCGCGTCTGCCCATGTAGTCGTAGCGGGCTTCGACTATGGTGCTGCCGTCTTCGCTGGTGAATTTAGTGGGGCGATTTTCTACGTTGTATTCGACTGTCCAGATACCTGTGGAGGTTTGGAGGCGTGTTTGGTTGCCGTCTGCGTCAAACTC
>CAYJON010000193.1:0-2139 GCA_964371795.1 uncultured Akkermansia sp. | reverse complement strand
AGTTTGGTTTTATAAGTCAAGAAAATGCAATTCCACAATTTTTAGCGTTGACCCCTTTTTTTAGCTTTATATGCCTAGTATAATCAAAAATCGGGGGTAACGCTTTTTAGCGTTACCCCCGATTTGGTCGAGACGGACAGGGAGGGATTCGAACCCTCGGTACTGTCTCCAGTACACTCACTTTCCAGGCGAGCACGATCGACCACTCTGTCACCTGCCCTTTGTGTCTTGCATCACATGGATGCGCAGGCACTATAGAACAATGTTGCCTTTCTTGCAAGCTTTATTTTCGCTTTTTTTGTTTTATTCTTGCTATTAAGAAATGGATAGTCGGCGCACTTTACAGTGCGCCTAGCTCTATGGCTATAACCGTTCCCGATAATTCATTAGCTACCAGCAGCATGGGCTTACCTGTCCGACTTTCCTCTGCGCTAACAAAGGAGAGCCCCTCGGGAGAAATATCTCCGCCCGTGATGGCGATGTCGTCACCGTCCTCGTCATTTTTCATGGATATATTTTTGAAATCGCGGGTGTTAAAGTAGTTCACAAAGCGCGCTGCCTGTGGACGGCTAACATCATAGACCATGATGCCCCCTGCCCTTTCCAAGGCAATGAAGGCGTAGGTCTTGCCATCAATTTTGCCCAGTACGACGCTTTCTGGCTCTGGTCCTTTTTTGCCAGATCTGTCATCCAGACCCAACTTGTCTCCAGATTGAGGGATGGCGTGTGCGAGGCTCTTTGCGACCACTTCTTCAAACTGGCTGCCACTATCAAAGACCAATTGCAGACCGCTACCTGTCACGCGGAAGATACTGAATGAGCGAGAGCCAAAGAGGTAGTCCTTTTTCGCGTCCAGTCCGTCAACCTTCTTGGGATTGAGGAGGGTGATTTTGCCGAGCTTGCCTGTGAACTGTGAGGGCTTGATATGGCCTGCTGGGGAGATATCGCCGTCCTTGAGGTCAACTTTCTTTTCATTCTCATAGTCACCCCACTCTCTGCCGTCGCCTTCGTTAGCAGTGACGATGTAGGTGCTACCACCCACTTGGTAGGAGTCAATGGCATCAGGCATACGTACGCCATAAACACCAGCAAAGTTGCGTGGGGCGTAGGTCTTGTCCTTTGCGCCCAGATCCACCTTGACACGGCCATAGTCGGTGAAACCGAGACCGTAGATGTTTTCCATGCGCTTTTGGGAGATGTTAAGCACAGCAATGGCGTTAGCCTCTTGCAGGGCAATGTAGGCCTTGTTACCTGTGACGGTGATGTACTCTGGCTCTAGGTCAAGGGAGGGCAACGCGCCCTTCTTCAACAGAACTCCATGTGCTAGGAGCTGCTGACGCTTTGCAGGGCTATCAAAGGCATCAAAACCGACATTGGTGCAGCTGCGCTCTTTGATATTGATGATGCTGACACCACCTGCTGGATCAACTTCGCCCTCGTAACCCTTGCGGGGTTCACCCTCGTTGGCTGAGAGTATAGTATTAGCATCGGCATAGCAAATCATGTCTGGCTGCACACCTAGGGTGATGACATCAAGCAAGGTCAGGCTGCCATCAGCAGCACAGGTAAAAATGGCAGCACGGCCTGTGTCATTATGTCCCTTGGCTTGCAGGGCGATGGCAAGGCTCTTTCCATCGGGAGCAACGGCTACACTGGTCATGTCTTTGTAGTCAAAGCCTGCGTCGCGTGACTTGACAGCAGTCTTCACATCAATTTCCGAGGCTGAGATTTTTTTACCATCGATGGCACTGACATTGAGGATAGATAGCTTGCCCGTCAGACCATTGACCGCGTAGGCATAGCCATTGGAAGCATTGTAAGCGACTATCTCCATCACAGAGGCAGAGAGCCCCAGAGAGCCCGCATCATAGCGTCCAGCCAAGCTCATGCGCAGCGCAGAGGGCATCTTGTTATAAAAGCCTTCGCTAATGCCTGAAGGCAAAGCTGAGGAGGAGCAAGAGGTCAGGCTCAAAGCCGAAAGAGAAAGAAGGGAGATAATAGAAGATTTTTTCATGATAATGGATGTGTTGCAAAAACACTACCCTCTTCTACCATCTCCCTGCCTGTGTGGTCAAGTGAGAAGCCCCTATGAGGCGAAAAGTCCACAGAGCTGCGAGGCTTTGCGACAATTCTGCCACA
>CAYJON010000192.1:0-2191 GCA_964371795.1 uncultured Akkermansia sp. | reverse complement strand
ATAGCCACCCCTTACGCCTCGAGCGCAAGCAAGAGCTTCTCGTGTATCGCGTCAAAGCCCCCATTGCTCATCACAAGCAATACATCCCCTGCCTCACAACGCGGTACAATATACTCCACTATCCCGCTGGCACTATCGCCTAGGTAGCAGTCTATCCCGCTGAGGCTCTCTATATCGGTCTTCAATAAGTCACGACACAGCCTCTCATCCTCTGCGTAGCGATGCCCCTTTTCCAAGGGCGCGATGCAAACAGCATCCGCTGTTGACAAGGCCTCCGCTAACTCTCGCTGAAAGCAATTGCTAGCACTCGTATTACTACGTGGATCAAAAAGAGCTACGATGCGCGATGAGGCATATCTTTGCCTCAAGGCACTAATGGCCTTTCCTATAGCCGTGGGATGATGCGCAAAGTCATCAATAACATGAACACCACGCGCTGTCCCGCGTAGCTGCTGGCGACGGGCTATCCCCTCAAAGCTTAACAGCCCTGTGCGGATCTCCTCCTCACTCATGCCAGCAACACGTGCAGCACAACAAGCCATGGCGGCATTGTAGACATTAAATTCCCCCGTCATAGCTATGCTGTAGCGCACACCGTTCAAACAGAAGCTACTGCCCTCACTGCTGTAACAGATATCACTGATGCGAATATCCGCGTCCTCCGCTTGGCCTACCTTGGCAACAGGGACGACAGAAGGGATTTTTTCCAAGAGACTCAGGCAGTGCTGGCAGTCGGCATTGATAAAGACCTGCCCCTTTTGTGGCACAATGCGCAGTAGCTGGAGAAAGGATCGCTTGATTTCATCCACACTATCATAGATGTCCACATGATCCATCTCTATATTATTGACAATAACTACCTCTGGTAGATAGTGGACAAATTTTGCCCTCTTGTCGAAGTAGGCGGTATCGTACTCATCACCCTCCAATACAGTGTACAGGGAATCGGTGAAGTGCCCACCACGTCCAAAATTATGCGCCAAGCCACCTATCAAGTAACTGGGCTGGCGGCCGCTAGAATCCAAAAGCCATGCTAGTAGGGAGCTGGTTGTTGTCTTTCCATGGGTGCCCGTGACGACAAAGTTGCGCTTACCCCAAAGGAAAAACTCCTTCATGGCCTCAGGTAGGCTCTTGTAGCGGAAACCGCGCTCTATGATTTCCTCCAACATGACATTGCCACGTGCAATGGCATTGCCAATGATATAGAGATCCACATCCGCTGGCAGGTTTTCTAGCTGGTAACCCTCGCTGATGCTAATGCCCTCTGCCAATAAAAAACTGCGCATGGGGTCATAGGCATGCTCATCTGTGCCGCTTACCTGATAACCCTGTCGCGCCATCGCAGAGGCCAAAGCCCCCATGGCTGTACCGCATATGCCGAGAAAGTGGATGTGTTTCATCATGTCAGAATGAGCTAAAAAGACTGATTGATAGAGAGAGATTTCCTGTCGGACATAAGATTACACTAAATCAGTGGGTTTTGCAAGACAAATAAGCTGGCAGATTTTTCTAGCTTGCTTTCTGCGTATCACTTTGCTAGAGTGATGGGAGTTGCCTTTCCCGAGGCGTATTACATATTTATTATGAAAAAATCATCATTACTTCTTCTTGGTGGACTCTGCGCCCTGACTGCTGCGGCAGGAGAGCGCGAGACCTTTGACTTTGGTTGGCAATTCAAGTACTTTGGTTCCAACATCCCTGCCGAAGCCAGTCTTGCCACCGCGACCAGCTCTGAAGCAGGCAACCCCGCCGCTAACGCAATGGATGGCAACATGGCCACCCGCTGGTGTGCCGCCGACGCAAAGAGCGGTTACAAGCTCAATATCAATCTGGACAAGGCACTACCCATCGCAAGTATGGAGATTTTCTGGGAAGGCCCATCCCCCCTCACGGCAGTAGTCTCTGCTGACGGCAAAAATTATAAGACAAAGAATGATAATGGCAAATCCCTTATCAAGCTTTCTGACAAGGGCACCAAGTCCATCAGCATCACGGTGAACAACACCTCGCAGGACAAGTGGGCAAGCATTCGCGAAGTCGTCTTCTACGACAAGGCGGGCAAGGTCATCCAGCCCATGCTCCCCAAGAGCCTCTCCCCGAAGGAAGCAGGCGTCGACTACAAGGAAGTGGGCTTCAAATCCGTGCAACTGCCCCATGACTGGGCTATTGAGAGTGCCTTCCTCCCAGCAGA
>CAYJON010000191.1:0-2227 GCA_964371795.1 uncultured Akkermansia sp. | reverse complement strand
TTGCCCCTGTGCAGGGAGTCAAATACTTTGTCAATGTCGGATCTGTGGGACAACCACGCGACAATGACCCACGTGCCTGTTATGCTATCTACGATACAGATGAAAACCTCATCACACTGAGACGTGTCGCCTATGACATTGCCTCCGCACAGCAAGCCATACGCGCAGCAGGACTGCCTGAATATCTGGCAGAACGCCTACAAAACGGCGTCTAATCTCCCCTCCCCCCACTTTTTTATCAAGGCAGGACTGACATGGGAGGCGCATCAACATGGTTATCACGTAGTATACCAGCTATCGTTTTACTCTTGCTGGGCACAGTAGTAGCCTCCTTTACCGTCCCCTATGAGTTAGAGCAGATGCGCTGGGAAATCCCTGGCATGCCAGAGAGCTACCCCATAGAGCAGCTCATGCGTCCCATCCTGCTGACACTGCTCTGCTACATCCCCTTCTTGGGAGCAGTGCTCTATGCCTTCTTGGGCACCATGGACCGCTACATGACGCGGCACTTCGTGATGCACTTCCTACTTTGCACAGGCATCCTGCTTTCCATCTACCTACTGGCAGACTTCACCGATAACATGGAGAGATTTCGAGAGCGATTTGATAACCCTCTCCTACAATGCGTTATTTTTTACTCAACGCAATTGCCCATGTTCCTTTATCAGATACTGCCCTACACACTACTCATGGGGGCACTGTGGAGTTTGAGTCGTTGGTCAAGCACCTGCGAGATAACAGGCATGCTGCAGTCGGGACGCTCTCTCATGCGGGTGTGTGCGCCTATTTTCATTTATGGCTCACTGGTCGCTCTTGTCTACGGTATTTGTGGTTTCCACTGGGCACCCAATGGCGCACTTTATCGAGAACTCATTCTCAAGCAAGATCGCGGTAGCGCAGCGCAACCCGTTGTCTACAGGCATGAGCGCAGCGCGCGCATCTGGTATATCAAGCAGGCAGCCACCATGCAAAACCCTGGTGAAGCCATGAAGCAGGTGGAAATCAAGCAATTTTCCCCCACACAGGCGGGAAAGCTACTCTACCAACTGCGTGCTGACTCTGCGGAGTGGGACAAGGCAAGCGCCCAGTGGACATTCACCAATGCCTACGTACGCAACCATGACATAGGAGATGCTCGCCCGCAGGACGACACCTACCATGCTAGCTACACACAGCCCTTTGAGGAAAAGCCCTATCAGATTATTAGCCCCAGCCAACGCCGAGGCAATGAATCCATGAGCACCTCCGCCCTCTATGACATCATCAACTCTGGCGCGGGTTCTCGTGAAGAAAGAGCTAAAAAGCGCACAGAATGGCACGTACGCATCGCACGCGTATTCACCTGCATCATCCTACTCTTCCTAGCAGTACCCAGTGCCGTCACCTTCCAAAGGCGAGGCACCATGACAGGCATAGCCCTAGCCATAGGACTAGCCGCGCTCATGCTCTTCCTTTATCGCGTCTTCCCCTCACTTGGAGAGGCCAGCATCATCCAAGCATGGATAAGCGCGTGGATACCCAATGTCTTCTACATAGGCATATGTATCTGGCTCTATCAGAAAAACCTCAGCCACGGTAGCTTCCGTGAGAAGCTGCGCAAAATCTTTCGACTCAAAAAATCATCATGAGCACAGCCAAGCTATCAGAAATTCGCGGCATCATCTTTGACTTTGATGGCGTCCTCGTCGACACAGAGTGGGCCATCTACCAATCGTGGGTTAGACTCTACGAGAGAGAAGGTCAAAGCATCCCCATCCCCACCTACGCACCCTGCTTGGGAGCGGGCTACACGCATTGGGACCCAGCAAAACATCTGGAAAGCCTGACAGGCAAAAGCTATGACTGGGACAAGGAAACCGCCAAGAGGCAGGCAGAACTTGAGGCAGAGTTAGAGCAAAGCGGTCTCATGCAGGGGGCGGCTGAGCTATTCGACTACTGCGCAGAGAAAGGCATAATCCTTACCGTTGCCTCCTCATCTTCTAGAAGATGGGTAGCAGGTTGGTTAGAAAAGCTGGGTATCACAGCTTACTTTGCAGATATTTTCACACGTACTGATGGCTATCCGGTCAAACCTGACCCTGCGCTTTTTTTGGCTGCTCAACAGAGCATGGACTTGGCGGCAGAGCAGTGCTTAATCATTGAGGACTCGGAGAATGGCACACGTGCAGCAAGGCGTGCAGGCATAGCCTGTGCAGCAATAGCTAACCGCATGACCTGTCACACGGAT
>CAYJON010000190.1:0-2255 GCA_964371795.1 uncultured Akkermansia sp. | reverse complement strand
CAGGCGGGCATCTTCTCTTGGTACCTCAGTCCACCCCTGCCAGATGCCGCGCCCTACATGCTCTCCCGCTACGCCACGCAGAGCCCCAGCAACAACATCACCGCCATAGCCCTGCCAGAGCTAGATGAACAAATAGCACGCAGCCAGAACGCCCGCAGCGAAGAAGAACTCATCGCCGCCCACCACCGCATCCAAGCAATCATCCATGACCACGCAAGCTGGGTACCCGGTTGGTCCACCACCTACTGGCGTTTTGCACAGTGGGCGTGGTTGAAGTGGCCAGACAGCAGCAGTGACTACAACTTTTGCCCGCCTCGCTATTACAATCCAATGAATAGTAATCTATTTTGGATAGATGAGCAAGAAAAATCCCGCCTCCTCAAAGCCCGCGCCAGAGGAGAAAAGGGGCAAGAAAAGGAATACATCATCCCCCTACCACCCCAGCCATGATAGAACACAACGCACGCCCCGTGTTAGAAGTCAAAGACCTCTCCATCACCTTCTGCTCCGAGGGAGAGATACTACCTGCTGTGGATGACATCAGCTTTTCCGTACGTGCGGGAGAATGCCTAGGCATAGCAGGAGAAAGCGGATCAGGCAAAAGCGTCACCGCCATGAGCCTAGCGCGACTCCTTCCCCAGCCCAGTGGACGCATCAGCTGTGGGGAAATATACTTTCAGGGGCGCAACGTCCTGCGCATGACAGATAGAGAACTGCAAGAACTGCGAGGAGCGGGCATCAGCTACATCTTTCAAGAACCCCTCAACGCCCTCAACCCAGTCCACAGCATAGGAAAGCAAATCATTGAAGCCCTGCGCCTCCATCGCCGCATCAGCCGCTCTAGTGCCGCGGAAATAGCCCTCCAGCTTTTGCGTCAAGTACGCATCCCTGCGGCGGAAAACTGCATGAGCAGCTACCCCCATGAACTCTCTGGCGGCATGAGACAACGCGTCATCATCGCCATGGCGCTGGCCTGTCAACCCCGCCTCATCATAGCGGACGAAGCCACCACCGCCTTGGACGTCACCGTGCAGCAGCAGATACTCAGTCTTCTCAAAGAAGCACAGGTGAGCAGCAATGCTAGCTGCTTGCTGATTAGCCATGACTTGGGCATCATCGCGCAATCCTGTGATCGCGTCCTCATCATGTATGCGGGACGCATCGTCGAGAGCGCGCCCGTGGCAGAGTTATTTGCGCGTCCGCTGCATGCCTATACGAGGGCATTGTTGGCGTGCTTGCCGCAGCGTAACGCCGTAGCGAAAACCCTTTTGCCGGCCATACCGGGGCAGGTTGCGGGGCTGTCGGAAATGGTGTATGGATGTCGTTTTTGTCAGAGAATGGGAGTACCTATACATCTTTTGGAGGAAAAGCCGCCTATGTGTGAGGTGTATCCTGATCACTGGGTGGAGTATTGTCCTAACTGCGTGGGGGATTTTTAATATTCTACTGTGAGGATTTTATGTCTACTGTGATTGATTCTACCGAAAGCGAGGAGGAAGAAGATGATGCGGCTACTGATGCGACCCTATACCTTTTTCATGACAATAATGAGGACAGTGAGGAGATTTTTTCTAGTTTTGACCATTTGCTCCCACTTGTGATAGATGAAGGAGAGGAAGGCGATGAAGGAGAGGAGGAACGCTGCTTTTATGTGCTAGCTGATGGCTTGGTTGCAGAGGAGATGCTATCCATGATGCGTCGTGTGTCGTGCTGTCTCGCGGGTGCTTCTATTGATCATGACGCAGCGCATGTCCAATTTTTGTTGCATCACTCAGTTCCCGTACCTCATATGCGTCTTTACCTAGACCAAGAAACTAGCTTGCGTCCTCTAGCCTCCTGTGCTGCTGATTTTAGCTGGGCAATAATGCCTGCGCGTGCTGTGAAGGCGCTAGAGTACGACATTTCTAGCTTTTTTACTCTGAGTGTCAATCATAGAGGGGAAGGTCTTCTCTGCCCCTCGTGGAGGGGCGTGGTTGACGCCCTTGATGGTGATGCAGAGCAGCTGGACTATAGAGAATGGGAGGGGGCGAGCTTTGTGATTTTTTCCTGTGATGTAATGCGCTCTTACAATGACTTTTTTTTGAAGGCCTTGGAGTCACTTCCTCGTGGCGCAGAGCTTGAGCTCTGCTATTGGATGGAGAAATCGTCTGCTTATACCGAAATAAGTCTCGAAGCCGCAGCTATACAAAATATCCATGCGAAGGGGCTTTCAATAAGGCTTGATGTTCGGCATGCTTGTGTGATGAATCCTCACA
>CAYJON010000189.1:0-2272 GCA_964371795.1 uncultured Akkermansia sp. | reverse complement strand
GCTTTGCGTTCAATGGATTCCCAAGGATGCCATCCTTGGGCAGGGTCAAGGGACAGGGTCCCTTGCGGGTTTGGGCAGAGCCCAAGGGAAAACCGAAGCGCGTAGCGCGAGGCAGTCAGTCAGGTTAAAGAAAATTTCTCATGCCCGAGAAGAACACCCCGCAAGGTGGCAGCATCCTGACTGACGTCCCCCCATCCCTCGCGCGATAGCGCGACTCTTTTTTGCGGTGGCGAACGCTACGCGTGGAGATAAGCCTAACCATACGCTATCGCGTTAGCGACGGCAGGGAAGTGTCGCGCTTCGCGCGAGTCCAGATAGGGGCGACAGTGTTGCTGGGCAGGCTCACCATGCAATCTATTCATAGCGGGCATCTTATTTTTTAAGGGACTGTCGCCGCCTCGCGCTGCGCGCATCGGCTCTTCCTTGGGCTCTGCCCAAACCCGCAAGGGACGCTGTCCCTTGACCCTGCCCAAGGCATTGAATGCCTTGGGAATCCACATGAACGCAAGCGCAGGAATACACTTTGTGTGCTGCTACGTCCCCTACTTAACAATACCGCGATGAATCTCCTTCATCTTCTGCAACTGCTGCGCATTCTTCGGTGCAAGGTTATTCCTCTCACCCGGATCACTACTCAAATCATACAGCTGGTCCTGCCTCGCGTTCCCCAGCTCTATGTCTGTATACTTGCTGTAGGCCGCCCCCCCATTGGCTGGGATGTATTTCCACTTCCCCGAGACGAGTCCGATGCCTCCCATGCTAAGCTGCGCAAGATGCTCTCTACCCTTTTCTAGGTCTCTAGCAAGCAATGCCGCCCCCGCGTCTTGACTATCTAGCTGCAATCCCTCTGGAGTTTCCGCCCCCATGATGGTACTGAGTGTGGCCAGTAGGTCAACTTGGCTAAAGAGTGCTGTGCTAGTACTGCCCGCCTTGATGTGTTTTGGCCATCTGACGAGGAGGGGTACGCGTGTCCCCGCTTCAAAGGAGCTGTACTTGCCTCCACGTAGTTCTCCCGCAGATTGGTGTTTGCCATTGCGTTCCTTTGCCTGTTCCTTATAGCCATCATCTAGTACGGGTCCATTGTCACTACTGAGGATGACGATGGTGTTGTCCGCCACGCCCGCTTCGCGCAGGGCGGAAAGTACCTCTCCTACCTGAAAGTCAAATTGCACGATGGCATCACCTCGTGGCCCCATGTCTGTCTTGCCTACAAAGCGAGGATGCGGTACGCGTGGTACATGGATGTCATGTGTGCCAAAGAATAGGAAGAAGGGTGTGTCCTTGTTTTCCTTGATGAATTTCTTGGCGCGTTGGGCGATGACGTCTGCAAAGTCTTCGTCTACCCACAGTGCCTTGCCACCGCCTTTCATGTAGCCTATGCGGGATATGCCGTTGACGATGGCTTGGTCATGCCCATGGGAGGGGTGCAGCTTGAGCAGTTCTGGGTTTTTTCTGCCCGTGGGTTCTCCTTCAAAGGGTTTTTGATAGCTGACGGAGATGGGTGCAGTGGGGTCGTAGTTGTACACTCTGTCGTTCTCAATGAAGACGCAGGGGACGCGGTCGCCTGTGGCTGCCATGATGAAGGTATCATCAAAGCCTATGTCGCTGAGGTTGGGTGTTATAGAGCCGTTCCAGTTTTGCTTGGCTGTTTCTCCTATGCCTAGATGCCATTTGCCTATGGCACCCGTGCGGTAGCCTGCTGATTTTGCAGCATCGGCTATGGTGTAACGCTCTGGTCGTATGACCATACCAGCATTGCCCGCGGCAACACCTGTTCCCTTTTGGCGGAAGGGGTAGAGCCCTGTCATCAGAGCAAAGCGCGATGGTGTGGATGTAGCAGCTGCCGCGTAGGCGCGCTTCATCAACAGTCCATCACGCGCCAAGCTATCGCAGTGCGGGGTGGGCACAGTGCCCCCATAGCAGGAGAGGTCACCATAGCCCACGTCGTCAGCGTAGATGATAACGATGTTGGGTTGCTGCTTGTCCTGCGCTAGGCTAAGGGGCAATAGCCCCAAGGAGAGGGTGGCAATGGTCTGTGTGTGCTTCATACAGAGTATTTCTTATTTGTCTTCCAACTTGTTCCAAGTAGGAGGATAGCCAGCAGGGCGTGGTCCATTACCAGGGCAGTCGGGGGCTACTTTGAAGTGCTCGCGTGTCTGCTCGTAGCGAGCGCGCATTTCCTTGGCTGCCTCAGCATATTCTGGCTTGCTGATGACATTGTGCATCTGCTTGGGGTCTTTTTCGTTGTCGATGAGCATCCACTCATCTTCTA
>CAYJON010000188.1:0-2275 GCA_964371795.1 uncultured Akkermansia sp. | reverse complement strand
ATGGCACTGGTGATGGTAACCCACTGGGAGCAAGCCGCCCGCGCCATGTCACGCCAATATGAGCTACAAGAGGGATGCCTTGTATGATTAGTGGATTAAACAGTCTCTTATTACGTAATGTCAACTACGCCAAGTGGAAAAACATTTGGCTGGTATTGACCATTGCCCTTGCCACAGCCCTGATAACGGGTGCTATGATTTTGGGTAGCTCTGTCAAAATGACGCTGCAAGAGGCAGCTGAAAGGCGACTGGGCAATGTGGAGGCTGCCATCATCCCACAAAACCGCTGGTTTGGCGATGACTTAGCCCAGCAGGTCAATGCCAAGGCGCAAGCGGTGATACATATAGCCGCCTTTGCCTACACCGAAGACTCCGTACCCATTGAGGTGAATCTCTATGGGGTGGACGATGATTTTTTCCACTTTGTTTACGGCTACCCCACTGCCCCCTTTGAGGCCATCGCCAACAGCGCAGCGCGCGAAAAACTGCAAGGCGATGATGTGGTGGTCAGAATTCCGCAGGGCTCATCCTTTGCAGAAAACCTTTCTTGGTCACTCAACGACCAAGAGATTCTCGGTATCAGCCTAAGCATACAGCCCTACGATAGCCCCCTTGATTTTAATCCCCTTGATGACAGGACAAGCGTTGCCAACATCTTTGTGCCCAAGTCTTTCTTGGCAGAGAGATTGGAAAAGCAGCAAAAGTCCAACATGCTGCTGCTCAAATCCATTGAGGCCGACAAACCCCTATTCACAAAGCCCCTCCCCCTAAGCGACTACGGTTTAAAAGTACAAGAACTCCCCCATGGCATCTACGAGATTAGCAGCGAGCAGACATTCATCTCCGCCTCACTCTCGCAGCTGCTCACCCAGCTCCCATTGAAGGGCGAGGCGGTGATGAGTTACTTTGTCAACAGCATTTCCGCCCACGGCAACACGACCCCTTACTCCTTTATCACTGGAACAGGAGATGAGCTGCAACCCAACGAAACAAATATCACCCAATGGCTAGCAGATGACCTCAATCTGAAGGCGGGTGACAGCATCAGCATAGAATATTTTGACATCCAGTCTCAGGGGGAGCTCCAGACGAAGACAGCAGAGCTCACCGTCAAGGAAATCATCCCCACAGAGGATAGGCGAAACCTCATCCCCGAGTTCCCCGGATTTTCCGAGGAAGAGAGCTGCACCGATTGGAACCCCTCTGTCCCCATTGATACGGAGGCCATACGCGATAAGGATGAGGACTACTGGACAGAGTATCAGGCCAGCCCAAAACTCTTTGTTTCCTTGGAGACCGCACAGCGGCTCTTTGGCTCTCCCTATGGCAATTTGACCTCAATACGCTTTTCTGCCAATCCCACGGAGCAGGCAGAAAAGAGCCTCAGCGAGAATGAAGGCATGTTCACCCCCATCCCCCTCGGGGAAAATAGCGAAAAGGGGGTGGAAAAAGCCATGGACTTCTCGGGGCTCTTCTTGGCGCTGAGCTTCTTTATCATCATCGCCGCCATCATCTTGCTTTACCTGATTTGCCGCCTCAACCTCGATAGCCGCAAGAAGGAAATATCCATTCTCAAAAGCATAGGCTACTCCAACAAGAATCTGGTAACCCTACTGAGCAGGGAGTATCTCATCTACACCTTTGCTGGCGCAGCGATTGGCATAGCCTTTTCCATAGCCTATGTGGAGGGGATTATCTATCTACTCAACCAACTGTGGAGCAGCATCAGCGGTGGCAACATCATCCAGCTGCACATAGACCCACTCAAATTACAGTTAGGCTTCGTCATCAGCTGCTCAGTCTGTATACTAACCCTAGGTCTCACCGTGAGAAAGACACTCATGGCGCCCCTGAAGGAGAACTTCTTGAGCAGCTTTTCATCCACGCCATGGGGCAAGAAAGACAGGCTAGCTGCCCTGATATACGCAGCCTTGACCTTGACTTGCTACCTCTATGCCTACCTCTTTGATGCCAGTGGCAATATCGCCTTCTTCTTCATCTCTGCCTTCCTGATGCTCATGCTAGCCTTCAAGCTGGCAAAGTACCTGATAGTCCGCTGTGGGGGGCAAAAGCGTCTTTCGCTGCTCAGCTTTGCAGCAAAGAACAACACGCGCTACATGCGCCGTGCTATGTCCATTGTTGTCATTCTCAGCTTTGGCATGTTCATCTGCCTCTTGGCTGCTCTCAACTACAGAACCATGGGCAATGACCGCTCCTTGGACTCTGGAACAGGGGGATTTTATGGCATCCTACAAAGCAGTGTCCCGCTCAAATA
>CAYJON010000187.1:0-2307 GCA_964371795.1 uncultured Akkermansia sp. | reverse complement strand
TACGTCATGTCACGTGAGCGTATGGAACAGGATGTGAAGCGTATGAAGGAACTCAACATCAATGCGGTGCGTACCTGTCACTATCCTGATGATAACTACTGGTATGAGCTGTGCGACAAATACGGTCTCTATGTAGTCGCTGAGGCCAATGTGGAGTCCCACGGCATGGGTTACGGCGATGCCACCCTTGCCAAAGTCCCCGCCTACGCCAAGGCACATATGGAGCGCAACATGCGCAACGTCCAGCGCAGCTTCAACCATCCCTCCATCATTTTCTGGTCACTGGGCAATGAGGCAGGCTTTGGCCAAAACTTCATTGACTGCTATGACTGGGTGAAGAGGGAAGACCCCTCCCGCCCTGTGCAGTATGAGCGCGCGGGCAAACATGAGAAGACAGATATATTCTGCCCCATGTACCATTCACCCGATGCAAGCATCAACTACGCAAAGAGCAATCCCACCAGACCACTCATCCAGTGCGAATACGCCCACGCCATGGGTAACTCTCAGGGTGGTTTCAAGGAATACTGGGAAGCCATTCGCCAGTACCCAGCCTATCAGGGCGGCTTTATCTGGGACTTTGTAGATCAATCCCTGCGCGTGACCACGGAAGAAGGCGTGGACATCTACGCCTATGGTGGTGACTTTAATGACCATGACGCCTCGGACAACAACTTCCAGAACAACGGCATCATCAGCCCCGATAGAGAATACAATCCCCATGCCTATGAGGTAGCCTACTACCACCAGTCCATATGGACTCGCCTACTACAGGCATCCACTGGTGAGATAGAGATTTACAATGAGAACTTCTTCATTGACCTCTCACGCTATGAATTGCACTGGGAAATCACCGCCGCAGGAGAAGCCATCAAGAGCGGCACAGTGAGCAATCTCAGCGTAGGTCCTCTTGAAAAGAAGAGCATTAATCTGGGTTACAATCTCAGCGGCGCGCCAAAGAATGTAGAACTCCTCCTCAATGTGGAATACAGACTCAAGGACAGAGACGGCATACTCCCTGCGGGAACAAAGGTCGCCTACCAGCAGCTTCCCATCAAAGCCCATCAATTTGCAGCTTTGAGTATAGAGAATGAAAAACTCATGAACCAATCTGTTGTGGAGCCAGAATTCTCCCGCTGCGAGACAGGACTCATCGTAGAAGGCGAGGATTTTTCCATGCGCTTTGACAAGCAGGGCTTCATCTCCCGCTATGAGTTGGATGGAGAATCCCTCATCGAAGAAGACAGCACACTGCGCCCCAACTTCTGGCGTGCGCCAACAGACAACGACATGGGAGCAGGGCTACAGAATAAGTACGCTGTGTGGAAGAACCCCACCCTCCAGCTCAAATCCCTCACTCATGCCAAGGAAAATGGTCTAGCACGCGTGCATGCCACCTACTACATGCCCGAGGTGAAAGCAACACTGAGCTTGCACTACCTCATCAACAATGAGGGAGCTATCCTGCTCACCCAAAAAATGACATTGGACGCAGGCGCGAAGGCCTCTAACCTCTTCCGCTTTGGTATGCAGATGCAGATGCCTGACAGCTACGGCACAGTAGAGTATTATGGACGCGGCCCCGTAGAAAACTATGCTGACCGCAAGGACTCCCAGCTTATCGGTCATTACCGCCAGAGTGTCGAAGAGCAGTTCTACCCCTATATACGCCCACAGGAAACAGGCACAAGGAGCGACCTGCGCTGGTGGCGTGTATTGAACAAGGCAGGACGCGGTTTGGAATTCTGCAGTGATGCCGTCTTCTCCGCCTCGGCACTCAACTACAGCATGGAATCACTCGACGACGGCAAGCAAAAAGACCAACGCCACTCTCAGGAAGTGAAGAAAGCACCCTATACCAATATCTGCATCGACAAGGTGCAAATGGGCTTGGGCTGCATTGACAGCTGGGGCGCAATACCGCTAGGGAAGTACCATATCCCCTTTGAGAACAGAGAGTTCAAGTTGCTCATCAAGCCAGTGAGCCAGAAGTTCAAGAAATAATAAACTTATAGCAAAAAAAAGAGGGTTCTTTATAAGAACCCTCTTTTTTACGCCAGTCTTTGTGAAATCGTTGATGTGAGATGACAAAAGGTAAAGGGCACCTGCAGAAAAGCGAAGATGTCAAAAATGCCCTTCACGGCATGCCTTTTGGCGCACTTTGCGATAATTTGCAGCTTTTGGGCTTACATAGCTCGCTATGCGCACCCAAACGCCACAAATTCTCATCCAAATTGCTGCCAAAATGCAAAGCTGCTAATTTTGCGAGAACTCCCCTAAAGAACAGAATTACGAGACTTTAGAAGT
>CAYJON010000186.1:0-2328 GCA_964371795.1 uncultured Akkermansia sp. | reverse complement strand
TATACGTCAAAGGTGACAACGGTGGTGTTGTCTGCGTACTGCTCATCCAAATCACGGCAGGCATCTACGATGACGGGTGCTAGCTGTCCCTCGCGCTTGTTAAGCAAATTGGCGAGGTGTGGGGGCAGGATAGGTGGGTAGAGTAGGTCTTCTATCCCATCGGAGGATAGGATGACTCTGTCGCGTGGCAGGAGGGGGAAGGGGACGCGTGGTGCGTCAATGAGGGGGATGTCATCACCCATCACGGCAGAGCGCAACATGTGTCCGCGGGAGAGTACTTCTCTGCGGGTGAGCTTGATTCCCATGGTGGCTTCCGTTGCAAAGAGGGAGCGCATGGAGTGGTCTTGGTTGAGGCGGGTGAGTTGGTTGGCTCTCCAGACAAAGAGGGGGGAGTCTCCTGCGCTAATCCACCAGAGGGCGGTCTTGGTGAGGAAGGCTGCCAAGAGGGTGCAACCGCCTTTTTCTTCTTCGTTAGCAAAAATTTTTCCAACTGCTACGTTGGCTGCCATCAGGGATTCCATGAGCAAATCAGGTATGCAGCTGCGCTCTCCCTGTGCGAAGTGCGCACAAAAGGCCTTAGAGGCTTCGCTGGCCGCTGCTCTACCAGAGCAATGACCACCCATGCCATCACAAATAATGGCAAGATTGCCTTCTGGGAAGTGCTTCACAGCATAGACATCTTGCTGATCGCTTCGTTTTCCTATCCACTGGGCTATGTGTGCATCCATCCTAACCAACAGATTAGCATACTCTACCCCCCACCGACAAGCCTAGAATGACTAACGATAGAGGGTAGAGGTATTAAGTTCTTAAACTGAGGGGTTTGTATTGTTAATATTTTTTAACTGAGGGAAGAGTATGACGTCACGAATGCTGTTTGCACCAGTGAGCAGCATGCAGAGTCGGTCTATGCCTATGCCTATGCCGCCGGCGCTGGGCATGCCAGATTCCAGAGTTTCGACAAAGTCCATATCTATATTCTGTGTCTCTTCTCCTGATTGGTTTTGGAAGCTGATGAGCTGTTCTACGGGGTCGTTCTGTTCGGAGTATCCAGGGCAGAGTTCTTGGCCGTTCATCACCAGTTCAAAGACGTCAACGACGCTGGGGTCTTCTGGGTTGCTCTTGGCAAGGGGGACTAGTCCACGTGCTACGTGCGTGACAAAGAGAGGGTTAGCCTGCTTTGGTTCGACTAGCTCTTCGTAGATGAGCTGGCTGACTGCCTCATCATCAAGGTCAGCAGCTGCGGAAAGCCCCATGCCCAATGCCTTTTCACGGCGTTGTTCTGGGCTCAGGGAGAACCAGTCATCACCTGCGACTTCGCTGACAAGCTCTCGGAAGCTCGCGCGACGCCATGGGCGGGCGAGGTCCACTGTCCAGCGCAGATTGCCTTCTTCGTCAAATTGATCGAATTGCAGCGTGCCAAAGACGGACATGGCTACGTCTGTGATGATTTCTTCCATCATGTTGGCCATGGTTTCAAAGTCACCACCTGCTTCGTATACTTCGAGGACGGTGAACTCTGGGTTATGGCGGCGGGAGAGACCTTCATTGCGGAAGTTGCGGTTGAGTTCAAAGATTTTTGTGAAGCCACCGACAAGGAGACGCTTTAAGAAAAGCTCTGGCGCAATGCGCATGGTGACGGGCTTTTTGAGCGCGTTGAAGTAGGATTCAAAGGGTTTTGCAGCAGCACCACCTGCCATGTCTTGCAGCATGGGGGTCTCTACTTCCAAGAAGCCGCGCTCTTGCAAATTGCGGCGCAGTTCCTGAATGATGAGGGATCGCTTGACAAAGCGGTTGGCGCTTTCTGTATTGCTCATCAGATCCATGTGACGCTTTCTGTAGCGCATGTCTGGGTCGCTGAGGCCGTGGAACTTGTCAGGCATGGGGCGCAGTGCCTTGGAAAGTACCTTGAAATCACCGACGCGTACAGAGGATTCTCCTGTGCGGGTGATAAAGCATTCTCCCGTGATGCCTATCCAGTCACCGCGTTCTAGCAGCTTCCAGAGGCTCCACTGTTCTGGCGTGCAGGCCTTTTTGGTGAGCATGCACTGTATGCTACCCTGCACATCGGAAACAGCAAAAAACTGTGTGTTGCCCATGTCACGCAGGGCAGAGATGCGGCCGAGGAATTTGACCTGTTTACCCTCTTCAAAGTTGCTTTTGATTTCTGCAGGTGTTGTATCTGCGTCAAAACGACCACCGTAGGGATTGACTCCGAGAGCGCGGATTTTTTCCACCTTCTCGCGACGTACGGCAATCAAATCTTCTTCTGAAGAACCTGGGGCACTTTGATTGGGGGTATTATCTGTCATAGCGGGTGAATTATAC
>CAYJON010000185.1:0-2410 GCA_964371795.1 uncultured Akkermansia sp. | reverse complement strand
TAACATAGAGCAGTTCATTCTTTACGCTGATTTGCGTAATGCAGTCTCTCATGACTACAGCGGAGAAAAGGCAAAAGATGCACTCAACATCATGGAAGATTTTGTACGCGATGCCATCATGCTCTATCAATCCATGAGCGGACAGGCATGGCAGAAATGATATCTAACGCGCCTTATTTGCGTACAGAAAGGCAGCCTAGCCAGACCATGAGGCGGGGGGTGAGACGCTTTAGCAGGGCGGAGAGTCCTGCGAGTAGTACCATAATAATGGGCACTGTCCACCAAGCATCCGTTGCGTAGCCAAAATAGGTCTCATCCACATACATGTGTACTCCGTAGACGAGGGAGTGGAAGGCGTAGATGAACATCATATTAGCACCCACCATGGCCAATAGGCGTGCCAACCATGGTGCTAGCCTCTCTATGACCACTGCTAGCAACAAAAAGCCTATGCAGACGCCCATCTTTGCCAGCGGCAACTGTGCGAGGGAAAAAGATCCCCCCACTTCCCAGCCGTTCCACAGCTGCCCCCTGTAGGACAGGAGATGATAATCAATGAAGGGATAATGCCATATCTGCACGCTTATCAAGGCAGCACAAATTAGAGCTATCAGCCAGCCATAACGCCAGAAGGAATGTCCTATGCTCTGCAAGGAAGTACGCGACATGGCAACACCCAGCGACATGACAATCATCCAGTCAAAGCGCAGTGTGATATGGTGCATCCCTTCCTTCGTAAAAGGCCAAAGGCAGCAGACTATAAAGACGACCCACGCCCCCCATGGCAGAAGGCGGCAGAACAAGAGCAGCAAGAAGATAGCATGATAAGCCACCAAGTTGCGCAAAAACCACAGCGGCGGATTGTAGCCCATTGCTTCCCAACAAAAGACACGCCGCCAATCCAAGGCCTCCTGCGGGAAGAAGCACTTATAAAGAGCGACAGAAATAACTGACCACAGCAGCCACGCAATGAGCAATTGCAGCGTCCTTTTGGCGCAGGCGCGCACATTCATTGGCATGAAGTAGCCTGCCAGCAAAAAGAAGAGAGCAATGCCCCCATCCATGGGCAGCAGTATCCACTCTGGATCTTGGCGCGTGTGCAGCCACATGATGAAAAACATGGCAAAGCAACGCGCCACATCCACCCATGCGCTACGCGTGAGCCCAGATACACGAGCCCCCTGATAACTAGCCTCCATGGAGAAGCCTATCTACGATTTCACGGATTGGGATGCAGCAAGCTATCCACGCGTGAGGCATCAAAGTAGCGCAACAGAGCTACGCAGAGGCGGCGCATCGCGACCACGTCGCGCTCATCCAAAATTCCCTGATGGGCATGTATGTAGCGGACAGGCACACCGAGAACGATGCTGGGAATTCCCTCCCAGTTGCTGTAGCTAGCACCTGCATCTGTTCCGCCAGATCGGCGTACAGCCCACTGCACAGGGATACCCTCTGCTTCTGCCACCTCGCGCACCATGGCCGCAAGGGCGGGATGCGTGACATGGGTGGGATCATAAAGTCGTACCTGCACACCTGCTCCTAACTGACCCATGCGACCACTGGGAGGCATACCCCAAGTGTCGTCCGCAGGGGGACCTTCTAGTACCAGCATCACATCGGGCAGGCATTCGCGAGCCAAGGCCTTGGCACCACGCAAGCCCAGTTCCTCCTGCACTGTACCAGCAGCTATCACGTGACAAGGACGATTCTGTTCTCCCTGCATATCACGCATCACCTCCAGCATGGTGTAAACACCTATGCGGTTATCAAAAGCCTTGCCTGTCCAGCGGTGGGGCACAGAGAGAGGGGCAAAAGCCGCCTCGGGAATCACGGGGCAACCAGCAGTAATCAGCAGAGCATCCACCTCTGCCGCGCTGCTTGCGCCCACATCCATAAAGAGAGCATCCGTAGGCAGCACCTGACTGCGCTGAGCATCAGGCAGCAGATGCGGGGGCTTTGAGCCCACAATGGCCAAATGCTTCTTGCCATCGCGTGCCTGCACCATCATGCGCTGGCTGGGCAGGGTGTGGTTCCACCAACCGCCTAGAGGCACAACGCGCAAAAAGCCATCGCCTGTCACCGACTCCACCATAAAGCCAATCTCATCCATGTGCGCACAGAGCATCACACTGGGGGCTTTCTCCGCACTGGCTGGCAGCGTTGCCAGCAAATTACCGCTGGGGTAACTCTTTATCTCGCAAAAGGAATCCAGTTGAGAGCGGATGATAGCACGCACTTCTGATTCAAAACCAGAGACAGAGTGAGCCGTGCTGCATTGAGACAGTAGAGAAGCATCAATCATAAGATGGGGGGGAGAAGTTATTTGTGAAAATAAAAAAAGTCATTGAGCCACTCCGACAACAATGGACTGAATACCGTTGCTACCTCTCGGTCCTGGCGGGGTTTT
>CAYJON010000184.1:0-2703 GCA_964371795.1 uncultured Akkermansia sp. | reverse complement strand
CCAAAAATTGTTTTATCTTTGGGAATGAGGTGGAGTTTTCCATGCAGGCCAGTGATAACTATGCAAAGTTTCCAGACCATGTGAATGCCCATTGTCCTGTGTCTACACTGAAGGTTGCGGGGCTTTTTGGGCAAAATAATACAGGCAAAACCTGCCTCATCAAGTGCCTCAAGGCGGTGAAATCTGTGCTGGAAAAATCCCCGACACGCTTTATTAGTAATTTTTTCCTAGAGAGCCATATTTGTGAGCTAGCGGTACGCTTTTCGCTGGATTGCCGTGTTTTTGAATATGTTTTTCACACTGATGCTGCATCTCATCGCTATGTGTATGAGAGATTTTGTGAGCTGAATCCCGCAGGGGAGGAACTGAGGCTTTTTTTCCTGCGTGATCACACTAATCAGCTTTATGACTGCGAGGATGAGGCTGTTGTGCCTCTGCTGCCTTTGCTGTCTACGGAGAATATTCTCATTTACTTGCTCAGTACGGCTCCTAGTGCTCTGCTGACGGAGGCGAAGGATATTTTGACGCGCTTTGCGGCTCAAATTGAGATTGTGGATATGAATAATATCCCGCTGTCTCGCACGATTGATATTCTCAAGAATAAGGGTGATTTGCGCGACAAGGTGGTCAACTTTGTGCGCAATGCTGACCTTTACTTAGAGGATATCAGCTACATGACGGATGAGGAGTTGGAGGCAGAGTCCCTCGACTACGCGCAGGTGGAGGAGAGCCCCGCAGAAAAGGTGCTGCATATCCCAGAGCAATTGAGCCTTGTGTCGGTGTACAATGGCAAGGTGGTGCCCAGCTTGCTTTTTGACTCCACGGGGACGAAGAAGATTGCTGCCCTAGCTAGTTATATCATTGAAGGGCTGGCAGAGGGGAAAATCCTCATGGTGGATGAGATTGATAGTAGTATTCATTTCAAGCTTTCTCGCGCCATTGTGTCCATGTTTAATAATGAGCTCAATGAGCGCGCTCAGTTGATTTTTACCGCGCATGATGTGAATCTGATTGATTGTGAGCGTCTGTTCCGTCCCGATCAGGTGTGGTTCATCCACAAGGATGAGGAGGGTATTTACCTCTACTCTCTCGCTGACTTTGGGGATGCGCATGGGGTGAAACAGGGGGATAACATGCTCAACCACTACAAGAGGGGGATTCTGGGGGCCTTGCCCGCGCCCCAGTTTATCAACAGCCTGTTAGAGCTGGCTGCTGTTCGTCACCAAAGCACAGAGTCATGAGTCGTCGCCTGCCAAAAATATCGCGCAAAACGCGCATCTGTATTCTCTGCGAGGGCTTTGAGGAGCATGACTACATGCGCAAGTTGCTTTCCCTTGAGGTGTGGAATGATAGCTATGATATTAGCTTGGTGAACGCAGAGGGGCAGGGCAATCTCTTTGCGCGTTATCAGAGTTACTACCAGATGGATTCTCACGAGGCTATTTTTATCATCACTGATACGGATGCGCCTCCCTATGATCAGTACAATTGGCTCAAGACAAAGCTCAATCGCCACCATCACCGCCAACATGCGGCGAAGCACTTGCTTTTCTTTGGCAATCCCTGCACGATGCAGTTCATCCTCTTGCATTGGGAGGAAGCGGCAGAGTTGCAGCTACACAGCGCGTCCAAGCAGGTCAATGCGCCCCTCATATACAAGCTGACTGGCATACGACATTACCACGCGAGGAAGTCGCAGCGTCGCAAGCTTTGCGCCCTAATCAACAAGAAAAACTACTACCTCATGCGAGAGCGTAGTGCAGAGCTCTCCCACAGTGAAAAGAAAAAGGGGAGCAGCAATTTTTCCACCCTCATCAACCGCCTCCATGCCCAGCCGCATGAATGGCTAGGCAATTATCATCGAGCCTTGCTATAAATCTTTTTTTCAGTTATAATCCCCTCCAACAATGAATGCCATCCGCCTTTATCTCTCGCTTTGCCTCAGTGCTTTTTTCTTTGTGTCTTGTCAGGATGACAAGCAGCAAGCCACTACTAGTCTGCAATGGGAGGAGTTAAGTGCCCTACCAGATGCTATCATAGCAAAGCAGAAGAAGTCCAGCAGCGCGGCTGCTGTAGAACCCGATACGGCTCCACCAGCTGAGGCGGTGCAAGACGATTCTCTGCGTGTGACCCAGTATGCCCAAGAGGATAATTGCCTCTACTTCATCGGTGGTTATGATGCTAGCAAGGTGTCACAGAAGGACGCGTGGCGTTACTCCCCCAAGGCAAAGAAGTGGACACGCCTAGCAGATATGCCTTCCTTCCCTGCCAAGGCAGGGGCGGCTTTTGGTGCTCATTCCATCCTCATGCTGGGTCAAGATAATTGCCTCTATGCTTACAATACGGTGGTGGATAGATGGTCACAGCTGGGCAAGTTGCCAGAGTCAGTTGCTGGTGATAGCATGATGTTAGCGGATGGCCGCGATTTTTACATCAGCCACAGTGCTGGGGTGTGGAAGGGACAGGTGATCTCTGAGCAAAGCTTTGGTTGGGTGAACTGGACTGTCATCACCCTGTACCTCATTGCCATGATAGGCATGGGTGTGTTCTTTATGTACAGGGCAAAGAGCTCTGAGGACTTTTTCAAGGCTAGTGGGCGCATTCCTTGGTGGGCTGTGTCTATTAGCATCTTTGCGACCATGCTTTCGGCTATCACCTTTATGGCGATACCTGCAAAGACCTATGGGACAGACTGGCGTTACT
>CAYJON010000183.1:0-2710 GCA_964371795.1 uncultured Akkermansia sp. | reverse complement strand
AGGATGAGCAGCATGCTCGCGCTCATCTCCGCAAGATGGCGCATCTCCTCCTCGTTGAGTTCCAAATTAATCATGCTAATCCTAGGGTCATGCGCGCTTCCTCTGTCATCATGCCATCGTTCCAAGGGGGATCCCAGACAAACTCTACATCCACCTCGGCAACGCCGTCAAGCTCTTCGATATTGCATTGCGCCTCATTCATCATATGGGGTCCCATACCGCAACCGGGTGCGGTCAGAGTCATTTGCACATGTACATGCGCACCCTGTCCAGGGACTTCTACTATCTCCACACCATAGACAAGACCTAGGTCAACAATGTTGACTGGTACTTCGGGGTCAAACACCTCCTTGAGAGCACTCCAAACGCGGTCTTCTAGGGGAAGATGGGCTGTATCTTCCTCGCTAGCTTTTTCTTCCTCTTCGGGAAGGATTTTGACGCGGATGGCCTCTTCTTTCATGATGCGCACCAGCCCCATATCACTGGCCGCTGTGATGGTGCGGCCGAGAATCTGCGTTATATAGATGCGTGAGCCTTCTGGCAGGATGAGACCATTGCCTCCAGGGATTTGCACCGCAGCGGTTTCTTCTTCTAAAATAACTTCCTGATTGAGCATCGGCAGTATCCTAGCACAGGCGGAGCACTATGGCAAGCATACTGACTTACAAAGATGTCCAAACATGATCCCAATGCTGGGAGAAATAATGAATCCCCAAGAAAATCAGCAGAGCACCAGCCAGCAATTCTAAATAGCGGCTAGGCACACGACGCAGGAAGTGAGAGCCAGCAAAGCTCATGGTCACAGCTATACCTGCGACCAAACCTATCACTGAGGCGATGATATAAATAGTCGTCAGGCTATAATTCCTCGTCGCATCTATGGCGGAACACGCCCCCACAGCTAAGACATCGATGCTGGTAATAACACCTATAAGTAACAGGAGACGCAGATCCAGCTTTTCCTTCCTCTTGTCATCCTTCGTCTGCTGCTCGCCAGACTTCAATGCTCCGTATACGACCTGTCCTCCCAAGAAACAAAACACGGTGAGCACCAACCAGTGATCCCACTTTTCCACCTGTTTGCTCAAGATAGAGCCACTCCAATAGCCCAAGAGCATCATCCCCATATGAAAGATCAACACAACGAGTGCCAACTCAAACAGCGCACGCTTGCGCTGATTTTTCAAAAGCAAGCCATATGAAAAACCATACACACAGGCATCCGCTGCAAGGGCTAAGGCTAGTAGGATTATGTCATAATAGGGCATAGTGATGCCGCTATTATAACAAAAATCCTCTATTATTCAAGAGCCATCAGGCATGATGGAAAAGATTTCCCCTCTCCTCTGGATGGGATGGAGTCGCATCGCGTGATGTCAGAAAATCTATAGCACGCTCAAAATCAGCTAAAAAGAGCTCTGCCATATCTCGTGAAAAGCCCTGTCGCACCATGATTCTCATCACAACGCGTTGTTTCATATGATCAGGTAGACTGTAGGCAGGCACCTGCCAACCACGCAGGCGCAGGCGTTCCGATAGCTCATAGAGCGAGTAATTCTTATCCGCCCCCTCCTTGATATAAAAGCACACCGTGGGTAATCCTTTGCAGGCATCACCAATGGTTATGAACTCATAATCCCCATGGTGGGAAAGCTCTACCGCCAACCAAGATGCCACCTCATAAGAGGCTTGATGCACGCGCTTGTAGCCCTTCATCCCCAAACGCACAAAGTCGTAATACTGCGCAACCACCTGCCCCGCTGGTCGAGAAAAATTCAAGGCAATAGTCGGCACGCTGCCACCCAGATAATTCACCTCAAAGATCAGCTCCTTGGGCAAATCGCCCTTCTCTCTCCATACCACCCAACCGCAGCCCAAGGGCGCGAGACCATACTTATGCCCGCTGGCACTGATGGACTTGACCCTAGATAATCGGAAATCAAAATACACATCTGGAGCAAGGAAAGGTGCAAGAAATCCCCCACTGGCCGCATCCACGTGCATGTCCACATCCACACCTCCCGTAGCTGCCATTTCATCGAGAAAGGCAGCAATAGCTGCCACATCCTCATAGAGCCCCGTATGAGTCACGCCAAAGGTAGTCATGACCATAATGGTATTCTCATCCACCATGTCTGCCAGCACCTCGGGACAGAGGCCGTAGCGTCCCTCCTCCATAGGCATCTCGCGTATCTCCACGTCCCAGTAGCGGCAGAACTTGTGCCAGCAAATCTGCACCGGCCCGCAGACGAGATTAGGTTTATCATAGGCTTTCCCCTCGTTCTTTCTCCTAGCACGCCAACGGTGCAGGGCTGCCATACCTGCTAGCATGCAGGCCTCACTTGACCCCACTGTCGCGCAGCCTATCGTTTTATCCGCATCAGGTGCATTCCAAAGGGTAGAAATCATGGTCACACAGCGTTGCTCTATAGCGGCAGTTTGTGGATATTCATCCTTGTCGATGAGGTTTTTATCTATGCAGACATCCATAAGCTGACGCACCTGCACCTCATCCCATGTCTGACAAAAAGTGGCGAGATTCTGTCGTGCATTACCATCGAGCAACAGCTCTTCTTTAATCAAAGCACAGGCATCATCTGCACGCATAGAATGCTCTGGGAGACGGCGTTTAGGCAAAGCGCAACGTACATCATCGTTGCCAAAGATGCTACTTTCTCTATTATCAAGTGAATCGTGTATTATCATGATA
>CAYJON010000182.1:0-2752 GCA_964371795.1 uncultured Akkermansia sp. | reverse complement strand
GCTTGCAAAATAACTATTTTTCTGTATAATGCCTCTCTATGGCAGACCGAACACACACAGACCCTGCTCGCATGGAAAAAATTGTGAGCCTATGCAAAAGAAGAGCTTTTATCTTTCAATCCGCTGAAATCTACGGCGGGCTTAATGGTTGCTGGGATTACGGTCCAATGGGCGCAGAGCTCAAGCGCAACCTCAAAGAATACTGGTGGCGTCGCCACGTCCAAGAACGCCCTGACATCGTTGGCATGGATGGTAGTATTCTCACTCACAATGCTGTACTAGTTGCATCAGGACACGTGGGTGGCTTTTCTGACCCCCTATGCGATTGCTTGCTGAGCAAGGAACGCCTCCGCGCTGACCAAATCCCCGCCCAGAGCGGCACAGCTCTCTGGTGGAAGGGTGCGCAGACATCCGACGCGAGCTGGAGCTCCGAAAAGGAGTTCTCCATTCTCCTCACCGCAAAGGACGACAAGTCACTGAAGCAAGCGCGCAAATCCGCTCAACAATTCTACAGCCAACAAGCCCCCAAAGGCACACAGCCTGGGAGCATCGAGCTACGCGAGGAAAGCGAAGAAGAAGTAACAGATAGCACACGCTACAACCCAGCCAATGGCTCTCTGGTCACCGAGGCACGTGAATTCAACCTCATGTTCAAGACCAAGATTGGTGCTACCTCTGATGATAATGATCCCAATGCTGTCGGCTGGTTGCGTCCTGAGACTGCTCAGAATATCTTCTGCCAGTACAAGAACATACTGGACTCCTCCCGCATGAAGCTGCCCTTCGGCATTGCGCAGGTGGGCAAGTCCTTCCGCAATGAGATCAACCCCCGTAACTTCACCTTCCGCTCCCGAGAGTTTGAACAGATGGAGGTGGAATACTTCTGCAAGGAAGAAGACGGTCTACGCCTCACCGATGAGTGGCTGGAAACCTGCCTCTGCTTCTACGAGGAAATCGGCATCCCCCGCGAAAAGATTCACATCCTTGATGTCCCCGATGGTGAGCGCGCTTTCTACTCCAAAAAAACCTATGACTTGGAGTATGAGTTCCCCTTCGGTATACAAGAACTACAGGGCATTGCTTACCGCACAGCCTATGACCTCACGGCACATCAAAGCGGTTCTGGTAAGCCCATGGAGTACTTTGACGAGGTGACAAGAGAACGCTTTATCCCCCATGTTGTTGAGCCCTCCGCTGGCTGCGACCGTACCGTTCTTGCCGTGATTTGCGAAGCCTATGACGAAGAAGAACTGGGCACAGCAGAAAAGAGCGACGTGCGCACCGTGATGCGCTTCCACCCCCGCATGGCTCCTATCAAGGCCGCCATCTTCCCCCTTCTCAAGAAGAACGCAGAACAGGTTGCCATCGCGCACCGCATTGAAGAGACCCTCCGTCCCTTCATGACCGTCTTCTATGATGAGGCAGGTGCAGTGGGTCGCCGCTACCGCCGTCAGGATGAGGTGGGTACACCCTTCTGCATCACCGTTGACTTTGAAACACTGGGCGAAGAGCAGCCAGAGCTCAAGGACACCGTCACCATCCGTCACCGCGACAGCATGGAGCAAGAACGCGTCCCCATCAGCGAGCTGCTACAATGGCTTGTTACTAGAATACACTAAGCATGTCACAAGATAACTCCCTCCTCCGTGCTTGGGCAGAGATAGACACTGATGCCATACGTCACAACCTCTCGGTTGTGGCACGTGTACTGCCAGACCATCGCCGCATGGCGATCATCAAAGCAGAGGCCTACGGGCACGGATTGGAGGGGGTTGCACGTGCTCTGGATGATTCCGACCTCGCCTTCTTTGGGGTTGCAACTGTCGCAGAAGCCGCGCGCGTACGCGATGCAGGCTGCCGCACCATACCCTTTATTCTAGGTCCCTGCTTCCCCGCAGAACGCGATGCCATCGTGCAAAACGGCTGGCGAGCCGCCCTCTCCAGCGTCGAAGAGATAGAGCACTTTGAATCCCTTGGAAAGCTCTACAACAAAAAGGTCTACGTCCATATCAGCATAGACACCGGCATGGGGCGGGCGGGCATGCTCATGGATCAGCTGGAGGGGCTGGGCGACAGGTTGCGCGCCTGCCAGCACCTCATTGTTGAGGGCGTCTACTCCCACCTCTCTGCGGCTTCGGAGGACATATCCTTCACCCACCATCAGATAGCCTGCTTCGAGCTCGCGGTGGAACAGCTCCTAGCGCAGCACATAGAGCTACCCTACCGCCATCTATGCAGCAGCGCGGCAGTTTTTAATTATAATGCGCCAAGCACCAATATGGTGCGCTTGGGAAGGCTGCTTTATGGCTACTCTCCCATGATGTCGCCCTACAATGTGGAGTTGCGCAACTCTCTGACCCTTTATAGCCGCGTCACCCTATTGCGCACCCTACCAGAAAACCACGGGGTCTCCTACAACCGCACCTACGTCACCACCACGCCCACGCGCGTTGCAACACTGGGCATAGGCTTTGCGGACGGCTACCTCCATTACCTTTCCAACACAGGGGCGCGTGTTTACCTCAACGGTCACTATTGCCCTGTATTGGGACGTGTCACCATGGATCAAATCATGGTAGACGTCACCCACCTGCCCAAGGTGGAGACAGGAGACATTGCAGAAATCATGGGCCCCAACGTCACATGGACAGAGCTCACCACCAGAGCACAGACTATACCCAGCAATGTCATCACGGGCATAACCGCCCGCGTGCCTCGCCTGTATTTTCCACCCACACCCTGAGCTCATCTG
>CAYJON010000181.1:0-2779 GCA_964371795.1 uncultured Akkermansia sp. | reverse complement strand
AAGCCCCTGCTTTTTTCTCATGAACCTCTACATCCACATCCCCTTTTGCCAGAGAGTCTGCCCCTACTGCGCCTTTTTCAAGCACACACCAGCGGCAACAGACATCCATGCCTTTGTGCAGGCACTGATCATAGAAGCAAGGATGCGGCTGCCTGAGGACTTTGCCCCCCGCACCATCTACATGGGCGGTGGCACACCCAGCATGCTCTCCCCCACCCTGATGAGACGCCTAGCAGAAGGACTCACGCGACCACGCGAAGAAGGCGGAGCAGGCATCAGCCTCAAAAAACTACAGGAATGGACACTAGAGGCCAATCCTGCCACCTTCAAACACTCCAAGGCGGAACTATGGCGACAACTTGGCGTCACACGCGTATCACTGGGCATACAAAGCTTTGACGAAAACAGCCTCAAGCTCCTCGGGCGCACCCACACGCCACAACAGGCACGTGACAGCGTAGCCATCCTACGAGAAATAGGCATGCCCAAGGTGAGCATAGACCTCATGTTCTCCCTGCCAGAGCAATCACTAGACCACTGGCAGCACAACCTAAAAGAAAGCCTACACTGCCAACCCGACCACATCTCCACCTACAGCCTCAGCTTGGAAAAAGGCACACCCTTCTACCGCCAATTTCGCGCAGCGGAGGTCACACAGGACGCAGAATTTTACGAAAGCGCCCACCAAGTCCTCAGCAGCGCGGGCTACAGACACTATGAAGTCTCCAACTACGCCATAGGCGACAGCCGCTGCCTGCACAACCTCTCCATATGGCGAGGCGAGGACTACTACGGCATAGGCCCCAGTGCCTGCGGCACAGTCAACGCGCAGCGCATAGAAAACGACGGCGACACCATAGCCTACATAGCAGCCCTGACAGAGCGAGGAGAACTGCCCCCTCGCCAGCTAGAGCAACTCAGCCCAGAGCAAAAGCGCATAGAACGCATAGGACTGGGCTTGCGAACCGATGAGGGCATAGAAAGCTCACTACTCGACCCAGAGGGCAAAGCCCTCTTTGTCCACTTGCAAGAAGAAAAGCTAGCCCTGTATCACCCCGAAACAGACCGCTTAGCCCTGACCCCCGCTGGCATGCTGCTAGCAGATGAAGTCGCAGTCAACGTGATGTAGCTGTTTTTTCTCAACTGTTGATAACACATCGAGTAGGGGGCTTTCGCCCAGTAATTTTTGTTGATAATGTGCATATAGTGTGTGCTCACTTTTGTTAGTAGAAAAACTCTACACTTTTGTGATGAGGGAATCACTATCAGCGCCGATAACAAGGGTGTTTTCTTCGCTGAGGGAAACTCCCACCCGAACCCGACTTTGACAACCCACAATGAGATGTTCATTGCTTCGGTACTCGTCTGGTATGGATGGGAGCTTTCGCCCTAGAGCTATAATGAATTTATAATGATCTGTCCAATCGTTGAAGAGGTGAGCACTTCAACGATTGGACGCAATTCTTAGATCGTAGTTCATGCGTGCTTTGGCTAGGTTGCTTTATATTAATGTCAGTATTTTATTGTATATCAATAAAATTTATTAGTAATTAACTGTATTAGCTTGGCTCTATTTTAATTTTTTAGGATTAAAGTAATCGTACCTTATCTGAAGAATAGCACCACGATGTATTATGAATGGGGCAGTTCCTTTCACGTCATAATAGGTAAATTGCATGTTTCCAATATGTATAATTGAGTCAAAACACGTAGCTGTCGCATATCCCGCAGGCGAATGCAAGCCGTCGAATGTCACAATAGGAGATTGATTCAGAGCGTTTTTGATTGCCCTAATGAATCCATTTTTTAGCATTTTAGCCTCTAGTGGTAAAAGCTTATATTCTCTCCCCCCTCTATAGACTATGATAGGCGCATCAGCACTGAGTTTTTCTATCGCATGTAGAGTATCATTGAGTGAGTCTCTTATACTAGGTTGAGTAGATTCTTTATTTTTATTTAGCAAAGGATTGTTACTTGATGGGGTGTCATTGCAACCCATAAGAATAAATCCTCCTACTGCAAAGAATATTGTTTTGATTGTCATATTTTATTTACTGTGGTTTAAATGCGGAAAACGCTTTTTTGGAACCAACTCCTTTAGGAAGAATAGAACTAGGTTTACCTACAAGCCGCTCTCGCCCGTCAGCCCCTTTGACTTTTTTAAATTCAGTATAAACATCTGAATCTAGAGGGTTATATGATGAGCCTGGTGCTACATAGCCATTTGGTGCATTAACATTACATTCAGTCACATTCGCTACAGCTTGAGGTATATTCCCTAAGCCGACGTTGCAAGACAAAAGATTGATTGTACAACTGGAGCAAAAGGATTCTTCTCTCAATAATTGGTTAAACATAGCGATTACATTGTTTTGGCTAACTACATTAGCCTGTCTTGGATTTTGAGATTGGTTTGCGTACCACTTAGAATCACCACTACCGTGTGGAGGAGGATTCACAGCCATCAGGGCAGGGTTTCCGTGTATTATCAAGTTCAATGTTTTGATGCATGAAAGGCAATTAACCTTGTCATCAATGGCATCAATTACTGACTGAAAATTACTTCCCTGCAACTCGCCAGCTTGTGCCGGCGCACGACCAGGGGATCCTAAATCTAAAGATGCATTTACAGATACTTCTTTGTCAAAAAATATTTCCCCAAAAGCATCCCACAACCAAACGCTATTCCCCACAAAGCCATAAAGATTCAGTCCTCCATCAATTCCAATCGGATCTCTATTTATCCAGCGTCCGTCTGTTGGGTTATAGTGGCGGTAGT
>CAYJON010000180.1:0-2842 GCA_964371795.1 uncultured Akkermansia sp. | reverse complement strand
GCTTATTTGGCCTTTAATAAGCTGCATGTGCTGCTGGGCTACCTTGATATAGGGCGTTCGCTAGAGGATTTTACACGCTTGCAGCAACTGCGTATTCATTTTACCATGCGACTCTTGCTGCGCATGGTGATTGTCCTGACTATCATTTATCACTTTATAGTTTTAGCATTTGATCGTCAAAAGGTGATGCAGGCAAAGCTGCGCGCAGAGTTGGCCATGCTCAAGTCGCAGATCACGCCTCATTTCTTTTTTAATAGCCTCAATGCCATCTACGGGCTCTCGCTCGCCAAGAGCGAAAAAGTCCCCCGAGCCATTATTTCACTGGCAGATATGATGCGCTATGTCATCACCGATGCCAAAAATGATTTAATCAGCATAGAGCAGGAGATTGCTTACTTGGATCGCTATGTGGAATTGCAGCGTATGCGGTTGCCTACTAACACAAAGCTCCATTACAAAGTGGATGTTGACGCTGTATTTGACATACCGCCTATGCTGCTCATTACCTTCTACGAAAATGCCTTCAAGTATGGGACAAGCTCTCAAAAGGAAGTGGACATAGTCATAGAGCTCTCCGCAGATGAAAGAATGCTGCACCTGCACAGTCATAATGCCATCGTAGGCAAAAAATCGCCCGAAAACAGTACAGGCAACGGCATCGCCAACGCAAGGCAAAGGCTGGAACTGATGTACCCCGACCGCTTTCAACTTTCTACGGAAGAGAAAGACGGATATTATCAATTGGACTTAATAATAATGCACCAATGAAAAAGATTTGCTGTGTAGCCCTTGATGATGAGCCCATTGCTCTGGATATTATCAAAACATTTTGCGATGCCATACCGCAATTGGATTTGCATTGCTTTAATAGCCCCGCCTTGGCCATGGACTACCTGCGAGAGAATAGGGTAGAATTGCTCTTTTTGGACATCAATATGCCCGAGATGATGGGATTTGAAGTGGCTGCAGAAATCAACAAACTGCCCTACATCATCTTTAGCACAGGATATTCTGAGTATGCAATAGATAGCTTTCAATACAATACGGTGGGTTACTTGTTAAAGCCCTATGACTTTGAGCGATTTGAGAAGGCTGTGCAAAAGGCCTTGCAGCTTTTGGATGAGGTGCAGGCAGAAGTGACCATCCCTGTGAAGCAGGACTACCGCAATGTACTCATCTCCTCTAAGGATATACTTTATATTGAGGCACTGGGTAATTATATCAAAATCCACACGCGCAAGCAAACCTACCTTCCTCAGATGAAGATGAAGGAGGCGGAGGCCATGCTACCCGCGGATAGCTTCAAGCGCATACACCGCTCCTTCATTATCAATACGGCGTATCTGGATTCTTATAGCAAGACGGAGGCAATCGTGGCAGGCAATAGCCTACCTGTCAGCAGATCCTACGCTGCTAATCTGCCCAGCTAGCAGCCATTTTTTTTGCAACTCATCACTGCTTTTCTGCGAGTCGTCACTAATTGCTTTGATTCATTTTCTTTCTCTCTATACTGCACTCAAGCCCCACCAGCGGGGAGAACAAGTAATAAAGAGGACTTCTAAATTCTCGTCATTCAAAATAAGCAAATGAACAAAATCACTTCACGAGGCATCTTTCGAGTGCTTTTCGGCTAGATTTGCCTCGAATTTTCGTCTCAGAGGACACTCTGAGCCATCAATTCGTGAAAAATCCATCTCGAAATTCATCTCAAAATCTAACCTCGCGAGAAATTAGAAATCCCCTAAAGAAAGACATGAAAACAACCCTTATCATCATCGCCCATGCGCTAGCCGCAGTCAGCATGGCGCAAGCAGAAACAAGCAAGCCCGCTTCCGAAGGACGCGCTACAATCAGAGAGGCTATCATTGATCGCTTTGACGAAGACGGTGATGGAAAGCTCAATGAGGAAGAAAAAGCCGCAGCCAGAGAAGCCTTTATCAAGCGTTTCGATAAAAACGGAGACGGAAAGCTGGACGCCTCGGAACGTCGCGCTGCCAAAAATGCCCGCAATCAATAACCATCAATAATTTAACATATTATAATTATGAAAAAAATCATCCCATTTGCCCTTGTGGCCTTCGCCGTAGCCGTCCCTAGTTTTGCCGCTGTTGTCGTACGACCTGCTGTAACTGTTGTGCCAAAACCTGTTGTGGTTGTCAAGCCTGCACCTGTCGTCGTTAAACCCGCACCCGTTGTGGTCAGGCCTGCACCAGTTGTCGTAGCACGCCCTGCGCCAGTTGTCGTAGCGCGTCCTGTGCCAGTCGTTGTTCATCCAGCACCTGCACCAGCTCCGCATCGAGTGGCGCGTCGTACCGCACGCAGGGTAGCCCATCACCACTAATTGATTAGTAAATCGACTGATTATCACCTTTCGAGATGATAATCAGTCGGCTAAAAAAATGCCATGAAAACAACACATTTATTATGGACGGTATTGCTTCTGGGACTATTGCTTTCGCATGTGAATGCGCAGAATGACGCGCTTCAATTAAGAAGGGATGGTAGCAATAAGGCTTATAAATATCAAGAGAACGATGGGATATTCATCTTTTATGAAACGGAGGATAAAAAGCTCTACCGCCAGCTTTTGCCCAAGGACTTTGATATGCCCGAGCAATTGATAGTCCAGCTCTTTGTAATGGATTTTTACAAAATTGATTCTGAGGCAGAGCCTTACAAAGAACTGTCCATATCCTTGCTAGCGCGTCATCAGGGAATGGATGTATGGCACTGTGTCTACATGCCTGTTACCAGCCGTGATTCCATGATAGCGGGCAAAATAGGGCTGGGCCTACCCAAGACAATAGGCGACATTCAATTTGAGCGCAAAGAAAAGTTCTAT
>CAYJON010000179.1:0-2941 GCA_964371795.1 uncultured Akkermansia sp. | reverse complement strand
TTGTGCATCTGCTTGGGGTCTTTTTCGTTGTCGATGAGCATCCACTCATCTTCTACACGACGGTTTTGTGGGTCTTCCCCTGCTAGGGTTGTCCAGATGCGGGCAAAGGTGTAGCGATCGGTGCGAATGCCATCGTGGCGTGGGGCATTGTGTTCCCCTGGTTGCTCATAAAAGGCATAGTAGAGGGCGCGATCATTGTAGCCTTCCGCCTCTCCTGTTGCAAAGAGTGGGGTGAGGGACTTGCCATCAAAGGTGACCATGTTCTCGGGCGTGTCTGCGCCAGCTAGCTCACAGAAAGTGGGTGCGTAGTCAATATTTTGCACCAGAGCATCTGTGCGCTTGCCTGCGGCAATCTTGCCCGGCCAACGCATGATGAGGGGCATGCGGAAGCTTTCTTCAAAAATCCAACGCTTGTCGTAGAGCCCATGCTCCCCGACATAAAAGCCCTGATCCGCTACATAGACCACTAGGGTGTTTTCAGCCAATCCTGCCTTGTCAATATAATCAAGCACCTCGGTGATGGACTCATCCATGCCCTGTAGGGTGGCGAGGTAGTCCTCCATGTACCACTGCCAGCGCAGCACGGTCATATCCTGCTTGTTGCGAATCTTGCCAGCCTTCATATCGCGCACAAAGTCCTTGGTGCGATCGGAGTAGAACTTGTCGTAGACGGCAAAGTGCTCTGCGGGCACATTAGGCTTCATGTTAAAGTTGATGTTGAGCTTTGCTGGGTACTTGGGCACATGCTTTTCCCAGTTAAAGTCTTTGGGAATCTCATTTTTGAATCGACCACTGTCCACCATCTTGCGCAGGATGGGCTTGGTGACAATCTCCTTCATCACCTCAAAGGGGATGAGGTCTTGGATGAGGTGGGAATCATGCCAATTGCAGTAATAATCAGAAATACTCTGCTCATTGCGAGCAAGGAAAGCAGGGCGATCTGACCAGTCATCCATCAGGGTGCTGGGGGGCTTCAATCCTGCGACTACTTTTTTGATTTGCTTGAGGTGCTTGGGCTTTGCTATCCAGTTGCGGTGAGGGGCTTTGTGACCTAGGAAGAGGGCAAAGGGTTTATCCTTATCGCGATTTTTCATCCACTCAATAGCCTTGTCGCCTAGAACATCGGCAGAATAGCCCTTGGTTTGGAAGGTTTCCTTCTTTCCATTCTTATCCAGACGCTGCATGCGTGGGTTCCAGTACTCCCCTTGGTCGGGGAACACCTCCCAGTGGTCAAAGCCATTGGGGACATTCTTGGTGTGTATCTTGCCTATGAGACCTGTTTGATAGCCTGCCTTTTGCAGCATCTCTGGCCAGACAGGTTGGTTCACATTAAAGGGCGCACCACCGTAGTTGTAGAGAAAGCCATTTCTGTGAGAATGGCGACCTGTAATGATACTAGCACGTGAAGGACCACTGATGGAATTGGTGCAGTAAGAGCGGTCGAAGACCATGCCCTCGTCAGCCAGACGCTTCAGAGAGTGCATGGGTACCAGTGTGTCATCCTTGCATGTCCCTAGGGCATTGACAGAATGGTCATCAGAGATGATAAAAAGAATATTAGGACGTGATTCATCCGCTGCAAAAGCATTGGCGACAGATAGTGCCACCGCTGTGGTCAAGAAAGCTCGTGTCATACTGTTTGACAATCTAACACAGGCCTATAGAGCATGTCAAGCATCAATCACCAGCAGGGGCAACAAAGCAACCTTTGCTCATTGTGCCTTATCAGGTTTGAGGTAGGGATTGACCTCTATGTCGTAATATCCGGGTATGCCACCCGTAGAGCCCAGTACTCGCTGCACATAGAGATTTGCTTTCTTTGCCTCAGCGAGTAGCTGCTTGTGCTGCTCCCCTGTGCAGGCTTTAGGCAGCTGCACGACGATGGAGACCTGCTGCGTTGCCTCCATCCCTGTCTTCTGCTTCCACTCGGCGATGCTGCTGGCACGGATAGAGCCAGATGTCACGAGGTTTATTTTATTGTTTTCGAAATCTACATACAGTAGAGGACCTTCCAGCTTTGAGACGGCCTCATTGACGCGCTTAATCTCAGAAATCCTCCTCTGCGCCTCCTCTGGGTGAAATTGCTGCGACTTTGCAGAAAAATAATGCTCAAAGTCCCAATCACGCGTAAAACGACTGCGGTAATAAGCTAGGAGAAGCTCCCTAGCCGCCCTGCTTGTGCTCATCAACCACCAGAGTTCCAAATCTGCTCGCTTCAATTCATTGTAGTTATCAAGCCTTGCTATCTGTTGACGCAAAAGGTACTCATCCTGCTGCTTGCCCATGTTGCTATTTATCTCGGCTTTGAGCCTACATAGCTCCTCCTGCTGCTGGGGTGTGACTGCGGGGAGTGGATTGAGAGTGGCGGTAATCGCAGAAATCGTTTCAGAAAAAGTGTCCCGACTTGCCCTGTCCGTTTCGTAATGATGAGCCTTGATTTCCCCAGCACCCTCAAAATCATGCGCTCGTTTCTTGCGTTGCTCGTCAGAGAATCGCCCCATGATATCCAATGCCCAATCGTGGTGTTTATAGGCACCCTCCTGCCAAAATACTTGACGCTGTGTGGCATCATCACAGATGCACCAGAAAAGAAATATCAGCTCAGAGTCAAGGGTGACACCCTTTTCCTTCGCCTTCTTGAGAAGTGCCTCCGCATTGGGCATAATACCCCACGACCGCGAATAGAAAGAGAGCTCGTGCTCTATAGCCCTTTTTTCCGCGTCGCGGCAGGGTAGATGTCCTGTTGTCTCCTCGGCTATCAGGCCGCTTGTGGCTATTAAAAGGCTGAGATATAGGGGCTTTGACATGGCTTTTAATGAGGTAAAATATATGATAGAAGTTAGAGCTAAGTTTACCATTATCCTGCTTTTTAGCAATCCATTTTTTCTGCCTACCGAACAGCAAAATAATGTTGACCAAGCTAGCTCATTGTGATTTAAAT
>CAYJON010000178.1:0-3111 GCA_964371795.1 uncultured Akkermansia sp. | reverse complement strand
TCATGATGGGCGGCATGCTCGCTGGTTGTGAGGAAAGCCCTGGTACAGTGATTCATCACATGGGTCGCTACTTCAAAACCTACCGCGGCATGGGCTCTCTGGGTGCGATGCAGGCGGGCTCTGGCGATAGATATGGTCAAAATGCCAGTGGCAAGATGGTTGCAGAGGGCGTAGAGGCTCGCGTTCCCTACAAGGGCATGTTGGGCGATGTGCTTTACCAATTGGTTGGTGGCGTGCGCTCTGGCATGGGCTACCTCGGTGCTAGCAATCTGGCAGAGCTGCGCGAGAACGCACGCTTTGTACGCATCACCAGCGGTGGTCTCAAAGAAAGCCACCCCCATGATGTCACCATCACAGAAGAACCTGTGAACTACTCCTGCTAATCCCCCACAGCTTATTTTTCTCATGAGTTACGATCTTATTGTTGTCGGTGGTGGTCCTGCTGGTTATGTTGGTGCTATACGCGCGGCACAGTTGGGCAAAAAGGTGCTGTGTGTGGAAAAAGACCGCACAGGCGGCACCTGCCTCAACTGGGGTTGCATCCCCACCAAGGCTCTGCTACGCAATGCAGAACTTTACCACACTCTCAGCCACCGCTCTGCGGAGTTTGGCATAGAGACAACGGGGCTCTCCGTCAACTGGGAAAGCGTCATTGCACGCTCTCGCGCTATCAGTGATCGTCTGAGTAAAGGGATAGAATTCCTTTTCAAAAAGCATAAGATTGAGCTCATGAGCGGCGAGGCTCGCATTCTCGGCACAGGCTCTGTAGAAGTCACCCTTGCTGACGGAACAGTGCAGCAGCTGAGTGCAGAAAAAGTCCTTATCGCAACAGGCGCACGCAGCAGGGAAGTCCCCGCCTTTGCCTTCAATGGAAAGACCATTATCAGCAGCAAGGATGCTCTTCTCTTGGAAAAACGTCCTGAGAGCATGATAGTCATTGGCAGCGGTGCTATAGGCACAGAGCTGTCCTATGTCTACCACGGTTTTGGCACAAAGGTCACCCTCGTGGAGGCTTTGCCCAGCATCCTGCCCCTTGAAGATCACGAGAGCAGCACCGCTGTAGAGCGATCCTTCAAGAAGCAGGGCATCACCTGCATGACAGGCGCAAGAGTAGAGAGCCTCAGCGACAACGGCGACTCTGTCACCGCCACCATCACGACAAAGACAGGCAAGACGCAAGAACTCACAGCGGACATTTGCTTGGTCGCGGTGGGTGTTGTGCCCGTCACTCCAGAGGCAGCAGGTGTTGACTTGGATGAAAGAGGCTTTATCAAGACAGACGCACGTTATCAAACCAGTCTTGCGGATGTCTACGCTGCTGGTGACTGCATAGGTGGTATTCTGTTGGCACACACGGCTAGCTTTGAGGCTGTACAGGCTGTTGAGGGTATGTTCAACCCAGAACACCAACCCCGCCGCCCCGAGCACGTGCCTAGCTGCACCTACTGCCACCCACAGGTGGCCAGTGTGGGCAAGAGGGAGCGTGAGCTCAAGGAAGCTGGCGTGGACTACAAGGTGGGCAAATTCTCCTTTATGGCATTGGGCAAAGCTGTTGCCGTTGGCGAGACAGAGGGCTTTGTGAAGCTACTCTTCGGTCGAGAGCATGGTGAGCTGCTAGGCGCACACATCGTTGGGGAGAATGCAACGGAGCTCATCGCTACACCGGGGCTTGCTCTGGAGAGCGAGTTGACCGATGCCGATATCCACCACATGATTATGGCGCACCCCACCCTCTCCGAGGCCCTGCATGAGGCAGTCCTCGCAGCAGATGGTATGGCGCTGCATTCATAAGAGGATTTCTAAATTCTCGTCATTCAAAATAAGCAAATGAATAAAATCTAGCATCATATACACTCTTAAGGGCTTATGAGATATAACCGTGATTTGTCTATCAGCTATTCATCCCTATGCCTCGATTGCTAACAATTTATTATTCACGCTCAGCATATCATGTCCCAAAATAAGAACACAAAATTAGGCCGCTTGACGTATGGCTTAATGTTTATAGGCGCGTGTATAGTCTATATTCTGTGCAACGTGTATATAATTAAACCCAAAAGAGAGGCCGACAGGCTTAAGTCGGCCAAAATGAGCTCTTTCATGGCAAAGCTACCTTCTGAAGATAAAGTGGAAGCAGCCCGATTGAAGCGAAAAGCATACATAGAGAATAAACTTCGAAATAATAGTTAAAGGGCATCTTGCAAAATTAGTTTACGAAAAGCGAAGATGAAAAAATGCCCTTCACAGCATGCCTTTTGGCGCACTTTGGCGATAATTTGCAGCTTTTTGGGCTTACATAGCTCGCTATGCGCACCCAAACGCCACAAATTCTCATCCAAACTGCTGCCAAAATGCAAAGCTGCTAATTTTGCAAGATGCCCTAAAGAAAGATTCCTATGATATTTTATAAAACACAATTCGCAACTTTGGCGAAATGGACACTTCTGTTTATTTGCCTCCTTCTCGCCTCTTGCAAGGACAAGGATCACTATACTACTGATTTTATTAAAAGTGAGAAAGATCGCATAGCAAATGAATTTGTAGAACTGTATGAAGCAGAATTCCCGAATGTAGATATTCGCATATTCGCGATTAAGCTCGACCAGATTATAGAAAAAAGACTACTAGAGCTTCTATTGGAGAAAATTGAAAGAGATCCTAGCTTGCTGCGTTCTAGTACTAATCCCAACTCCGAACTCTCTGTAGAATTTATATTCTCGTTATTAGATCAACTATTCACCTTAGAAGATATTATAGCTATAGAATTAGAGGCTTTTAAGAGCTGCGATAACAGCATGCTGCCTTACAAAGAAAAAGTCTTAATCATCAACTATATTGATGCATTAAAACAAATATCCTCTTTGTCAAGCGATGAAATGGAAGAAGCGTATAACGCCCTTTATGAAAGGCTGGACCTTACTGCCATTAACGGAAGTGAGCAATACGTAGAAATAATGCTAGAATTATCTATCTATGAGTTTGCTCCCTTTCTCATGAAGTCGCATCAGGATGACTTCAAATCTCTTATAGAACATGCGCCAACCGATAAAGTAACATTACTAAAAAAATGGCTAGAGATCATCACTCAAAGCTCCGATAGTCTATATGAAA
>CAYJON010000177.1:0-3151 GCA_964371795.1 uncultured Akkermansia sp. | reverse complement strand
AGAGCAAAGCATATTGATGTGAATGAAGCCATCGAAAGCAAATAAGCAGGAAGAATATGATTACCAAAGTACATATGAAAAAATTTTGTATATTACCTATTATGATAGGTATTATTTTCCTCTCTTTATCAAATTGTAATTACCATAACTATGAGGAAAAACTTAATAGTGTTTCGTCATTTGAAGAGGAGGTACAGTTACTTACCGAATTTAATAACGAAATTCATTCACAAAGTCTATCACCTGCCAATGTTTCTGTAGGTTTTTATATTGATGGAAAATCGTGTACACCAGATATTTTTCACCAGAGTCAAAATGTGAACTCTCGCAAAACAATTAAGATTACAGTAATGCAGAAAATTTTTGGTATATACGAAATTAAGGATATAATTGAATATAGCCCCAAATATAAAGATGCATATTTCATATTATTGAGAGAATAATGAAAGTTCTCGCAATTCGTTTTCAGCCATGTAAACTAATTTTGCAAGATGCCCTTTAGACAGCGAATTTATATAAAACCATGATGCATCAATTATTTCAATACCTTTTAACAATAATCGCTATAATTTTTGCAATTATATCACTTTCAAGTATTTGTTGTAATGGAGTATGTTTCTTATTGTGGTTATTCTCTAAAGTTACGTCTCGTCAATGGCGAATACCCTCACTTTATCCACTTACGGGGCCCGCTCCTATATTGGGCGCTATCGCTCTACTAATCTACCCCTTTGATGACTTGAGAGCATATTGGTGGGTACCTTTTGTTCTAGACATAACAAGCATTTTTATGCTTCCTGCATTTATACGCACATTCTTTATCAAAGATAATCGTGAGTCAACAAAATGACTTAGCGAAGAATGCCCTCCTTGCGAATTGCGAGAACTTCCCTTAAGATGAGTTCTGGCAAGATGCAGCTTTCCACTTGCGATACTCCTCTGGCATGCAGCGGGAGCAGGGACGGTAGCCCGCCTTGATGGCGGTTGCCTCGTCTGCAAAAAAGACACGATGCTTGGCGTAGTGTCCCTTGGCAAGGTGTCTTAGCGCACTGGGGCAGTCAAGGCGACCATAGAGCTTGTTGGGCTTGTAGCCACCTAGCGTGCCCTTGCTTTCGCTCTGATAGGCTTTGCCATTTTCGTCAAGGAGCTGATAGAGTTTGGACATCGCTGTTTGTCTCCCCTATTTAATCTGCTGATTTTGCCTCGCAGTTGGTGAGATAGGCAGCGATTTCATCCCTGCCGCTGGATTGCGCCTCAGCAAGGGCAGTGCGCCCCGATTCATTCTTGTGATGAATATCAGCACCCTTTTCTACCAAGTATCGGACAATGTCAGCATGCCCCTCGCTAGCAGCAAGGGTAAGGGTAGTATCGCCTAAAAGATTTTGAGCATTGATGGCTGCACCTTTGCTAAGAAGATACCCCACAGTGACTAGATTCTCATCAATCACCGCATGCATGAGGGCTGTCCAGCCATCTTCATCTTGCGCGTTGACATCTGCGCCTTGTTCAACGAGGTATTGGCAGAGCTGCCCATTGCCAGCCTGTGCAGCAACGCCCAGTGGTAAATAGCCGAGGTGAAGGCTTTCATTGACATCAAAACCCTTGTTGACAAGGTATTCAATAAGTTCAACATTAGCAGAACAGAGCGCACTGTATAACACATCCTCCTCGCCATCATCCTGTGCATGGAGCTCAGCCCCTGCATCAAGCAAGAATTGCACCAGCTTCAGACTCCCCGCGTAAGCAGCGTCTAATATGAGGCAACGCCCCTCATTGTAGGTGGCGTTCACATCAATGCCTGAATCGAGAATCCCCTTGATGGCCTCTATATCATCAGCATTGATTGCATTGAGGCATTTGAGAATAGTATAGGTATCGTCTGAGATGTCCATGGCGTGTGTGTTATTTAGTCGTTGACCCTCACCCCGTGGGAATAGAGGAGGTATTGCTTGCGGTAGATTTCTGCAATGTTGTCGCGCAGCCATTGAGGCGAGAGCACCTCAATATCTACCCCGTGGGAGAGGATTTCTTGTTGAAAGTCGTATGCGGGACGCAGCTGGTAGCGTAGAATGCTGTAGTCTGTGCCCTCTTCGATGCACTCCTGAGAGGCATGCAAGGGCAGGGCTGCAAGGTAGCGATGCTTGTGGTTCTCGTGCAGAACCTTGAGGCGTACCTCCTCCACCTCGCCATCGTGAATGATGCCGTAGCAGTCAGCAAAGTAAGCGGCGGCATCAAAATCCTCGGGAATGCTGTAATCTTCCTCCATGGGATCTAGGCTCTGTATGCGGTCTAGCGCGTAGATGCTCAGCTTTTCACCCATGTCGCTCTTGGCGAGCACATACCAGCGTTGCTTAAAGAGTTTGAGGCAGTAAGGAGCAATGGGAAATGTGCTTGCGTGATCCTTCCAAAAGGACTGATAACCCATCAAGAGCCGCTTCCCATCGCGCATACTGGTCATGATGCGTGGCAGATAACTCGCGTTCCCTGGTATGCTTTCAAGCAAAATACTCTCGCTAAGCTCCTGCGCATCCTCTGTAATCTGGTTGAGCGTGAGAGCCTGCACAAGCCAATCCTTCAGCTGACTGTTATCATGTTCTCCCTCCTGTTCAATATGGTAGCGGTAACCGCCCTTGCGCTTGCATATAATGTTAATGCCAAAGAGTTGCGCAATAGCTGTCTTGTGGTTATGAAAACTCTTGAGGGGAAATTTTTCACCTTTTACGTTCAGAGAAGAGCTCGCCCAGCACTCCTGTATCTGCGCAATGCTAGCCCCATCGAAACGTAAAATTGTCTCAATGAGCCAAATATAGCGGTGCAGAAGGTGAAATCCTTGGTCACGTGTGCTAGTTTCTGGGTCTGCCATGGTAGAGCGAAGATGAATGCTAAACGAAGAGTAGCAAAAATTCCCCCCCATTAAAAGATAAATCGACGCAGCCCGCTCATCAACAGCCCCTAACTCTAAATGATTTACTTTTCTTTTATGTGCTTGTATTTGACTCATGTTTTGGTTAATTGGGGTCGGAAGATTGATATATTTTCTTTTTTGTTGTGATTTATGCTTGATATAAGCACATGTTTTCAGTAATATAAACCCAAGCCCTACTCTTGGGCAAGCAAAAAATAAAATAGAAAGACACCAAAATATGCCAAA
>CAYJON010000176.1:0-3204 GCA_964371795.1 uncultured Akkermansia sp. | reverse complement strand
GAGCTGCTGCTGTAAGAGCTAGAGGAGTAGGAGGAGCTAGTATTGTTTATATAATCGTTCATGATTGTTTTTTTAGGGGTTAAATTCTTTCACCGCGTGTGAAAGTGCCCCTATTGTTGTACAATCGGTACAATAGGTCAAAATATCAATGAGAGGAGCTGTTCCTTGGTCAAGGGGTATTTTGAAGCACCAGTCGTTCCAGTGAATAGTGAGTCGCTCCCTATCAAAGATAATTATCTCTCTCTATCAGTATTGAGATGTATAGCGCGCTTTCGCAAGATTACGGTGACGCAGTCCCGCCGCTTACCCTCCACGAGGCTTTTTGCATGGCCTCCATAAGGAGAATCGCCCATCACTGGGGATTCCCCTTTTTCTTGACTTCTACCAGACACGGTGCTAGCATGCCACTACATGAACAACTCTTTTGATGCCGCACGTGTGCGCGTCCTTGTCACTGACATAGACGGCACAGTCATCCCAGAAGCAGCCCCACAGGTAGATCCTGAGTACTTCGAGCTCATCATCGCCCTACGCCGCGCAGGTTATCGCGTCATTATTGCCAGTGGCAGGCAGAAAGAAAGCATAGAAAAGCTCTTTCACCCCATACTAGAGCATGTTGATATTGTGAGCAGCGGTGGTCTTTGCATCACCACCAGTGCAGGCACAGAGATGCTCAACGCCATTCCACGCGACTGGGTGGAGGAGTTAGAGCGAGACATAGACGCACTACAGGGAGTAGATGCCATGATTTGCAGTTCTGACATCAGCTTTGCACAGCAAGGCAATGGAGAGATGTGCAACTTTTTGCGCGATGCCTACGGCGTGAACCTCAGCATCCTCGAGGGCGTGGGACAATTACCCGACATCCCTATTGGTAAAATATCACTCTACGCGCGCACAGGGCTCATAGAAAAGGCAACACAATTTGTCGAAAAATGGCAATCGCGCCTCAATATCACCCAAGCTGGTGAGTTTTGGCTAGATTGCGTCATGCCCGAAATCAGCAAGGCACACGCCATCCAAAAGCTACTGGATAGCTACGGACTGAGCAAGGAGCAACTCTTTGCCAGTGGAGATCAGATGAACGATATCGCTATGTTGCGTCTCGCAGGCCAATCTCTTGCGGTCTCCAATGCGCACCCGCAGGTAAAAGAAATCGCCACATTCTGTGCCGACAACAGCGACTACAAGGCCGTTGCCCGCCTCTGGCGCAGCCTGCTATAAAACAGAGTTTTTTCAGCACTAAAAAAAAGCCTCCATTTTTCGATGGAGGCTCTTTTTGTTAAAAAAGTAAGAAGTAATTCTTAGGCTTCTTCTCCCATGTTATCTGGGTAGATGAGGGCTGGATCTGGTCGCTCTATTGCAACCACCTTGAGACTCACAGCTGATTTGCCAGAATCAATGACAAGACGGAGGCTGTCATGTACCATGAGGCCAGTGAGCTTTACACCTTGGCGGGAGCTGTAGGAAACCACACGGTTTTCAGGATCGGAATCCCATGCACCGAGAATGGTGTACTGTACCTTCGCACCCTTACCTGTCTCCAACACAACACGTGTACCCATACCTGTTACGGTGAGATCCACATCGCTGAAGTCAGTCTGCGTTGCCTGTGCAAGGGAGCGTGAAAGCTCCTCGGAACGGCGCATGAGAAGAGCGCGGGTTGCCTTGGCATCCTGATAGCCACCATTTTCGCGGAGGTCACCTTCGGCACGCGTGACTTCGAGGTCATGCTTGTTCTTGGGGATGCGAACGTTGATGATTTCATCAAACTCTGCCTTGCGGAGAGCATAAGAACGTGGTGATACAAAGCAACTTGCCTTTTCCTTGGTCTTGGTGCGACTCAGTACAACCTTTTGCAGACCTGGGTGAACCTTCATCATGTTAGCCAAGAGAAGATTGCGGTCTAGGTCAGCCAAAACGGATGAATCATAAAGTGCCTTGGCAAAGGGACGTGCTTCGGGCTCTGAGATATCTGTGATGAGATCAGGCGCAAGCTGCTTGTCATCAATCAGGAGATTACGCAGACGCAGGGCGCGGTTAGGACCACCCTCTGCGCTGTCGCGCTCTATGGCATTGAGAACAGCAGAACCCAATGCTACCTTGTTGTTATCAAAGACTTCCTTGGTCAGGCCATTACGCTCGCGGCATAGCCAGATGAGCACTTCGGGGCTGAGGCTTTGACGGAAGATGCCATTGACAACATCAGCAAAGAGCTGTTCCTTTTCACCCTTCGCAATGATAAAGTCCGCTACAGGAGCAATGGTCTTTGCACCGCCAAAGAGGAAGATATTTGTTGCATAGGGCATCCAGCCTTCACCGAGTGCAGCAGGCAGGGCTTCATAAACAAGGCACTGACGCTGTGTGGGCAGTTCGCCGATGTAGCGCACGATTTCCTCAGAGCTGATGTTGGTGAGCTTGTCGCCCAGATTCATCAGACGTGGCAGAGATTCTGCATCGAGAGCCTGTTGGATTTTCTCCTTGGCCTCGGGGCAGGAAGCAAAGTTTTCCATGATTTCATCACGGATGATGATGAGCTCCAAAACATGCTGAGGCTCGGCTTTGTCGCCTTCGATGTCTTTCTCCATCTCCTTAATAAGCTTTGCGACCAACTCATACTCACCATCCAAGATATCAAGACGAACTTGATCGATGATGCGTACGCAGGATTGCAAAGAAGTAGCAGAGCAGTAGTCATCATAGAGAGCTTCTGCAGCATTGGAGGATTGACGCATGGAGATGGTCTCACCGCGCTTGGTAGGTAGACGGAATCCAGGGTCATCACGCATAGCGATGCGAGCGCGCTCCCACCATGCTTTCCAAGAACCCTCTTCAATCACGCGACCAGAAAGCATTTTTTCCATATCTTCTGGCAGCATGGGAAGAACCTCATGAATACCCTCGCGCAGAGAGTAGTTGTGTGTGAGCACCATGCGCACAAAGCTCAACATGGTCTCTTTGTCTTCGGCCTGCTTTTTGCAGGCCTCTGGGTCATTGTAACAGGTGACAAGGAAGTGACGCTCAGGCAAAGCAGTAAGCTGATTGAAGGCTAACTTGAGACCCAGAACGCAATCTGGATTTTGCTCAAAGTTAATCTTCACCATTTGCTTGGGTATAGACCATGCCGTCACCTTACCTACACCCCATTGGCTGTGCATAACATACTTCCCAGGAGAGAAGAGATCAAGTCGTGCAGCAAATTCC
>CAYJON010000175.1:0-3314 GCA_964371795.1 uncultured Akkermansia sp. | reverse complement strand
TGAGCATTTTTAACCTTGCTGCTTTCTGTAAACTAATTTTGCAAGATGCCCTTAATGTTAAGGGGCGTTTTTCTATGACCTCATATGAATCCCACTCCATCTCCTCGTCCCTCACGCTATAATCCCGAAGAACTCGCCGCTGGCGTCATCGCAGGCAATACTGCCCAACTTGGCCGTGCTATCACTCTAATAGAAAGCAATGCGCCCCGTGACCAAGAACCCGCGCGTGAGCTTATTGCACGTCTGCTACCCCATGCGGGTCGCGCTATACGTGTAGGCATCACTGGCGTACCGGGGGCAGGGAAGTCCAGCTTTATTGAGGCCTTTGGTAGCTACCTTTGCAACAAGGGGCTCAAGGTGGCTGTCCTCGCCATTGACCCCTCTAGCACCCTGTCCAAGGGCTCTATCATGGGGGACAAGACGCGCATGGAAGAACTCTCTGGTCATAGCAATGCCTTCATCCGTCCCAGTCCCTCTGGAGGTACACTGGGCGGTGTTGCAAGAAAGAGCCGTGAGACCATGATAGCCTGCGAGGCCGCTGGCTACGATGTCTTGCTGATAGAGACAGTGGGTGTGGGTCAGAGCGAGACCACGGTGCGCAGCATGGTGGATGTCTTTCTCCTGCTGCTCATCACGGGCGCAGGCGATGACTTGCAAGGCATCAAGCGCGGTATCATGGAGCTGGCAGACATACTCATTGTCACCAAGGATGACGGCGACAACCACCAAGCAGCCCTTGCGCATCAACAAGAGCTCAAGATGGTGCTCCACTACCTCCAAAGCCCCACAATTGGCTGGAAGCCCGAGGTACACACCGTCTCCTCCGTGGAGGGGAAAAACATTGACCTCATCAGTGAGCGTCTGGAAGAATTCCGCGCAGGGCAGACCGCCAGCGGAGAATGGCTGGCACGCCGCCGCCGCCAGAGCCTCGATTGGGTACACACCTTGGTGCATGAGTCTCTTTTAGAATCCTTTGCCCGCCACCCAGAGGTGGTCGCAACCATGCCAGAAATAGAACAACTGGTTGCCTACAATAACCTTGACCCAGTCAGTGCTGCACAGCGTCTACTCTCCGCCTTCAGCTATCCTTCCTAATATAGTTAATATGTCATTTGTCCATCTACACGTTCACACAGAATACTCCCTCCTTGATGGGATGATTCATACAAAGGATCTCATCAAGCGCAGTGCAGAACTGGGAATGAATAGTGTCGCCATTACCGACCATGGTAATGTCTTTGCGGCCATTGAATTCATGACCAATGTGAAGTACCACAATGAGGGTATTATCAAGTGGAACAAGGAAAACCCAGACGCGAAAAAGCCTATTTTTAAACCCATCCTCGGTTGCGAGGTCTATGTGTCTACCACACCCATCTCTGTCAAGAAGCAGCTGGTTGGTCGTCGCAGGTCCAATCACCTTGTCTTGCTCTGCGAGAACAATATAGGCTGGGATAACTTGGTGCGCCTCGTGTCGCGCTCTCATTTGGATGGATTTTATTATAAACCGCGCGTGGACATGGAGACGCTGCGGGAGTTTTCAGAGGGCTTGATTTGCCTCACCGCCTGCCTCGGTGGTCCTCTGCAAGAATGGTTGCTCCAAGACCAGCCAGAAAAGGCCGAAGAGGTGCTGCTGGAGCTGGTTGACATCTACGGCAAGAACAATGTCTTTGTGGAATTGCAAGACCACGGATTGGAGGAAGAACAGCGCGTACTTCCCCAACTGGTCAGCCTCGCAAGAAAGCATGACATAGGTCTAGTTGCCACCAATGATGCTCACTTCCTGCATGCCGATGACTATGAGGCGCACGACCTCCTCATCTGCGTGGGTACAGGGCACAAGCAACAAGACCCCAACCGCATGCGCTACCCCACCAGCGCCTACTACAAAACGGAGGAAGAGATGCGCAGCCTCTTTGCTGCCTACCCCGATGCCTGTGACAACACCGTACTCATTGCAGAGCGATGCAATACCTCCATCATGTTGGATGCTACCTCCTCAGAGCGTTATCCAGAGTTTGACACACCCGATGGCTCTCCCAGAGAAGAGTACATGAAGCGTGTTTGCTACGAGGGCTTGGTGGCGCGATACGGTCAAGAACGCGTGGACACGGATGAGGAGCTGACCAAGCGACTGGATTTTGAGCTCCAAGTCATCAATGATTTGAAGTTCGCTAGCTACTTCCTCATCACCGCAGACTTCATCATCTGGGCAAAGGAAAGGGACATTCCCGTTGGTCCAGGGCGTGGTTCTGCAGCAGGTTCTCTCGTTGCTTATTGCATGCAGATTACCGACATTGACCCCATTGAGTTTGGTCTACTCTTCGAACGTTTCCTCAATCCAGAGCGCGTCAGCCCACCCGATATTGATATTGACTTCTGCCAAAGCCGACGTGGAGAGGTCATTGAATACGTGCGTCACAAGTACGGAGAACGCTGCGTCTCCCACATCATCACCTACGGCACAATGGGTGCGAAGTCTGTTATTAAAGACGTTGCCCGCGTGCTGGACATGAGCTATGGGGACAGCGATCGCATCGCAAAACTCATCCCCAGTACCCCCGGTACAACGCTTTACAAGAGTCTTTACGACAAGAAAACGGGAGAACCCATCAACCCCGATCTGCATGCCCTGCTCAACAACAACAGCAGCTACCAAGAAATCTGGAACTTTGGCAAAAAGCTAGAGGGCACGATTCGTAACGTAGGCATGCACGCAGCGGGTGTTGTGATTGCCGATAAAGAGCTGGATGACTACGTGGCATTGACGCGTGATGATCTGACTAACCCAAAGGGGGAAGTTGTCACCCAGTGCGATATGGGTGCTATCACCAATGCGGGCTTGCTCAAAATGGACTTCTTGGGTCTCAAGACACTCACCGTGATGAAGGACGCAGAGCGCTATGTGCGCTGGCATACCCCAGACTTCCGCTATGAGCAGGTCCCCACCGATGACCGTCCTACCCTTGACCTACTTAACCGCGGGGAGACACTGGGCGTGTTCCAGCTAGAATCTGGCGGCATGATAGATACCTGCAAGCGATATGGCATTGATAATATCGAAGACATCATCGCCTTGCTTGCCCTCTATCGCCCAGGTGCGATGCAGTTCATGGACGGTATGATAGCCGTGAAGAAGGGGCTAGCACAAGCGGAGTATGAGCACCCCCTTCTGGAGCAAATATCAGGTCTGACCTACGGGGTGATGATTTACCAAGAGCAGGTGCAGGCAGCAGCCAAGTTGCTAGCAGGCTACACTCTCGGTGGTGCTGACTTGCTGCGCCGTGCCATGGGTAAGAAAGATGAGAAAAAGA
>CAYJON010000174.1:0-3342 GCA_964371795.1 uncultured Akkermansia sp. | reverse complement strand
TTGTCTAGTGCATTCTTTGCTAAGTCATGCAGAAAACGAATTGCGAGAACTTCCCATAAAGTCTCAGAAGTAATCATGAAATGGCTAATTCTAAATCTAGGTGCCGTAAAGTGTAGAGTGAGATGTTTCGCTGTGGAAATAGGGAGTCTATTAGATGGTATATTATAACAAAACACTGTTTCAGAATTCGGTGGAATACTAATGCCCTGATGAATTGTTTTTTTATAATTAGACTCCAGCGCATCTTCAATATATGCATTTAACTCGCTTCCTCTAGGGGAGTTCTCGCAATTCGCAAGGAGAGCTCGCGGAAGGATTTTCGTCAGATTTTTGCGCATTCGCGCCAGAGCATATTATCATATGTAATAAGCGAAGGTGCAAAAAGATACGAAAAGACTCCGCGAGCCCCCTTGTCTAGTGTATTCTTTGCTAAGTCATGCAGAAAACGAATTGCGAGAACTTCCCTCTAGGTAGTTTTCGAAAAAATGATTTCAAATCAAACTCTATATACGCATCAAATGCACCTTTAGGAATATCGATACCTTTAAGCTCTGGATGTATATCTATAACATCCAGATCGTTGAGAAATTTGACTCTTTTCGATAAAGGGTTTATAAATCTAATAGTTAAACGGTAATAATCGCTTGAATTCTGCGTAATAAACGCGCTGATTTTAATTTTTTTTAACAACCTTCGTATTATCTTTTCTGCTAGCAATTTTTTTCACACTTAACATGTTTCCCTTTAGGGGATCTTGCAAAATTAGCAGCTTTGAATTTTGGCAGCAGTTTGGATGAGAATTTGTGGCGTTTGGGTGCGCATAGCGAGCTATGTAAGCCCAAAAAGCTGCAAATTATCGCCAAAATGCGACAAAAGTCATGCTGTGATGAGCATTTTTTAACATCACATCATTTCGTAAACTAATTTTGCAAGGTGCCCTTTATATTGAGTATTGTCAAAATATAAAATGTAGAATCTTCCCCATGGTAATCGAATGTTTCCTGTTTGCTGGACAATTATGTATGGAATCAATCCTAAAATCGGCAAGAAAATATAATACCACCCACAGAGAAAACATAAAGGGATAGTTACTATCCAGCATATATGAAAAATCATTATGCTTAAAAGATAAATAATTATGCTTAAAATTCGAAACATTTTACTTGATAGGTAATTTTTTAACTTTTGCTTTTTTTGCAGTAATTTTAACGCCACCTTTAGTTATATACACCCATCCTGGTATAATGCGAATAGTATTAGGAGGTGTTCTAAGAATGACTCGATAAGTCACACCTTTCGGTACAAATGGGTTAATGCGATTAGAAGTTGTTGTCATATAAGTACCGCCTCCAAACACTATCAAGCTTTTTTGCCCATAATTTGCAGATGTTACAGTTTGTCCATCTTGAGAAACAAGGGCATAATCAAAATTACCAATTTTTTCGTTGGGTCGAGTCCTTTGCAAAAAAACAGAGGAACTCATTTGAGCTTCGTGAAGACCACTAATTGAGCTGGCACCCAAAAATCATGAATTTAATCCAAAACTTATGCTGACACCAAAAACAATTTTTTTATTAAATCAGAAAGCGGAGTACTTGGTTGTAATTCGGTCTTTTGATAGACCTTAAAGTAATGCAAGAGATGGTCTCTTAATTCTTCCTCATACTCATTATTATAAGAAATTTGATCAATAAAAATTTCCCTTGATAATAAGTAATCCGTATATTCAAACAGAAAAAGGAATTTACGTTTAACTTTTTGTTCCATGTTTGTGGATAATTTAAATAAATTGCCTTGTGTATCATAAACTACATACAATTCGCTAATCACGTCTTCAGGCTCAATAGTTCCATTGTTAAGCTCATTCATATTGTGAAATATACTGATATCTTTATCATCTTGAGCAATTGTAATAAGAGGAAAAATATTTGACATATGAATATAATTTATAATTACTAAAGAAAAAAGTAAGTGCTATATAATGTTAAAATTTATTTTGATATCTCTTTGATTCATTTTTGCAAATTTTCGTCAATTTGATATTTTGGATATTGTATTTGAAATAAGTCACAATACTCAAAATCTATCCCCAAAACTCTTATCTGTGGCTTTCTTTTCCCATGGTCTATGTCTACCTATCCCTTGCCCTAGTTTAGTTTTTCCTGATGCATCCATTACTCTTCTACGATAATGAGGCAATTTTCCATATTTATTACCGGTAGCGTTTCCTAAAGGTGCAACTCTAAAATTTTTTGTTCCTATTTCTTTACCCGCACGTATCATTTTCCCGCCCTTAACAGAAAGAGTAGAACCTGCAATTGCTCCCCCATAATACCGAAGATTATCACGGTCAGACCAAGGGTTGCCTGTCAACTCTACAGCAAGACCTGTTAATCCTAGAGTGGCACCATCAGCAGCACCAGCTATAAATTCTGCACCATTAGCAAAGGCATCTCCATGTTCGATGAAAATATTTTCACTAATTAAATCACCTGCTTTTCTCGTTGCCTCTATCTGATGATCCAGTTGCTCTCGTGTGATATCTGCTCCTTCTATTAGTGTAGGGAAGGCAAAAACATCTGCCATAATTTGAGAATCCCTATCACTTACCCACCATTGGTCGGCATAAAATGCACCCGCATCTACTTGGAGTCGAGCTAAAGAATTTAAATATTGTTGATATATTTCATTACATTCACAGGGAGTATTTTTTACACAATTCTTTACTCTTTGTTGTAATTCTTTTAATCTTTGAATACTTTGCTCCATTTGAGATTGTGATGGAGCTTCTCCGAGTTGATCGGTAATCCACACTCTATTCCCCACAAAACCATAAAGATTCAAACCTCCTTCAATGCCGATGGGGTCACGGCTAATCCAACGTCCGTCTTGTGGGTTGTAGTGGCGGTAGTTGACTCGTCCCCACCCCATTGGGGACTCACCCTTCGGGCAAACATTGCTTCGCAAGTTTCTCCAATCCCCCTCCAAGCCTTCGGGGGCTTTGTAGTAGACTAAGCCGAGTTGACTCACAGGCACCCCATTGCCTGTTCGCCCTACGGGCAAACCCTGCTTCGCAGGTTTGTCTAATCCCCCTACAGACCTTCGGGGGCTTTCATCGTCTGCGATTTCGCTGCTCCATTGAATTGGGTTGGCGGTGTTACCTGTGGTTTCTACTGCTCCAAAGGGACTGTAGGTGTAGTTAGTGGCGATTGTGCCTTCTGCGGTGTAGAGCTCTGTCACGTTCTTGCTGAGGTCTAAGCCATAGCTATACCATGTGCCGTTCTTCGCGATGGCGAGGGGGCGCGTGGCGGTGGGCTGGGTTGGATCCCATGTGACTGATTG
>CAYJON010000173.1:0-3480 GCA_964371795.1 uncultured Akkermansia sp. | reverse complement strand
ATCCCTGTTGGCTGAGCATATGTGCGGCCAACAGGTTTCCTTTTTCAGCGGCGTGGCGTAGGGCGAGGATGGCTGCGTCTGTGTCTTTTTCTACCAGACGACCGTCTAGAAAGCTCATTGCTAGTACGAATAGTGCCACGTGGTCGCCATTTTGGGCTGATACTTCTAAGGAGGCTAGGTCTTTTGCCTCTCGTAGGCCTGCAAAGTAGAGGCGCGCCAGCTGGTTTTGCGCTTCGGGATGTCCAGCGAAGGCGGCTTGGCGTAAGAGTTCTGCGCCCTCGGCTGGATGTCCTGCTTTGAGGCTGGCCATGGCGCGGAGAAATACGTCGCTGCTTGTGTCGTCTGTTGTGCTCATGATTTGCTTGCTGTGTGGTCTCTAGTTTTTTGGTTCTACCCAGAGGCATTTGAGGTAGTCTTCCCCATCAAAGTCAAAGGGCATGCCTGCTGGTCTCAGTTGATGCAGGGGGGCGACTTCGCTTATCATGTCGGCAAAGTGCTCGTGGCTGAGTTTTCTACAGTTGCTGGTGCAGAGTATCCAGCCTCGGGGCTGCAAGCAGCTGAGGGCTTTGCTGACTAGTAGGCCGTAGTCGCGTTCTGCACGCCAGATTTTTCCCTTTTCGTCTCGAGAAAAGGTGGGTGGATCTAGGATGATGCCATCAAAGTGTCTGCCTTGTCGCGCAAATCGTGTGAGCCAATGCAGGGTGTCGCCCTTGCAAAAGTAGTGATCATCGGCGTTAATGCCATTTTCCTGCATGTTTTCCTTGCACCAGTCAAGGCAGGGTTGTGCTAGGTCTAGGGTGGTGGTCTGCGCACCTGCCTGTGCCGCGCAGATTGAAAAGCCGCCTGTGTAGGCGAATGTGTTGAGGATGCGCATGCCTTCTTGGCAGCGTTCCATAACAGTGCGTCTGTTGTCGCGCTGGTCTAGGAATAGTCCTTGGGAATAGCCCGCATCCATGTCCATGATGTAGCGCAGTCCATTTTCTTTGATAACAAAGCGACTGGGGGCTTCTGGTCCTGCAAGGTGCTGTGGTGCTTGCTTGTTGTCGCGGTCTAGGTATTTGATGTAGATGCTTTTGCCTGTAGAGAGTAGCTGCTCATGCAGCTCTGCTGGTAGGGCGCAGTCGCGTAGGGAGACGAGGAGGCGCGTGTCGAGGGCGTCTACGAAGACGCCTTCCCATGGCCTGCCGTCCAGTACTCGAAAGGCGTTGGTGCCTGCGGGCAGTTGGGCGCGTTTCTTGTTGTAGATGCTTTCGAGTTTTTCCATCTATTGAGGGGGGAGGGGGATGTGGTGGGTGGTTTAGGAAAGCTGGGCTCTCGCGGCTTGCTGTATGGTATCAGCCATGCTGGTGAGGGCGTTTGCGCGGGTGGAGGCAAGGTGCTCTTTGAGGCCAGAGTTTTCCAGAGGGCTGAGGTCTGCTTGTGCTATCTCCTCGGGGTTGAGTCCAGAGAAAAGGCGTATGAAGATGGCAATGAGCCCCTTGGTAATCAGAGAGTCACTGTCTGCGTGGACGATGAGTTTTCCGTCCTCTAGCTCGCAGCCCACCCAGACGCGGCTTTGGCAGCCTTGGATGAGGTGGCTGTCGCTGCGGTACTGCTCTGGCAGGGCGGGGAGTCGTGAGCCTAGGGAGATGATGTACTCGTACTTTTCCATCCAGTCTTCAAAGATGGAGAAGTCGTCCAGCAGTTCTTCCATGCGTGCGGAAAAGCTCATGTCTACTTTGATTGGGCAAGGGTGTAGAGGATGGCCTTTTGTGCGTGCAGGCGGTTTTCTGCTTCCGCAAAAATGGTCTCCGCGTTGGCTTCGAGCACTTTTTCGGTGATTTCATAACCTCTGTAGGCTGGCAGGCAGTGCATGACGCGGTGGTTGGGTGCAGCGAGGCTCATGAGGTCAAGGTTGAGTTGGTAGGGGAAGAAGGCTTCTTCTTTTGTTCCCTTTTGGTCTTCCTGTCCCATGGAAATCCATGTGTCTGTGTTGACGATGGTGCAGTCGCGTACGGCTTCTTTAACATCGGTGGTGGTGGTGATGCCTGCGTAGTTGATGGCATCGAGGGTCTGCTGGCTGGGTAGGGCGTGTTCTGGTCCTGCCAGTGCTAGCTGGAAGCCCAGATGCTTTGCTGCCCACATCCAAGAGCGTCCCATGTTGTTGTCCACATCGCCTATGAAGGCGATTTTCATGTCCTTCCAAGAGCCTACGCCGTAGAATTCTTCAATGGTCATGAGGTCGGCCAAGATTTGACAGGGATGCTCTAGGTCGGTGAGGGCATTGATGGTGGGGATTTGTGAGTACTCTGCAAAGTCGATGATGTCCTGTTGCTCATAGGTGCGTATGATGGCACCATGTATCATGCGACCGAGGACGCGTGCGGTGTCCTTGATGGGTTCTCCTCTGCCCAGTTGTATGTCGCGGGTGGAGAGGAACATGGGGCGGCCTCCTAGCTCTGAGATGCCTACTTCAAAGGAGACGCGGGTGCGGGTGGATGACTTGGAGAAGATGAGTCCCCATGTCTGACCTGCGAGCACTTGCTCATGGGCTTGCTTATTGTTGCGTTCTGCCTTAAGGCGGTGCGCGAGGGCGAGTAGCTCTGTGATGCTTTGGGTATCGAGTTCTTCGATGGAAAGGAGTGTTTTCATGTTATTAAAAATAAGGGAATCTTTTTTAGATTAAAGGGTAACCTGCAATTGCTCTGGTAGGGCAATGCGGGGGCGTTCTGTGAGGATTTCTCCGCCATGGGAACCAACTGCTACGGTGTGCTCAAAGTGGGCGGAGCATTTGCCGTCGCGGGTGACGGCTGTCCAGTCATCAGAGAGGATGCGTATGCCAGGTGTGCCTAGGTTGATCATGGGCTCAATGGCGAGTATCATACCGCGCTTGAGGCGGGGTAGCCTGTAGCGTGGGCGGTAGTTGGGGATTTGGGGTTCTTCGTGCAGTTTACGCCCTACGCCATGACCGACCATTTCGCGGACGATGCCGTACTTATAGGGCTTGACGAAGTCTTCTACTGCACCGCATACATCAGCGAGGGATGCTCCCTGCCTTGCTGCGGCAATGGCGCGGTAGAGGGATTCTTCTGTGACGGCTAGCAGGCGGCGCACCTCCTCGGGGCAGGCCTCTATGTTACCGACGCAGACTGTTGCGGCATTATCGCCGTACCAACCATCAACGATGGCTCCCACATCGAGACTTACAATATCACCCTCGTTGAGAACGCGCTTGCCGCCTATGCCGTGTACCACTTCCTCGTTGACCGAGATGCAAAGATGACCAGGAAAGCCGCCGTAGCCCAAGAATGCGTTACCGCACTTTTCCTTTTCAAAGAGGCTAGCGACGTAGGCATCGACATCCCCCGTAGTGATGCCGGGTTGGATGAAGTCTTGCGCCGCCATGAGAATGCGTGCTGAGACCTCGCCTGCTTTTCGAAGTTTGCTTATCTCGTTAGGGTTACGTAGTGGGATATGGTCAGCCATAATAGTTGGAAAAAA
>CAYJON010000172.1:0-3522 GCA_964371795.1 uncultured Akkermansia sp. | reverse complement strand
CGTGTTCTTCACACCGTCTCCTTGACCCTCTCAGGCTGCCCCGTGGTGGGGGTGGACGAAGTATACAGATGAACAGAGACTGCGTCAATAGTTTTTTTGCTTTTTTTTGATTTTTTTCTGTAGATTTTTAATCCAGCAATTTAAACATCTAATACTAAACAATATTAGAAAAAGGGATTTTCTCGCTTCTCCTCACCAATAGAAGTTTCCTCATCATGACCAGGGAAAACACGTGTAGAATCTGGCAGAATAAAGAGACGCTCCGCAATACTTCGCAGCAAAACACGCTGATTCCCGCGGGGCAAATCACTGCGCCCGATAGACTGATGGAAAAGCGTATCACCAGAAATCAGCCAAGCCCCCTTCTCATGGTAAAGACAAATACTACCAGGAGAATGCCCTGGCGTGTGAATCACCTGAATCACATCCTCCCCCAGCGCGAGAAGCTGATCATCGCTCAAGTACTCATCAATCTTGCCCAAGCCCGCCTCTGGAATATTCTCCCTGCGAGGCATCAAGTAATCCTCATCGGTGAGCATAAACTCATCCCCAACATGCCCCCACACAGGAACATCGTAAAAGGTCTTCATATACACATTAGCAGCATTGTGATCTAGATGCTGGTGCGTATTAATAATAGCCAAGGGCGTCAGCTGTTGTTGCTTGATATAATTCACCAGTTGCAGACGCTCCCGCTCATCCCAGCAGGCAGGGTCAACAATATAGCAATGCCCCTGCGGCTCCGATATAACATAACAATTGACCGAATAAGGATGAAAAACAAAATGTTTTATGCTTAAAGACATGATAACACTCTATCCAATCAAGCACCATTTGGCAAGAAAAGAAAGATAGATTGACACAATTAAAAAGACATGTCATCATAGCGCCTTAGAAAACGCATGAACACCTCACATCACAGCCTAGCATGCTTTTTGGGCATCCTTTTAAGTAGCACACTACACGCCAGCGAAGACTGGGACTACAACCTACCAGCCACAGGACTGATGCCCAGCTACATCAACTACAAAACACAACTCACCAGCGACGCACGGCACGGCAACTCTAGCTTTGGCATGCACCAAGCAAATCTCAGCATCCCGCTGAGCGACCCGAGACAATCACACCTCAAAGAATGGAGAATCGCCCTCTCTCTTGACATAGAATACACCCATATAGAGAGCAACGAAGGGCTCACCCTGCGTCATGATGACCTCTACCGCTTTGCGCTACCCATCAGCGTACTGAACTTCTCTGACAAGCGCAACATCATCATCTCCCTCTTTCCCTCCATCTCCTCTGACTTTGAGACAATGAACCGCTCCGCCTCGCTTGGCGGACTCTTTGGTTACACCCTCAAGCCCACAGAGACCTTCTCCTACACATTGGCACTGGGATACTTCCCCCGCGGCGTCATCTTTGGAATCACCCCAGCAATAAACTTCTCTTGGGAATTTGCCCCAGAATGGGAACTGAGCCTCCACCAAACCACCCTAGCCGTGGAGTACCAGTTCACCGAAAGAAATAGCCTCGCCCTCTTTGCAGAGTACAACGGCGAGGCATGGACCATCCACTCCGAAGAAGCCATGCACTGGCTGAGCATCAGCTCTGTCGTTGTCGGAGCACAATGGGAATACAACTTTGCGCCAGAAGGCGCCCCCAAGCAAGTCATCAGAGCCCAAGTCGGCGTCCCCCTCTACACAACAGTAGAAATACAAGAACGCAACTACGACCAAGATACCCAGCATGGGCGCACCTACAAACCCAGCGTCAGTTTTTCTCTGGGGCTGGATTTTCGCTTTTAAGCACCTCCGCCGCCCAGATGATATGACGACTATAATGAGCCCCAGCCGTTAGCTCTATACTAGGAAAGTGTGGATGATGGGGGGCATCAGGATAGCATTGAGGCTCCAAGGCCACGCCGCCAAAGCGATCTGGCAGATAATAACCCGTGTAGACCTGCAAACCTGGTGCATCACTCCACACCGTTAGGCGACGCACGCCGTTTTCCAAGACAACAGGTGACTCACTGTCGCCCTGTATGCAATAATTGTCATCATAACCCAAGGGCAAGGGGCATCCCTCCCCTATGCGCTCTCCGAGCAAAGCTGGCTGCCTCAAATCAAAGACAGACCCCTCCACCTCTGCAATCTCACCTGTAGGGATATTCTCCACAATAGGCGTAAACTTCTCTGCCTTCACCTGCAAGCGGTGCTGCAAGACATCACCCTCACCGTCGAGATTCCAGTACGCATGGTGCGTCAAATTAATCAGCGTGAGATCATCGCACTGCGCCTCCAAATCGAGACTAAGCGAAGACCCCTCCAAAGAATAACTAGCACGAATATGCAGAGTGCCAGTATAGCCCTCCTCCCCCTCCAAAGAAGTATAGGAGAAAACAATGCGCTGTGCGTCGTGAGACTCCAGCAGCCAATACTTATCAGAAAAGCCCTGCAAGCCACCATGCAAGTGATTTGCCCCATTGTTGACAGGAAGCTCCAACTTTCTCCCATCGCTAAGCTGCGCCTCGCCCCCCGCAATACGATTCGCGACGCGACCGCAAATAGCACCGCAGTAGCAATCATCGCGCAAAAGGTCCGCTACACTTTTCGGGCCGTAAAGCAGCTCCACCCCCTCATGAAAAAAAGAGAGCAGACGTGCACCATAATCACTGATTAGAACTGTGCATTCCTGCGTATGAAGAGTAAAAAATTTGGGTGTTTTCATGGGCAATAAATTGAGCACACTGATAAACAGCGTGCTCTAATTTGTAATTTCTCTGAACTAAAGTTCTTAGTAAGGACGGAAGTAGCTCTTACCACCTGGCACTTCTGTGTATGTACCTTGTTGACCTGCGGACAAGTAACCAAATTGTTTTGTAACTTCTTGGTTCAATGTAACGAGACCCTTTCTGCCCTCAACTTGGAGGGTGATGCGTTGTGCCTTTTGCTTGCCTAGTTGGTTAGCCGCACCCATGCCTAGGAGACCACCGACAATGGCACCACCTGCTGTTGCCATTGTCTTGCCACTGCCGCCACCGAGCATGCTAGCAGCTGCACCGCCAGCCAGAGCACCAGCTGCTGCTGAAGCTGTCTTTGCCGTTGTGCTAGCCGCAATAGTGATTGCCTGAGCATCCACGACAACAGCTGAATATGTTGTACCTGCGCGACCCAAGTCACTAGAATGGATAGTATCAGCATCGAATAAACCTGTGCAAGAGACACTCATTGTAGAAACAAGGAGAGCGCACACTGCTAACTGAGTTGTTTTTTTCATGTTAAAAAATGGGGTTGTAACAATTGCATTATAGCATAATACAAACCATACACGAGAAAAAAATAGACAAATTAGACATTTACTATATCACCCAGTATATCGCCCTGTCGCGCAAAGGTCTCATAACCAGCGGCTGTGTTATCTAATAGATCCTGGGCAATACGCACACGATTGGGCAAAAAAATGTCATAACAGTTGAACAGCCGAAGGCAAAGTAGCCTTGTTTAAGCGTATCAATCTTCAAAA
>CAYJON010000171.1:0-3608 GCA_964371795.1 uncultured Akkermansia sp. | reverse complement strand
AGGCAGCAGCGCGCTTTCTTTTCCAGCAGGGGAAGCAGGGGCTTGTAGTTGAGTCCCTTGTCCTTGCCACCGACAATGAGGACGATGGGCTGTGTTTGGGAGCGAATAGCCGTTGCGGTGGAATGCAGGTTGGTACTCTTGGAGTCATTAAGCCATGTGATGTCGTCTATGCAGGCGACTAGTTCGCAGCGATGGCAGGGGGGGATGAAGCTAGAAAGGGACTCTGCGACTTCTTCCGAGCTCACGCCATACTTGCGGCAGGCGAGGTAGGCGGCCATGGTGTTCTCCGCATTATGGGCTTGCTTCATGCGGGTGTTCTTCATGTTGATGATGGCCTTGTCGCCTTCGTAGATAAAGCCGTCTCTGTAATAGAGGGTGGATGCTTCAGATTCTGAACTAAAGCTCTCTTCGCGGGCGCGTATGTCAGACAGGTTTTCATTCGTGCGGATGATGGCCAGCTGCTCTTCGCCCATGTTTTCAAAGATACGACGCTTTGCATCAAAGTAATCCTGCAAGGTCTCATAACGGTCCATGTGGTCGGGGGCAAAGTTGAGCCATATAGCCACATCGGGGCAGAATTTCTCTATGGCCTCCATCTGGAAGGAGGAAACCTCCAACACAGCGTATTCTGTCCCCTTGTGCTCTGTAATCACCTCGCTGAGGGGTAAGCCGTAGTTACCGCAGGCTATAGCCCTTTTGCCCACATGCAGGAGTATATGCTCAATGAGGGCGGTGGTGGTGGTCTTACCATTTGTACCTGTAATGGCAATAATTTGTCCGTTAAAGTTGCGGTAGGCAAACTCTGTCTCACCCATCAGAGGGGCATTCTTGGGGGCGCAAAAGCTACGCGCCCACTCAAAGTCGTCTACACCAGGAGAGATAATGACGAGGTCAGCTGCAAAGGAAGTTGCGTCTTGTTCTGTCGCAGCTGGGACGCTGTTAATCTCTGCTAAACCGCAATGAGCCTTGGGCGAGGTGTCAAAGATGCACACTTCGCTTGCCCCCTTGGCGAGGGCGAGCTTTGCCGCAGCGATTCCACTGCGACCACAGCCGAGAACGGCAATACGTTGTTGAGATATGTTCATGTAGGGGGGTATAATAAATTGGGAGGGGTAGATGGATTTTAATAGTTGATAACTGCTAAGTACCAGCCAAGACCCGAGATGAGTCCAAGCAAAAGGGAAATAGTCCAAAAGCGGATGCAGACCTGTGTTTCTGACCAACCGCATTTTTCAAAATGATGATGGATGGGCGCCATGCGAAAGAGACGAACGCCCTCACCTGTCTTGATACGTGTGTACTTGAAGTAGAGGCGTTGCAGGATGACGGAGGCGGCTTCTAGCACAAAGATGCCACCAACGATGATGAAGCTGAGGTGGTTGCCCGAGCAGATGGCAACTGTTCCCAAAGCACCACCGAGCGCGAGAGAGCCCGTGTCACCCATGAATATCTTTGCAGGGTGCGCATTGAACCACAAGAAGCCCAAGCAGGCAAAGCACATGCAGGCCAGAAAGAGGTTCAACTCTGGCTGCGTGATGATGACGGTGAACAGTCCTGCCACGATGGCTATCGTACCACTGGCCAACCCATCAATACCATCGGTGAGATTCACCGCGTTGGAACTAGCTACAATAACGAGGATGGAAAGAGGGATGAACCAAATGCCAATGTCCACCATGTCCCAGAAGGGGATGAGGATTTGCCCCGCATCGGGGCTCTTGTGGTAGAAGTAGAAGCTGACCGCTGTGGCAGCAGCTGTCTGGATGATGATTTTCACCCATCCGCTGACGCCATCTGTGCCCTTTTGGCGTATTTTTGCAAAGTCATCAAGAAAGCCCAAGCCCGCTGTACTAATCAAGATAAAGAGACAGCATTGCAGTGCGGGGCTGCTGAGGTCACCAAAGATGAGCATGGTGAGCAGCATGAGGGAGATAATCATGATGCCGCCCATGGTGGGTGTTCCCTTCTTGCCCTCATGGTCAGGCGCAAGGGCTGTCGCGCTCTTCTGGCGTATGGGCTGACCAGCCTTCATGCGACGCAGCACGGCAATGAGGCTAGGCCCCATCAAGAGACTGGCAAGAAAAGGCAGCAAAATCACGCAGAAAAAGAGCAGACGCGCAGGAATATCAAAAAAATACTGTATCATGATTCAGAAGGGGCTGGCGGGAAAAGTTGGTGGAGGACGCGCTCCATCGCAGCGGAGCGTGATCCCTTGAAGAGGAGGGCATCGCCCTCTTGGATGATGTCGCGTAGGCACTGGGCTGCCTCGTCATGCGAGCTGCAACTGTAAAGGAGTACGCCTTGAGCAGCCTCATGCAAGGCTTGGCGGTTAGCGCAGTCTTCTGCCACGGTGAGAAGGATGTCAAATCCCAGCTGGGAAAGGCGACGCCCAAGGGCAGCATGCAGTTCTGCACCATGTTCGCCCAGCTCTCCCATCAGCCCAAGTACGGCAAGGCGGCGGCGGGGAGCCTTCATGGCAGCCACTGTTTCCAAGGCCGCTATCATGCTTTCCAAGTTGGCATTGTAGCTATCATCTATGATGTAGTAGCCCTCCTGCTCCCAGCAATGCAGTCGTCCGTGGGTGAGGGAAAGTTCTCGCAGACCTGCGGACATGTCATCTAAGGAGCAACCCGCTTTCCATGCTGCGGCGATGGATAGGAGGCTGTTGCTCACCATATGCTGCCCAGGTATGGGCAGGTAGATAGGACAGCTGCCCAGTCCCTCAATGTGCAGGGTGTATTCTGAGCCTGTTGGTAAATAGTTGATATTCTCCGCACGGACGAAAGAATCATTCTCTCCAACAAGGATTACCTGCGCCTTGCTGCGCTCTACTATAAACTCTGCGTAATCTTCCGCAGCGGGGAAGATACACCAGCCCTCGGGAGGCAGTGATTCTGCGAGGGTGGCTTTTTCTGCGGCTATGGCATCTCTGCTGCCTAGGTATTCAATATGGGCAGTGCCAATATGGGTGATGATTCCCATATCGGGGCGTGTCATGGCGCAGAGCGGTGCGATTTCCCCCGCATGGTTCATCCCCATCTCCCAGATGCAGCATTCTGTATCAGAAGGGGTGGAAAGGATGCTCAACGGCACACCTATGTGGTTATTGAGGTTGCCCAGCGTTGCCTTGCTGCGGTAGCGTTGGCTCAGAATGGCAAGGAGCATGTCCTTGGTGCTGGTCTTGCCGCTAGAGCCTGTTAAACCTATGACGCATCGGGGGCTCAACTGACCGCGCCACCAGCTGGCTAGGGCTTGCAGGGCTTCCAGTGTGTCGCCTACCTTGAGAACAGAGCAGCCGTCTCCAAGGGGCTCTATATCCTCCGAGACAAGAACAGCAGCCGCTCCCTGTTGGGCGGCTTGGGCGGCAAAATGGTTGCCGTTAAAGCGAGCTCCGCTCAGCGCGACAAAGAGGCAGCCTTCGGAAAGCTGGCGTGTGTCAGTGACAACTCCAGATGAGATGACAAGAGACCCCCGCGTGACAAGCTGGGCAGCCGTCACGCTAGCAAGGGTATCTATGTCAATGTGCATCATTCTTCAGTTGGAGGGGAAAAGGGGGTATCTTGGTCATCGCGATCATTGCGGTCTCCACGATCTTCGCGGTCGAAGCG
>CAYJON010000170.1:0-3627 GCA_964371795.1 uncultured Akkermansia sp. | reverse complement strand
TTTGATTTTTTTTCATCTTTTTCATCCACGCTCTAACAATCATCATTTTACGCAGGAGGAAAAATCCATCACAGCTTTCCATCAGACCAAGAGCATCCCCAATGAGCACCCCAAGCCCACAATAGCACCCCCTATAATAGATCCCTACTCCTCCGATATCGACTCCGTAATAGTGAACTCACCGTAACGCGTCTGATAAGTAGTGGTCGATTCTGAATACGATTCCGTCCTCCCATCAGAGTCGTAGCTTCTACCGCTAGAGTAGCTGGTAGATTTCTCTGACGTCCCATCATAGATATCGTCCATAATAGCTGTCATCATTTCGTGACTGCATGAAACGAGCGTAGAAGCTGCCACTATAGAAAAGGCAGCCAAAGTGATTTTTATATATTTCATGAGATTTTTTTGGGTGTTGTAATGTATGATTCCGCACACAGGTAGCCCAGCATGCCTAGAAAAGAGATTAGTCAGCCGTATACTTGTCCACCAGCAGCCAATCAAAACACTTACAAATAATAATATCTTACTTTTGAAAACATAATATCAACTCACGATAAGAAATCAATCAAAATTTTTCGAAAAATCCGTCAGCACACTTATCATACACAGCACTGTATATATAACGAAATCTATGCTTGCTTTAGCTTAAATTTATAATACAATATAGAATATGAATCCACTACAACTTCACCTCAAGAACTCCCCCATCTGTCAATCTGACTTGGATAAGTTGACACTGCCTGCCTTGCTATGGGGTTATAGGCATAGATTATGGGGCTTTGAATGGCTAGTACACTTTGCAGAGCGCAACTACGCCCGCTATGGTGATTTGCTAGACGACCTTGCCATCTTGACAAAAAGCAAATACTCAGAAGACGGACCAGAAATCCTTCAAAGCCTGCAATTAGCAGTCGTGACAGATACAGTGGAGGCACACCGAAAGGCAGCAGATGAGATATTTTCGCTCCTCTTTCAACGACTACACGCTATGGCATCACCGCAGCAATTCCTTTCAGTATTTGAAGAACTGAACTCTGTTTTCATCTTCTACAGAGAAGAGTCTTGGAGTGGCAACGATGCCATCGCCCCCTACATCAACGACAGCGGGCCGAGTCAGGAGATCATCGATAGTATTTTTGGTATCAAAATACAGCTCAACAAGACTGGTGTCACGCCTCAGCTTTGGGATACCCTCTTGCGCTCTGTGAGAAGTTTTTGATATGCCTTCTGGGCTTTGGGGGATAGAGATTGCGCCCCCTCCCTCAAGAGATTCTTCTCCTCATTGGCATCTTTCGATAGATCGTAAAGCTCCTCTTGCTTCTCTCCTGTTGTGATTAGCTTGTATGTCCCATCAAAAAGGGCATTGGACTTGCCACGTCTCATACTGTCGGACTCGGCATATGAAATGAGGCGCAGGGGGCTTGTGTTCTTTTTGATACTACTAGCAAAGCTGTAGCTATCCTTGTACTGGGGGAGCTTTCCGCCTGCTAGCTCTATGATGGTGCTATACATATCCGTCGCACAGATGGGACGCGCATCGCGCTCTCCTTGACGTGTAACACCCGCACCAGCAACAAAGAGAGGCACATGTATACCACCTTGATAAACTGACCCCTTCGCCTTAAAACCACCCACAAGCTTGCGCTCTGTCCCATTATCACCCATGAAAATGATAATAGTCCGAGCACGCGTCTCTGCAGGCATGCTACGCAGCAAGCGACCAATCTCCGTATCCATTGCCTCAATCATGACATGGTAATATGGCAGGGGATTGGCATCTATGTCTTCTTGAGCATCACTGAGATTCTTTTTGCTGTGCAACTCTACAGGGGGTAGATGGAAAGGAGTGTGTGCGGCATTATAGTTCAACCAGCAAAGCCAAGGCTTCTTCTGCGCCTTAATCCACGCAAGGGCTTCATTGGTCAAATTGGTGGTATTATAAACACGACACCTCTCGCTCTCCGTCCCGCGAATAATGGGACCACGGAAAAAGCTACGAACCCCGCCGCCCATAGTACCAAGGAAGTGATCAAAGCCGTAGTCCTTTGGGAACACGGGAGATTTCGAGACATGCCACTTCCCTATAATTGCGGTACTGTACCCACGTTTCCCCTTTAGATAATCTGCAAATGTGGGAATATCTGCATCAAGAGGATCACTCACCTGCGTCACACCTGTCCTCGATCCATACTGACCTGTTATCAGATTAGCACGCGTTGGAGAACTGAGGGGTGATGACCACGCATTGGTGTAGACCAGACCACGCTTTGCAAGCGCATCCAGAGTTGGAGTCTTTGGGGTAGCAATGTCAGAGTCAGATTGACGCGAAAATTGAAGGTAATTTGCCCCTATATCATCAGCCAAGATAAAAAGAATATTAGGCGGCGTATCTGCATGAGCAATAGCACTAAAAAGCAGTAGGGAGAAAAGCTTTGACATCTTATATTACAGAACGTTAGTTTAACAAAAGAATCTACAAGCATTCGTGTAGATAAGATTATACTCAGAGCGTTCTAACTAGTATCAACTATGAAAATTTTACTCTTTGCACTGCTTTCTAGCTCTCTTTTCGCTCAAGAAAAAACCTACCAAAAAAGCAAGGGTATGGTGCGCGATAAAGACACGGGACTCATATGGACACAGAGTCCTGATATCAATAATGATGGCACAATCAATGCCGAGGACAAGCTGAGCTACGAGGACGCCCTCGCCTACGCCAAGAAATGCCGCGTCGGAGGAAAGAGCGATTGGCGCGTGCCAACCATCAAAGAGCTCTACTCCCTCATTGATTTCCGCGGGGAGGACATCAGCTCCTATCAAGGTGAGGATACCACAGGGCTACGCCCCTTCATCGATACGAAGTATTTTGCTTTTGGCTACGGTGATAGCTCAGCGGGAGAGCGTCTCATTGATGCCCAGATGGTCACCAGCACCCTTTACACCTCAACAACCATGAGGGGTGCTAAAACAGTCTTTGGCGTAAACTTTGCCGATGGACGCATCAAAGGCTATGGCGCGGGGGTGCTAAAACGCACAGGGAAGGCAAAGACCTTTTATGTCTACCTCGTCCGCGGTAAAGAAGGCTACGGAGTGAATCAATTCACCGACAACAAGGATGGTACAATCACAGACAAAAGCAGCGGGCTAATGTGGAGCAAGGATGATAGCAAGGAGGGTATGAATTGGCATGAAGCTATAGCCTATGCCCAAAAGGCCAATCTAGCAGGACACTCCGATTGGAGACTGCCCACAGCGCGGGAGCTACAGTACATTGTCGATTACTCCCGCAGCCCAGATGCGACGCAGTCAGCCGCTATTGACCCCATCTTTAACAGCACCAGCATCACCAATGAGGCAGAGGAGAAGGACTACCCCTCTTATTGGACAGCCACGACACATCTTTCGCAGCGACCACAGGGACGCGATAAGTCTGCCTGCTATGTCTGCTTTGGGCGAGCAATGGGCTGCATGCGCGGCACATGGATGGATGTTCATGGCGCAGGATCTCAACGCAGCGACCCAAAACAGGGCGACGCGTCGCGCCTCCCCCAAGGACGCGGTCCACAGGGAGATGCCATACGCATAGATAATCACGTACGCCTCGTACGTGATATCAAAAAGAAATAG
>CAYJON010000169.1:0-3685 GCA_964371795.1 uncultured Akkermansia sp. | reverse complement strand
GCAGGCGGGCGCGAAAAATAGTATGAGGCGCAGCCCCCTCTCCATGTCTGCTGGCCACCCGAAATCGCCCCAAGGGTGTCTTTCCAGAGTCTCTCGCGCTTCCCACCCCCGCAGCTCCACTTGATATGACGGTACGCCAGATTTCCTCATCACCCCGCAGGAGATGTAGTTGCTGCTTTTCTATGCTAATATGAACTCTGAGGCTCATTGCGTGATGCTGTCTGCTATGCAACTGGCCGCGTCTAGGCGAGCGAGCTGTCGCATGGCTTCTTCCATGCCTTGTCGCTTGGCTTCTGTAAGGACGTATTGCTCTACAAAGTGATGCACTTTCTCGCTGCTCAGTTCGCTTTCCGCACAGAGGACGGCTGCTCCTTGGCTGCTAAAGGCGCGGGCATTATGTGTCTGATGGTCATCGGCTGCCGCTGGAAAGGGGATGAGTAGGGCCGCTCTCCCTATGAGGGAGATTTCTGTCAGTGTGGATGCCCCAGAGCGACTGATGATGCCGTCACAGGCTGCATAGGCTTCTGCCATCTGGGCACAAAAGCCCATGACGCTGACGTTGGGCGTTGCTGCGGCGCGGACGCGTTCTTCGTTTTCTTGTCCAGCGATGATGAGGTAGTGGCTCTTGCTGTCCTGTGCTGCTGCTTCTAAGATGATTTCGTTGAGGCGTCGTGCTCCCTGTGATCCTCCCAGTACGAGGATGAGGGCTTTGTCCATTGGTACCCCTAGCTGGCGACGGGCGTCTTCTTTGCTAGGTAGCTGCTGGGTTTGCAGTTCTTCTCGGCAGGGTGTGCCTGTGAGGATGCATTCGCTTTTAGGAAAGTATTTGGCGGCGTCACTGAGTCCGATGAGGACTTTTCGACACCAGCGGGCTGTGAGTTTATTAGCCTTACCGGGTAGGGCGTTGGAGTCATGGACGTAGCAGGCTTTTCCTTCTTTGTTGCCTGCGTAGATAGGTGGCAATGAGGTGAAGCCTCCCATGCCTAGGATGATGTCTATTTTCTTTTCTTTGATCAGTTTTTTGCTCTGCCAGCAGGATTTAGCCAGTTGCAAGAGAAAGCTTGGCATGCGCAGGGATAGCATGGGGGGCTTTGCGATGGCAGGGGTGGTGATGTACTCCATGTCGGTGTACTTGGCTATGGCTTCTCTGTCTACTTTCTTTTGGGAGATAAGTAGGATGGGATGATGCCCTCGCCTACGCAGTTCTTGTGCTACGGCTATGCCTGGGAAAAGATGTCCGCCTGTGCCTCCACAGGCAATGAGTATGTTTAATGTGCTCATGGGTTAAAATCGCGAGAATGTCGGCGGCGTGGCCAGTAGTTGATGGTGATGCTAGGACTATGCCTCTGTATGCTGGTGAGCAGTCCTATGGCTGCTATGGTAAAAATCAGGTTGGTGCCACCATAGCTGATAAAGGGCAAGGGTAGACCCGAGTTGGGTAAGAGGGAGGTGACGACCATCATATTGAGCATGGCCGGCAAAAAGATGGTGCTGATGAGTCCCAAGCTCAACAGCTGCCCAAAGCGTTCTTGCGTCTGCACGGAAAGGCATACCCCCGCAGCGGCCATGATGGTGAAGAGGGCAAGGACGGCACCGCTGCCTACGACGCCTAGTTCCTCTCCTATGATGGCGTAGATGAAGTCTGTATGCGCATAGGGCAGTCTGCCATATTTTTCGCTGGCTTCGCCCAAGCCTACGCCTGTCGTGTCGCCCTTATCAAAGGCGACTTGGGAGATATACTGCTGAGCACCTGCGCCTTCTCTGTAGGCTTCGGGGTCTTCCCATGCCTCAATACGCGCCATGCGGTTGGCACTGTCTGTGGTGAAGTGGTACATGAGCAAGGCTCCCAACAGTAGGGAAAGCAGTAGTATCCACCAACGAGCACCCGCAGCAAACATGAGGCAAAAGCCTGCCATGCCCAAGGCGGCGGCTGTACCCATGTCCTTTTCAAAGAAGATGAGCATCAGGGGGATGCCAAAAATGAGCCCAGGGATCAAAAAGCCCATGACGATACTTTTGCGCTTCTCTTTATGTATGGTGTACCAGTGTGCTAGGCAGAGCATGAGGCTGATTTTCGCCAACTCACTGGGTTGAAAGGTATAAAAAACATGTATCCAGCGTGATTCACCGTTGATGGTTTTACCTATACCAGGGACAAAGCAAAAAATAAGCAACAGGACGCAGCCCCCCCAAATCAGGGGGATAAAGCGTCGCCATGTTCTGTATTCTATATGCGCCAATATGAAGGCTAAAAGAAGCCCCAAGAGGCTGAACATGCAGTGATTGCGCAGGAGGTGAAAGGGTGATTCACCTGGAAGAACCGTACTCGTACTCGAGACCATTACCGCACCTAGACTCAGCAAAAGAGCAAAGCATACCCATATGGTGATGATGCTGAGACGAGATGACATGACGAGCGGGCTGGGCGCAAGATTCTATCTGCACGTTATCGCTGATGAACGCGTAGCTTTTGACCTATTTTGATTCGGTGGGCGTTTTCCTTTGAGATGTTATTGAGTTTCAGAATCTCGTCAAGGGACATACCATGCTTCTTGGCGATTCTGGTCAAGTTGTCTCCATCTGCAACGGTGTAAATGGCTGTTGATGCAGCTTGATTTGTTGCTGTGGTAGTAGCAGCACTAGCCCTAGCGGTGGGAAGGTAGAGATACTCGCCTGTAGGGGGTGAGGAGAGGGTTGCAGAGCGGGGGTTGATTTTCTTGAGCTCTGCCACTGTCGTACCATACTGGGCAGCTACGCTTTCCCAGCTATCACCGGTGAGCGTGTGGTGGTAATTCTCATTCGTGCTCAAGCTAGTAGAGGCGGTAGCACCGTTGTCAACAACGTATGCTTGGATTTCTTCGTCCGCGACAGCCTGAAGTTCACCTACCACTGTTGCAGCAGGGGTGCTGGTGGTCCTCACGTCGTCCATGATAGATTCTGCTGGAATAGTCTTTTCCGCTGTCAGGCTAAGTTCCTCTGCGGAGAGTGGTCGAGTACTGGATACCGCAGATCTTTCTTCTGTTGACTGGACGGGCTGGCTTTCCAAACTGGTAACGGACTTTTCCGCCTCTTTCTTGCTAGCAATCTGCTGGGCAAGGGGGGGCTGAGGGGGGGCTTGGTCGCTAGCTGCGTGTGATCCAGCTTTGTCAAAATGCTGGTGCAGCAGGATGCCTCCCAAGGCGATGAGGTGGACGATGATGATGGCAGCAACGGCGCGCGTGATGTTAATTGATCTAGGACGGTCGTCCATTGCATGTGTGTAGGCACGAAGACGGCTTGGTTTTTGTGCAACTAATCCACGGAACAAACGCCTCTTGAGTGAAGCTCTGTCCATATCTGAATTCTTAAATGTTCTTTTTGGCATGGCGGTGGTAATGGTCAGTGGTTATATAGATGGTGTGTGTTTAGATAGGAAGGTTATTGAGTACGGCATCGCGGAAGCATTGTCCGCGTTCCTCGTAGCCGCTGAATTGGTCGAAGGAAGATGTACCTGGTGAGAAAAGCACCACATCACCCGCCTTGGCTAGGGTGACGGCTCGCGCAACGCAGTCGGTGACGGTTTCAAACTGCTCTGTAGGGCAGGCTTCTGCGAGGCATTCACTGAGCTGCGCGCCTATCTGACCAAAGCAGAGGCAGCAGCGCGCTTTCTTTTCCAGCAGGGGAAGCAGGGGCTTGTAGTTGAGTC
>CAYJON010000168.1:0-3721 GCA_964371795.1 uncultured Akkermansia sp. | reverse complement strand
GCCTGCCTCTTTCTCCACCGCTCATACAAGGGCTGCGGCACCAGATCCTCCGCCAACTCCACTCCCTCCAATAGATGCTCCGCCAATCTCTCGCTCACCCAAGGCGCTGTTGTACACCCTCGGCTGCCCAGTCCTCCTAGCATATAATGCCCCGCCCTCTCAGGTATCGCACCCACAACAGGCTGTGAATAACGTATAATTGGCCGTATCGCCGCCCGCGCGCTCTTGATCTCATACTCCCCATGATAGCGTTCTTCCAAGGATTGCTGCAAAAGATGCGCTGCTGTCATGGCAGGTTCACTAGGGTTACCCCAATGCCAGTCATAACTAGCCCCCAGTCTCCATACCTCGCCCCGCTTCACGAGCCAATGCCCAAAGTGCAAGATGGCATCAGGGGGTGAAAATTCTTTTCCAAATTCGATGTCCAAGATGCAGCCCTGTGACATGCGGGCTTCTAACCAGGGGGCTTCCAGTTGCTTGGCGATTTCATATCCCACACACCAGATGACGGCACGAAAGTGTCTGTCGCCCCAGCGTATATGTCCATCTGCCTCTGTGTGCAGTTGGCTAGCCTGTATCTCTGCTTCTTCAAATGCGCCTCGTTCTTTCAACCATTCGCGCTGGGCATTGACGAGGCTTTCTGCATGCAGGACGGCAGATCCATAGGTTATCGCAGCATGCCCCTGCCCTTTCCATGAGGGTGGCCATGGCAAGAGGGGGCCTGCGTAGGCGGCACTCTCTGGGTTTTGCTGTCTTTGCTGCCAGAGTTGCAGTTGGTCATCATTGAGTTCTCGCCAGATGTCAGCGGTCTGCCACCAGCTGCCACCTAGTTCTTTCTCTGTCTCTCTGTAGTAGCTGTGAGCAGCTGGTAGGCATTCTGCCTGCCGCCACTCTGGCTTGACCTTGCGCCCAGATAGGGGGTTGACTAGTCCCGCCGCGACGCGTGAGGAGCTGTCTGTAACAGGGCGGTCTACGACGAGGACGGATGCGCCTGCATGGAGCAGACGCCACGCCAAGGCAGAGCCCGCAAGACCCTGACCGATGATGAGGAAGGGAAGCTCGCTGTCTGCCATGGCTTTGTGCTCTTTTTTTTGAGGCTTAGAAGGGGAGTCCCATTCCGCCTGTAATCTTGCGCATTTCGCCTTCTGCCATTTCCTTGGCTCCTGCGAGGGCGTCTTGTACGGCTTTGAGGACGAGGGAGGAGAGGAATTCTGCATCATCGGGGTCGATGACTGCTGGGTCTATGGTCAGGGATTTGAGCATGCCTGTTCCGTCTGCGACGGCTTTGATTTTTCCGCCAGCGGCTTCGGCTTCAAATACCTTGTCTGCTAGTTCTTCCTGTGCCTGCGCCATGTTGGCTTGCATGGCTTGGGCCTGCTTCATGAGTTTTTGTATGTTCATCTCGTGTTTATGGTGTTATTTGATAATTCTTGCGTGAAATTTTTCCAAGGCGGTTTGGATGAGGGGGTCTTTGTAAAAGTCCTCATCCAGAGGGGCTTTGGGTTCGTTGGGCTTTTTCTCCGTCTCAGTTTTGGCTGGGGCAGGAGCGGGCTTTTTCTTCTCCACGACCACAGGAGGTGGCTCGGGAAGGGGGAGACGCGCGGTGTTGATGTCTTCTGCGATGGGGGCTGGCAGCGTGCCGTCGTTGATGACTTGGAGGCGGGGACGCTCTCCTGTGACTTCTTGGATGATGTGCAGGAGGTCGCCTTGGGTCTCGGGACTCAGTAGGCTGTGTCTTGTGCTGTGGTCATCGGGGTGGACAGCCAGTGTCAGTGTCCCAGTGGAGTAGGAGGCAAAGTTGGCTCTTGTAAAGAAGGAACTCTGTAGGGGGAAGCGTGTGGTCATGAGATTCATGCACTGCTTCCACAGCTGGGAGTTCATGGCAAGGGTGGCTGGCTCTGCGCCCATTATCATGCTATCTGGCACGCCCTCAAAGCGTGGGGGAGCATCGTCTATGATGGGATACTGTGCTTCTAAATCTGCATAGGGCTCTATGCTATCGAACTCTGGTTCAAACTCGGGTTCAAATTCTGGCTCTGGCTCAAATACAGGCTCTGGCTCAGGAGTGGGCATGGGCGCGGGAGCTGGCTCTGGTGCTAGCATTGGCTCTGGCTCTGGCTCTGGCTCTGGAACAGGAACAGGAGCAGGTGCAGGAGCAGGTGCTGGCTCTGGTGCTGGAACAGGAGCAGGAGCAGGTGCAGGAGCTGGCTCTGGTTCGGGAACAGGTGCTGGTGTTGGAACAGGTTCTGGCTCTGGTTCTACCACAGGCTCTGGCTCTGGAACAGGAGTTACCGCAACGGGTGCACGTGTTGCCACTGGTGCAGGTGCTGCCACTGCTACTGCGGGGCTGCTGGGGTATTGTACCTCGGGTAGGCAGACTGTGGCGATGGGGGTTTCTGGGAGGGCGGCACCGTTCAGGGCACGCACGATGTCGCTGATATTCGCCTCTGCTAGTGAATGCACACCAGCAATGAGTCCCATTTCGAGGTGGAGACGCTTGTTGCTGCTCCAGCGCATGCGTTCCTCTGTTTGGGCAAAGATTTCCATCAGGCGGATGATTTTATCAGAAGGCGTGCGCTCTAGCAGCTCGCGCAGAACACCCTGCCAAGATTCTGGTATGCTCTCTAGTTGCCCACCTGTTGCCACCTTGCTGACCAGCAGCTCGCGCACGGCGGCCATCAGTTCTGTCAGCAGCTGTCCCATATCACTACCTGCTTGGGCAATGCTATCAATGAGGTGTAGCGCACTGGGTAACTGCCTGTCGAGAATGTAACTCAGACAGCGTGCCACGGCATCGCGGCTGGTCACGCCAAAGACATCATGCACATGAGATTCCTCAATCCGAGAACCACAAAAGGCCACTAGCTGATCCAGCATGGACTGCGCATCACGCATACCGCCATCTGCCACGCGGGCTATGGCCATAGCGGCCTCCCCTCCGAGGCTCACGCCCTCTTGGGAGGCAATGTGTACCAGATGCTTTGCAATGATAGCAGCAGGGATGGGGCGCAAGTCAAAGCGTTGGCAGCGCGAGAGAATAGTGGGCAAAATCTTATGAGGCTCTGTCGTCGCAAAGATGAACTTCACGTGCGCTGGGGGTTCTTCTAATGTCTTGAGAAGGGCGTTAAAGGACTCCTTCGTTAGCATGTGAACCTCATCAATATAAATGATGCGGAACTGCCCGCGCGCGGGGGCAAAGTGTACATTTTCGCGCAGGTCACGTATATTATCAATACCGCGATTGGAGGCACCGTCAATTTCGAGCACATCTAGGCTAGTACCCTGTGCGATCTCTTCACAGATATCCTCATCTGGGTCAAAGTCAACGCGAGGGCCTTGGGAGCAATTGAGAGCCTTGGCAAAGATACGTGCCGTGGAGGTTTTTCCCGTACCGCGCGGACCGACAAAGAGGTAGGCATGTGCCAAGCGATTCTGCGAAATAGCATTACACAGTGTTTTAACCACATGGTCCTGACCGAGGACATCTTGGAAGGTACGGGGGCGATATTTTCTAGCAAAGACCTGATAACTCACATCGCTATAGTAGCTCAAAGGGCTTTGGGGGTGCAAGCCTTTTCTGCGCGATGGTAGTGGAACTTGCTCTCTTTGCCATGGTGAATGACCCAGCGCCAAGCCCGCTTGACGCTGGCGGACGCTTCGATGCGCTCTTTTAATGTCATAAGTTCTTATCTAATCATAACGGATGGCTTGCGCATGCGCT
>CAYJON010000167.1:0-3835 GCA_964371795.1 uncultured Akkermansia sp. | reverse complement strand
CTAGGAAAATGACGACCATATACCGTGCTCTTCTTTCGCTTTTGCAGCTGTCCATTCTTCACCCAGTCTTCTCCTCGTGGTTCAAGGTGCTTGACCATAGCGAGCCTCATTTCCTTGAGTGTGCTCTGATAATCAGCATCCGCACTGAGGTCATTTTCCTCACCAGGGTCGGATTCTAAATTAAAGAGTTGTTCCTCACCCGTTCTAAAAAAGAAAATATACTTCATGCGTCCATCTGTCAATGCCGCCCAGTAATTATCAGGAAAATACGCATTCGCGTGCTCCAAATCAATGTATCGCCGCCATTGAGCATCGGGTGAGTCGTAGATGTCAAGCAGAGAGAGCCCATCCATCTGCGCGGGTCTTTCCTTGTCATTGATGTCCATCATGGTAGGCAGGACATCACGCAGCTCTACAGGCTGATGCAGCTGCTCTCCTGCCTTGATGTGTGTTGGGTAGGATTTTGGCAGTTTCACAATGAAGGGTATGCCCGCAGAACCCTCATAGGCATAGGTCTTGCGCCACAGACAGTGGTCTCCTAACATATCACCATGGTCAGAAAGGAAGAATATGAGGGCGTTATCGTACATACCCTCTTCCTTGAGCGCGGTGATAATGTCTCCCACTTGCTCATCTATAAAGGTGATATTAGCATGGTAATGCCTGCGTGAGTTGATGGCGTAGGCATCTCCAAAATTGCCTACGGCTGCACTTGGGTTGCTGTTGGGATTGTTTTTTGCCTTCCACTGCTCTGGTACCCACTTGCCCATATAGGGAGCAGCTGGCTGGGGTACTTGCGCCTTGTCCAAGGCATCCAGATGGCGTTGGGGCGGGTCATAAGGGCTATGCGGGCGGGCAAAGGATATTTTGAGGTAGAGTGGCTTTTTGCCTTGGTAGCCCTTGATGGTCTGCACGGCCATTTTTCCTGTCCACGCGGTGGGATGCAGATGCTCTGGCAGTTGATAAGCCTTGGCTTGGTGGTCATTCCAACCCACGGCTGTGACATCAGGATCAGCGCCCATTGCTATGGTATGAAACCACTTGCGATAATCGCTTTTAAAGTATTTGTCTGTTTCTCGCCCGCTTTCATCTGTGAGCAATTGGTGCATACCCCTTGTGTTGTTCTGCGGATGCCAGTGCATTTTTCCTATACCCACTGTTCTGTAACCCAGTTTGTTCAAGATGCGGGGCTTTTCGTGTGGGTAGCGTTCTGCTTGCTCTCCGTAGCCCAGCATGCCATGATTCCATGGTGACATGCCTGTCAGCAGGCCTGCACGCGCTGGTGTACTGCTCGAAACAGAGGAGTAGGCATTGGTAAAGAGGTTACCATCACGCGCCAGTGCATCAAGATGCGGGGTGAGCACGGACTTATTCCCCGCGCAGCCTAGGGCATCGCTGCGCTGTTGGTCTGTCATAATCAGGATAATATGAGGAGGCGCATCGGCACTGGCCTGCAGGTCACCCGCACAAGCGATTAAGCCCAAGAGGGAAATAGGGTGAAGGGGTAGTTTTGTCATCATTCAATGGTACTCTATCAAGACTATCACAATGCCTCTCTGGGGGAAAGTAAAAAAGCACCCCACAGAAAAATCCGTGGGGTGCTTGATTAAGATTGATTCTCTTAGTGCTGCTTGGAAAGCTTGCCGTAGAGAGGTCCAAAGTTTTCGCAGGCGCGATAATCAGAGGACTCTGGGTTCTGTGTGCCAAATGCACCCCATGCCTTGGGACGGAAGATGTCTTCCTCTGCAACGTTGTGCATGGCAACAGGGATGCGCAGCATGGAGGCAAGTGTGATGAGATCAGCACCCACGTGACCCACACAGGCTGCGGCGTGGTTAGCACCCCATACGTTCATGACGGAGTACACGTCTTTGAATGCGCCCTGCCCTGTCAGTACTGGCACGAACCATGTGGTTGGCCAAGAGGGGTTGGTGCGTACGTCGAGCTTGTCATGGATTTCCTTGGGGATGTCAACAGCATAACCTTCTGCAATTTGAAGGACAGGTCCTTGACCCTTTACTAGGTTGAGGCGCACCATGGTCATGGGCATCTCTCCCTTGGTGAGGAAGTTGGAGGAGAAACCGCCGCCACGGAAGTATTCACGCACGGCTGCACCCCACTTGGTCGCAGCAAGGCAGGCATCAGCCTCTTCTGCCGTGATGTCCCAGTAGGGCTTCATGGTAGGATTGCCATTGCAGTCTTTTTGCTCTCCTGTCCAGTCAAGGGAGGCAGAACCAGAGTTGATGAGGTGGATGATACCATTGGCAGCACGACCTGTCAGTTCTTGACCTGTCACGCGCTTCACCGCATCGGGGCTCCAGTAAGTACGCACGTCAGCAAAGAGCTGCGCTGTTCCTGTCAGCAGTTGACCAAAGAGCATGGAGATGCCGTTGAGGGCGTCATTCTCTGTAGCAACAACATAGGATTGACGTATGCCATTCCAGTCAAAGGAAGAGTTGAGTATAGCCTCGGTGAAGTCACCATTGGGCATGTGGTCTGTCCATGCGCGTTGGCCTTGGAAGCCACCAGCAATGGCATTGTGTCCCTGTGCTTCTTCTGCATAGCCGAGTTCGCGGAGGCGAGGATTGCCCTGCATGAGGTCGCGCACGATGAGGGTCATCTTGACAACTGTTTCCCACTCGGAGGCTTTTTCTTCGGCTGTCTTCTGTTGTTCTTCGCAGTTCCAGTCCTTGCCTTCGAGGCATTTTTCCTTTGTCCAAGCGAGAGCTTTTTCAAATTCAACGGGATCAAAGATACCCAAATCCAAGCGACGGCGAACTTCGCTCATGTCAACAAACTCTGTGCGCAGTCCGAGGAAGTCGCTCATAAAATGAGCATCTACCATAGAACCAGCAATACCCATGGAGACGTAACCGAGGCTGAGGTAGGCCTGATCCTTCATCGTCGCAACAGCAAGACCTGCACGTGCGAAGGCAAGGATTTTTTCCACCACGTCAGCAGGGATGCTTTCGTCATCCAAGTCCTGCACGTCGCGACCATAAATCGTGAATACGGGAACACCCAGTTGGTCATGACCTGCGGCAGCAGCTGCAAGGTACACAGCACCAGGGCGGTCTGTACCGTTGAAGCCCCAAATTGCCTTGGGTGTACCGGGTGTGAGGTCAAGTGTCTCTGTACCATAGCACCAGCAGGGAGTCACTGTGAGAGTGAGACCCACATTGTTAGCAGCAAACTTGCGCTGAGCAGCAGCAGCCTCTTGGAAGCCACCAATGGTTGTGTCAGCGATGACGCACTCCACTTTTTCCCCACTGGGGTGACGGAGGCTGGATTCGATGAGGGCGGCAGCGCGCTGCGCCATCTTCATGGTGACGTCCTCCAATGATTCACGGACACCGTTACGGCGACCATCAATGGTGGGGCGGATGCCAATCTTGGGCAATTCATTTTGTTGTCTGTACATGATAGCAGTGGGGGGTTATTTTTTGTTAGGATGTTTTACGTTGAGACCATAGCTCTTGAACTTTTCAAGAACATAAACAATCTCATCGTCAGGAAGGGTGGTGAAGGTGCCTACGGAGGCAACGCCCATGTAGACGCGGCAGAGGAACTCTACCTCGCAGAGGAGATTGTAGGTCTTTTCCATAGTAGCCTCAGTGGCAACTAGACCGTGATTCTTGAGGATGCAGGCCTTGCTCTTCTTCTGCGCCATAGCGGCAGTAATATTCTGGTTGAGCTCTTCTGTACCATAGGTAGCATACTCTGCGCAGGGAACAGCATTAGCACCACAAATAGCCACCATATAGTGGATGGCGGGCAGCTCATCAATACCCAGAATGGAAACCATCGTGGAGTAGAGCGCGTGGGCGTGGATGAC
>CAYJON010000166.1:0-3846 GCA_964371795.1 uncultured Akkermansia sp. | reverse complement strand
GTGTTAATGAAAGTGAAAGCCACTACGCCCAAGAAGCCGATGGAATCTACAGCATTACCACCCGCACACGCTACAATGTCGAAGGCAGAGCCTTGACCAGTATTCAAAAGTCACTCATTAGCAGACTAAGCGGAGAACTAGAAAGCAAAGTCCTTGTCCGATTTTGAAAAAATGTCTTGTTAAAGAGCAGATAAATGATAAACTTAAACTAACCTCTAGCCTACCACTTTCTTCTATCTTATTTTTACAAGTTGCGTGTCAGGAAAAGGGAACCACCTCATGCTATGGAATTACCGCCTAACTATGTATATGATTTTTCTTTAAAGAATTAATAAATCGGTTATAAAAAATAGATATAGATAATATGAAATTGTTAATTATAATTTTACCAGTATTGATTGTAAGTATGCTGGGGACATGTTTTCTCATTGATAGAAAAACGATAACATCTAAAATACCTTATGGACAGCAACAAGGCGATGTTGTGAAAATGACCACAAAATCTGATATTGAAAAACTATGTCCTATACAAAAATTTAATAAACTAGGACAGATACGCATATCAAGCGATATAACTATCAACTTTGCCTTGCCTAGCGACAAAGAGTCTGATTATATTTTATGTGATAATACTGTAAATCATAAGCAATTTAAAATCAATGAAATTTCGGGCGATGATGTAGTCATGATACGTATAGACTGGCTATCAAATGATGAGCAAAGATTTACCAAAGTTGATTTTATACCCAATAGTTGCAAGAATTTTGAATATGTTGTCTATACAGCAAACAAATTTTATTATATTAATTTTATAGATAATAAACTTTGGCAATTTAACAGAGAGCGCGTAAAGAAAATGGTATACCCTGTGGGGCAGCCAGCACTCGCTATTGCGGCAGTTCAATCGGCTACAAAGCTCTATGAGTTGATGAAAAACGATGTGGACTTGCCAGAAAAAATTACAGAGGAATCTGATATAGATAAACTTTGCCAAGATTCAATAAGCGCAAGACAGGGAAAAATAAAGACGAGTCGCGACGATCATTCGAGGGGCTATCTCTTGATGAGTATTATTAAAAATCGGGCTGACAGCAATTTTATTGAATTTGATGTTCGGGATGATACAGATCAAGCCAGTCAAGTAAAATACAAATTGCCAGATATTAAAGACGGTAGTATTGTTATAGTGCGTGTCGATTGGCGTGCAAATGCTGAGGCAAGATTTAAAAGAGTGGAATATATCCCTCATCAAGACGAGGAGTTTTCATACATTATTTATTCTAAAGATAAAATTTACTATATAGATTATAAAGATGACAACTTTTGGCATCGTCATAGAAGATACGAAGAAGCATTTGAGTAATAGGGTATCTTTAATGAGAATAGGTGTCAGTTAGTATACAATCTTTTTATCGTAAGAAGCGCATAATTACGCTATATTACAAAGCCTCTCTACACGACTCGGTAGAGAGGCTATTTTATAAGTTTCTCTTACTCTACATGAGACAATTTCAGTCGTAGGGTTTTAATCTCGAAGGGGCGGAAGGAGAGCGGAATGCCCTTGTCAGAGAGCTCTAGAGGCTCTGCAATCGCATTTTCGAGCATATCGCAGGGGGTGACCGCGCTCAGATCAAAGGCGCAGCGCAGCTCGCAGAGGCATGCTGCCTGCTTTGCCTCATAGAGTCGCAAAATCATATCACCGCTGCCGTCTTCTGCTAACTTCACGCTTTCTAGTACAACATGATTGCTGCTCAGCTCAAAGTAAGATTGGCTGGGCGCGCTGCCCGCCTTGCTCAGGACAGGGTAGTTGTAATGGTAGGCGTCTTGGAGCAGGGAGCAGTCCATCCAGCTCTCTTCCCATACGCTGTAGCTGTAAGAGAAGTGGTGCAGGTGGTTGTCGGAGCGGAACTCTGGGTGTCCTCCTGCCTTTAGGAGGGTGAGGGAGAGCGTATCGCCCAGCATGCCTATGCCGTATTTGCTTTCATTGATAATGGCAGCACCACGTCCTTCGTCGCAGAGGGCTGTGTAGAAGTGGTTGCAGACCTCAAAGCGGTCAGCATCAAAGTCATTGCTGCGGTGGGTGGGGCGTTTGATGAAGCCAAACTGGATCTGATTGCGCCCTTCTGTACACTGTACACCTGTGGCAAAGGAAACCTTGAGCAGCTTGTGCAGCTCCTTCCAATCAACTGTGGTTTCAAAGTCAACGCAGTGAGCATCTGCCGAAAGGGAGATGTACTGCACGACCTTGGAGTTGAGTAGATCGCGTTCCACCTTCAAGCTGACCTTCAAGGCACTTTCTAAATGCGGTGTGACGCTGATGCGAGAATCGCTCAAATCCACCTCACATTGCTCTGTCATGCTATCAATATCCCAAGCATCAAAGAGACGAGGCACATCGCGGAAGAGTTGGAATTGGTTGCCGCGTTCATTGAGGAAGGATGCACCAGAGGATTTTAGCTGCACAGAGGACAGCGTGCCATCGCTTTCTACCTGCACGATGATTTTTTGGTTTTCGAGGCGGAAAGCACCGTTCTCCAGTGGCTGGAGGCTGACCGCAGCATCTGCTTCTTTCACCTGCGCGGGGCTGATGGACACATGACCATAGGCAGGGATGCGGATGGAGGCTAGGACTTCTTCTCCGTAGGTGGAGCAGGGGATGTTCTCCCCATTGAGGTACTGCGCCCCTTCTGCGTAGGCTGCGGGTAGGGAGACCAGCCCCTCTCTTGGGAAGGAGGTGCCATTAAAGAGTGTTAATGCCTCCTTTTCCTGCACCAAGCAGGCCTGTGCCCCTGTGATGATTTCATCGCAGCTGGCAAATACCTTCTGGTAATCAGCTGCTGCGTCTTCGTAGACCTTGGCAATGCTGCTACCAGGTAGGATGTCGTGGAATTGGTTGAGGAGAACCCTTTTCCACGCTGTCTCGATTTTTTCCGCAGGGTAGGGGGCTGCGCACTGCCAGCTGCTGATGCTGCTCCACAGCTCTGCCTCGTGTAGGGCAATTTCTGTCTTTCTGTTATCGCGCTTGGTTGAGGCCTGTGTGGTGTAGGTGCCGCGATGGCAGGCAAAGTAGAGCTCACCTGTGTAGCAGTTATCAAAGACGGAGCTGCTTTCCTCCAAGTCCTTCATGAAGTCATAGGGCGTGGTGTAGGCAATTTTTGGTGTGCCTTCCAAGTCCTCGCTGCGGCGTATCTGTTCCATGTCATCACGTGTTGGCCCACAGCCACCATCACCGTAGCCAAAGGGCATGAGGAACTTGCCTGTGCCGTCTCGCCTCATGCGGTTGTTCCAATGCTTCATCACGGCGGCAGGATTCACCATGGACTCATATTCCCTGTGTACGTAAGAGTTGATTTTGCTGCCGTCCATTCCCTCCCAGCAGAAGGCGTGGTGCGGGAACTTTTGGGAATCATTGTAGGTCCAGTAGATTTTCTGTGTCGTGAGGTAGTCGACTTGGCAGGATTTGAGGATTTGCGGCAGCACGGCAGAGTAACCAAAGGTATCTGGCAGCCAGCAAAGCCTGCTATCAACACCGAATACTTCCTTGAAGTAGCGTTTGCCGTAGAGGAACTGACGTATGAGCGACTCCCCCGAAGAGAGATTGGTATCGGGCTCAATCCACATGGCACCATCGGCTATCCACTGACCGCTGCGTACCTTTTCCTTGATTTTTTCAAAGAGATCAGGGTAGTGCTCTCGGCACATTTCGTAGGACACGGGTTGGCTGTGGATGAACTTCATTTCCTCGTACTCATCGAGAAGGCGCAGCTGCGCAGCAAATGTACGCGCTGTCTTGCGACGCGTGACATCCAGATCCCAGAGCCAAGCCATATCGAGGTGGGAATTGGC
>CAYJON010000165.1:0-3977 GCA_964371795.1 uncultured Akkermansia sp. | reverse complement strand
CGGTGCAGCCTGCGCGTCTTTCCTCAGCCTCTAGGGCTTGCTTCCATGCGGCTATGCCAGGGAAGGCTGGCAGCAGGGAGGGGTGTATGTTGAGGATGCGGTTGGGGAAGGCGGAGAGCAGGGGCTCTTTCACAAGACGCATGAAGCCTGCCAAGCAGATGAAGTCTATGTCGAGGGCTTGAAGCTTTGCCGCGAGGGCGATTTGCGCTTCCTCGGGGAATTTATTCTTGAAGCCCTGACAGTCGATAACTTCTGCGGGTATTTGATAGCGCGCTGCCCTATCCAGAATAGTGGCATCGGGGATGTCCGAGAGGATGATGACAATTTCCGCGTTGAGTTTTCCTTGTGCGATGGAATCAATGAAGGATTGGGCATTAGAGCCCGAACCAGAACCCAGTACGGCCAAGCGAAGTTTTTTCTCAGTTGTCATAGCGCGCCTATTTTACCGCATTTACAGCTTCGGGGCAATATTAACTTCCAAATGGCTTGCTTTTATTCTCTGCCAGCTCTTTAAGCAAGCTTTGCACGGCAGCTTCTAGCTGTGTATCCTTGCCTTGCAGGGCATCATTGGGGTGGTTGTATACCTCAATATCTGGCTCTAATTGCAGGTTTTCGAGGTACCTACCCTGACGGTCTATCATCCCAACTTGGGGGAGACCAAAGGTGACACCATTTATCATGCGATCCCACCAGACAGCAGTCATGGTACCTGGTACAGGCGCGCCGACTAGTTTGCCCAGTTGGAGTTCCTTGTAAACCCATGGGAAGCCGTGTGCGTTGCTGTAGTTGCCTTCGCTCATGATGACGATAGAGGGCTTTGTCCATTGTGCAATGGGATCACTGCCAATGTATTGACCTCGGGGGACAAATTGGGCATACTCCTTGCCGCTCAGCAGAATGGCCAAGTCCTCATGTAGCCAACCCCCGCCGTTAAAGCGTGTGTCGATGACGATGGCTTTGTAGTTGCGGTAGCGACCGAGGAGTTCTGAATAGGTCTTGCGGAAGCTTGCGCTATTCATCTGCGCCACGTGTATGTAGCCCAGTTGTCCATTGGACAGCTCTTCCACCATCTCTTTTCTCTGATTGACCCAACGCTTGTAAAGCAGGGCATTCTGTGCCCCATAGCTGATGGGTTTCACGTAGGTATCAAAGGATGCTTTTTTCTCTGGGTCATAGATGTGCAGACGAACACGCTTGCCCGCCTTGCCCTCTAGCAGGGAGAAGTAATCTTTCCCAGCCTTGATGGGCTTGTTGTCTATGGCTGTGATGACCATGCCTTCCTCAATATCACTTACTTGAGAAAGAGGACCGCGCTGCATGATTTCTGCAATCTTGAGACCATCTTTGCTGTAGCTCTCATCGTAGAAAGCACCCAGTGAAGCGGTAGCTGCGCGTGTGGCTCGCTCTCGGAATATGGCGCCGGTGTGCGATGTGTTGAGCTCTCCCAGCATCTCTGAAAGCAGTTCGCTGAAGTCATAGTTATTGTTGATATGAGGCAAGAATCGCTCATAACTTTCTTTGAAGAAGGCCCAATCAATGTTCTTGAATTCCTTGTCGTAGAATCTGTCATTGATTTGCTGCCAGACATAGTAAAAGAGCCCTGTGCGCTCTTCCTTGGGCTTGTGCTCAAATTCTGCGTTGTAGTTGAGCGGCCTTGTTGCCCCATTGTTGGGGTCAATGGTCATGATTCTATCCCTAGTGAGCAGATAGAGCGTTCTTCCATCGCGGGAGAGCTCTAATGAGCCATTTGTTTCCACCTTGGAAAGCATTCTGGTGCTCTTGTCTTCGAAGTTCTGCACCCAGAGGTTGAAGCCCTTTTCAAAGGCTGCCAAGTAGTAGAGTCTCTTGCCGTCCTTGGTGAGAATGGCATCACCCAATTGGGAGGAATGGATGGTGAGGCGCATGGTGCGCTCTTCAAATCCGTCTAAGTCTATCTTGAGACCAGCTGGGGCTTTTTTTGCTGGCTTGGGCTTTGCTTTTGCGGCTGGCTTGCTGCCCATCCAATCGAGGATTGCGCTAGCCAGCTTTGTCTTTTCTGGTGCAGGTGCAGGTTCTGGGGCTAGAGCAGGTTTGGTGTTCTTCTTGGCATTTTCAGCTTTTTCTGTCTGATAGAGGGCTCTTTCCTCTCTGGTCATGTTGAACTCTCTGTGGCTCTCGTCTGTGAGGAAGAGCGCATAGACATCACGATGTGCACCCCAGCTGCCATGGCTGCGCATGCCCTGCCTGTCGGAGCTCCAGATGATGGCCTTGCCATCCATGACCCAACGCGGGTTGGCATCAGCGTAACCACTGCTGGTGAGATTGTATTTTTCGCCAGAGCCATCAGCCTTCACCAATGCTATATCTGTATGCTGCCAGCCGCCCTTTTCAAAGAACTTTGCCAGTATCCATCCACCATCAGGCGACCACTCATAGGACTGGTCACCATCGGAGTAAGAATAGTTGTAATGGGCGGGCAGGACAACTCGACTGCGCTTTGTTGCTAGATCAATGACAGCTATTTCTGTGCGATTGCGCAGGAAGGCTATTTCCTTGCCAGTTGGGGAGAACTGCGGCTGAAAGCAGGCAGCAGCACCCACGACAAGTGCTTCTTCGACCAACTCATTGGCATAAGCAAAGGATGTCTCATGCTTATGCTTGATGTGCGTTGTGTAGAGGTTCCACTGTCCGCTGCGATGAGAAGAGTAGACCAAGGAACGTCCATCAGGGGAAAAGTGAACATCCCTTTCCAGAGCGGCTGTGTTGCTGATGCGCTTGCTGGTGCCAAATTGCGCGTTAGCAACATAGACGTCTCCGCGCAGGATGAAGGCAAACTCCTTTCCAGAGGGAGAAATGGCAATCTCGCTCGCTCCAGAGCGGTAGGGGCGAGAAATCAGCGAGGGCTCGGTATCATCTGCTATGATGTTTATATTGACCTTTTGGGGGACTTCGTTCATCTTCATTGTGTATATTTCACCATCGAAGGTGAAGCATAGCTGCCCCTCTTGAGAGCTGCTGAGGAAGCGCACAGGATGATTCTCGAAATGGGTGACTTGCTTGATGTTCTCAGGCTGTGATAAATCCATCTCACAGACATTGAAATCACCAAAACGCTCACTGAGGAAAAAGAGCTTCTTTTCATCAGGGGAGAAAACAGGTTGCCTATCTTCCACCTGCTTCTTGCTTAAGTTGGTGAACTTGCCTGTATTCCTATCATGAAGCCAAATATCGCGGCAGACGGAGGAAGTGTGATTTTTTCGCCATTCGTTTTCATAGCCCTTTGTATCATGGTAAACAATCAGATCACCTGACTGACTAAAGTCCACATTGTAGGCAGGGAAGCTCATGAACTGCTTGGGACGTCCGCCATCGACAGGAACAGAATAGACCTGACCAAATTTGGGGAACTCTCCGTAACTCTGCGCAGGTGTAATATTCTCATTGTAGATAATATGCTTCCCATCGGGAGTGTAGCTATTAGGAATAGCAAAACCTGTGAAATGGGTCAATTGCGTGGGTGTGCCACCACTAATAGGCAGGGTGTAGATATCCATTGCACCGTTACGCGCAGAACTAAATGCAATCTGCTGTGAATCAGGTGCCCAGATAGGATAAGAATCATAGGCTGGGTGTGTGGTTAGTTGCCTTGCATTACCCCCCGAGCTGGATACTAAGAACAAGTCCCCCTTGTAGGCAAAAACAATATTTTTTCCATCTGGTGAAATAGAGGGATAGCGCAACCAAAGCGGTTGATTTTGCGCAAATAGTGGTGCAACAGCAAAACAGCAAATACTTAAAATGATACGATTCATAATGTGAAAATGTCTAATCTAGAGACACTAACATATATTAGCCGACAGTGCAATGTTATTGTGTGGCATGTTATGAAGCTTTGACCAAGGAACTGCGCCTCTCAAAGATCTTTTGACGTACCGCATCGGCTGTATAACAATAGGGGCACTTTCACACCTTGTGAAAACATTCAACTAAATCCGCAA
>CAYJON010000164.1:0-4003 GCA_964371795.1 uncultured Akkermansia sp. | reverse complement strand
GACGCTATCGGTCGCCCCGCAACGCGAACGATGAACAACCGCAGCGACACATTCGCCTACGACAGCAAGAGCCAACTCACCGCAGCCCAACTCGGCAGCGATAACTACGGCTACAGCTACGACAACATCGGCAACCGCAAAACCGCCCAAGAAATCGCAGAGGAAATCATCTACGCTGCCAGCTCCACCAACGAGTACACGGCAATCAACGACTTCACCCCAGAATTCGACGCAGTATACGCCTCTGGAAACGAATCCACCCTCAACCCCATCCAATGGAGCAGCGAAATAGCAGACGATGAAAGCCCCCGAAGGCTTGTAGGGGGATTAGACAAACCTGCGAAGCAGAGTTTGCCCGCAGGGCGAACAGGCAATGGGGTGCCTGAGAGTCAACTCGCCTTAGTCTACTACAAAGCCCCCGAAGGCTTCTTTTGCTTGGGGAATTGGAGAAACTTGCGAAGCAATGTTTGCCCGAGGGGTGAGTCCCCAATGGGGTGGGGACGAGTCAACTACCGCCACTACAATCCAGTAGACGGACGTTGGGTCAACCGCGACCCAATTGCCGAAAAAGGCGGGTTGAATCTTTATGGTTTTGCGGGGAATAGGGTTTGGGTATGGGATATGCTAGGGCTTAAACCCCAAGTATGGGTAGCCAGTGGTATCAAGGGCACTTACAATAAAAAGACGGGGCACATCGAAAATTATCTTGATAATTTATTAGCTTACGGTGATGAAATGGGAATTCATAGCAATAAAAAAAGAGGAACAGGGCTTTGGCCTAGTTATATCGGCGCACATAAACGTTTTACTAGCAAAATTGGTGGACCAATTGAAGCATTTAAAATAAACTCAAATTATAGTGAATCAGTATTATGGTGGCCTAAAAAAAAGCTAGACGACGAAGCTAAAAAATTTGCCAACATGCGCAAACGAGGAGAACTCTGTAAAAAAGGGAGAAAATCCATAGTCAAAGTATTGCTGTTAGCTCCCAAAACTCATACTATGGCTCCTAAAAAGTCCACATGTTGTTGTGATATTGAATTTCATATTATCTGGAATGATAACGATCATGTATGGAATCAAACTTACAATGGACACAAAGAAAGCGATGAGTTTTGGGAAGTGATAGCCAACGATAATAAATCAAATATAGTTCGACTAGACGGAGATTTTCCAGATGATATAGCGAATCATGGTGTGGTGCCTTTTTTTGACGATGAATATTATAGCAACAAAAACGACCTACCTCAAACGATGCTAAGCAATTGGTATAGGAAGTCTAATGCTGACTATATAATGATAGGGCACAGTCAAGGAACTAATATTCTAATGCATTTATTAAACAAAGTATGCCGAAAATAAAAATAACAACTATTAAAATGAAAAAATCTCTTTATTTCTTTGTTTCTTTATTAACTATTTTCACGATGACTTCATGTCGAAGCAATCTTGTCAAAGGTTTATTAATGATAGCGTACGAAATCCCCCCTATTCAACAGGTAGAAAGCTATCTTCAATATAGAAATCAATTATTTAAGAGAGGTATTCTTTATTTATTTAAAGAAAATGGTAAATTCTATATGTATACACGAGATGCAGACATTCTGGGATGGGAATATAGACCCGACTCTCACGCTATACCTAGCAAAATAAAACTGAAAAACTATGTATTTCAGCCTTATAAATCAAAAGTGACACCTGCTCTATTAAAATCAGCAATGAGTTCCGGGAGATCAGATTTTACTCGATTTATAATTTCTAACGCACAGCTCCCGCAAAGCTATATGGATGCGTTGACAATATTTGAAAATAGAAAAATATCATCTATTACTCAATTAGATGAAAAGGAGTTTTTTAGAAAACTTAAGCTTGTTGGTGATGGGAAACTTCCACATCCACAAATACCCGTAATAAAAGTCAATAGAGAAGATGGATCCCATGAAACGATAAAGTATATCAAAACTCCATCAGAGCCATTCTACTATTATTTCTGCGACGAAAATCCCTAAAGTTAGAAGATAATCAATTATTCACTCTGGAATAAAACGAGCAAAAGCTCGTCTTTTCCCCATTGCAAGCCACTCTGCTCAGCCTCAGCTCGGTAGAGTGGCTTTTTCTTGTGCATCTCAGCTCATCCGCCAGCAAAGTGGCTGCCTCGCTCCTACCCTCTACACCTATGAAAACAGCGGCGACATAGAGCGTGTCACCACCAGCACCCACTACAATGCCGAAGGTACAGCCTTGACTAGTATTCAAAAGTCACTCATTAGCAGACTAAGCGGAGAATTAGAAAGCAAAGTCATCACCATCAACGAGAGAAGCTTGACTTCCGCAGAGGAAACACGCTATACTGATAGTCTAATGGAACGCCTCGTCTCCAGCACTGTCCCCACCAGTGACACCGTAGCCACCGCTACTGTGCTAGACGGCTTTACTGTCGATCAAAGCGACTACTTGGGCGGCAACTGGAGCTTCACACGCCATTACAACGCAACAGGCATCCTCACCACCGCTACCGACCCACGTGGCATCACCACTAGCACGCAGACAGACATCGCAGGTCGCCCCATCATCCAAACAGATGGCGAAGGCAATGAAACAAGCATTAGCTACCTTTCCTGCTGCGATAGCCCTGCAACAATCACCGATGCACTAGGCAACACCATCAACTACAGCTACGACATCCGCAACCGCAAAATCGCTGAAAGCCCCCGAAGGCTTGTAGGGGGATTGGAGAAACCTGCGGAGCAGAGTTTGCCCGAAGGGCGAGTCATTTACATTGGACATGCGAGCAGATCTCCTTCTAGATTAATATTTAATAAGGATGATAGTATATCAATAAATGGTGGAAGCATGAGTAATAAAAGAAAGCATTACTCGAATCTACCAAATGATAATATTTTACCAAATAATATTTCCGCACTTTTGGGCTGTAATACTGCAACTGACGGAGTTAATTCAATTGCGAATGCTTTATCTAAACACTTCAGGGGAACTGTCATTGGTTCAAATAACAGTATTAATTTGAGTCAATACGGCTATGTCGGATCTAGAAACAATTCATTTGTTACGATGACTAACACAAATACACATACACCTCAAAATCAAATAGATCCTTAGTGCTGCTGTGACAAATAAATACTAATTTTACAATTTATATTTCATATGCTTAAAATCATTTTTATTACAGTATCGACATTATTAGTTGTCTTTGTGCTTTATGTGGCTACTTTTGGGTATTGGCGCTTAGGAAAAAAAATGACTCAAGAAATCACTCTTCCAATAATAGCTTTAAGTGAAAGTAGTATTAATTGGGAACTCCATTTTTCTGATATTGAAAATTTATGCGATGGTGATTTCAGATCTAGCATGTATCTTATCAAATCCTTGTCTGGTATTCTTTCTCTTAGAATGAATGTTAAAGATAATAGAATTCACTTTATTGCTGGACCACCGAGTAATCTTGTGTTGGATCATGACGGAGCTACGATAAGAGGCGTTTATTACGGCATAACTGATTTAAATCCGAACAAAAATATTATTTTTGAGGGTGAGAAATACAGTTACCCATATATTGCTATAAATGCCGAACTTTATATTATAGATAATATTTTTCAACCATTAAAACTTAAGTACGAATGGCGGTTTAAATATGATTCGAATAAAAAGCAGTTCCTTCGAGTAGATTTAGCTCCTCATCACAACTAATCCAGACCATTGCTTCTGAATATGGTATTCATCCCACGCAAGTGTCAGAGTGGAAAAAACAAGCCATTGATGGTATGGATGAAACATTTGGAGAAAAACGCAACAAAAGCGAGCTTAAGAGAGTGGAGAAAGAAAACGAAGCCTTGAAAAAGCTTGTAGGTCAAAGAGATCTTGAACTTGATTGGTTCACAAAAAAACACGAGGGCTCTTGGGGTAATGCAACGCCAAGAGCTTGTGGGGAGTTCTCGCAATTCGTTTTCTGCTTGACTTAGCAAAGAATGCACTAGACAAGGGT
>CAYJON010000163.1:0-4039 GCA_964371795.1 uncultured Akkermansia sp. | reverse complement strand
TTCCCTATAGGTTATTTCTTATTTTTCATTTGATTGGTATCGCGATATCGTGATTCTACCCAATTATCATGCATTTTATCTATGTTTGGTAATTTATCCCAATTTGAAAACTCCTCTTTAATAGTTATAATTTTATTTTTATTGGATATATATGCTGTTTCTATAGTATTAAGATCATCATTGAAAAGTATTCCATTGTTAAGAAGCTTTTTATTTTTATCATAAAAGTATAACTCAATATCATAATAGGGGTGATCATAAAAATAATCTCGCATATCCTTAAAACCCCACATTCCCCATTGTGTAGAATTATCCCATGAATTCAAAAATGCATTAAGACCCTCGTCTCTTTTAAAGCGGTACACAAAATTTTCAGTATCGTAATTAGTGCCATCAATTAAAGTGAGTTTAACGATAAGATAACTCGTTTCTTCTTTCAATAAACTCATCAGTGATTTTATTTTTTCTTGTTTATCGTTTGAAAAAGGCCTGAATACATAGTCTACGTTACCAAATCCTTTCTTTGTAAATTGCTGATTTGAATTATTAGTCACACCTTGGCAAGAAACAAGCAGCGAACAAATTAATGTGATATATCTTAATTTCATATTCCTCTATTTTTTTATTATTATCTTCTAAGCTCCAACTGCCGCCCAAGTAGTCAGTCTGGGACGAGGCGTTCCATCAGACTATCAGTATAGCGCACGCTCTCTGTGAAAGTCAAGCATACTTGTTTGAGGAAGACATGCCAAAGAGAACTTCTCTTTAGCCTTGAAAAATGGTCTCCTTTCTGCCATGCTAGTGGCATGAGCATCATATCATCCAGCCTTGCCCTAGTCCTAGGGCTATCGTCACTCTCTGCCAATACGCCTAATACTGCACCCGCCGCAGCAGAGCTACCGCAGCATGTGATAGTAGAACGCTTCATGCTCTCATTGGCAGCAGAGGGCTTTGACGGGCGTGCCAACTTGATAGAAAAGGGTGTCAAGCAAGATGCCAGCAGCTTCATCACCCTGATGACAGATGCCTACAAAAAGCTAGACCGCAAGGGACTGCCCGCCTCCTACCCCGCCTACATGGATGCCATCATCGCTTGGGCAGAAAACGATCTACCCCTCATCACAGCTGAGGATGATGATGAGAAGGATGAACTCATCTTTGCCGCCTATGAGGCGAAAAATGAGCAGCTCAAAAAACAGTATCCCGATGCTTACTCCATGCTCACCAGCGAAAAGCAGCAACTCAAAAATCTCCTCCAACGCACAGGGCTGGAGCAAGCTAGCAAGCAGTTTATCACCGATAATATAGAGCAACAGCGCGAGAACCCACGCAAGATGCTAGTCGCGCACTTCCGCTTTGTCGCCCAATCTATACGCGACTACCTAGCACAGGGCGCTCAATAAAAATTAAGGACTCTGCTCCAATCCGCGTAGGATGGCAGTCTCATAGGCAAGGATAATACGAACAATCAAGGCAAAGGACATGCCCCAGAGAATGGCAATGGTGAGCTTCTTCTTCGCAGCCATCTTGCTACGACGCAACATGAGATAGGCCGCCAGCTGTACGACAGAGGAAATAATAATCGCGCCACCCGTGTTCCCCATAACATGTGCCAGCGGCCAAGCTATGGGCAAGGCAAAGCCACTCAACATCATCGTAAAAGACAGACCAGAATAAACAGCCATGACCACCGTACTAGGGATGACAATATATAGTAACAAGGTAAAATTACCAACAGCACTGTATCGTTCTTTTTGGGTGGGAATGTACATGGATGCAGCTATGATGCCCTAGCACCCTGTCACTGTCAATGTTTTTCCCTAACCATGCCCCTCTTTGATCTCCATTCCACCTACACGCCCTCGGGTGACCAGCAGCAAGCCATAGCAAAACTGCGCAAATCCCTCGATGCTGGCAACAAGCACCAATGCCTGCTAGGAGTCACTGGCAGCGGCAAGACCTTTACCATGGCCAATGTCATAGCCGCGCAAGACAGACCCGTCCTCGTCCTCTCGCATAACAAGACCTTGGCCGCGCAGCTCTACTCGGAGCTCAAGGGCTTCTTCCCCAATAACGCGGTGGAGTACTTCGTCTCCTACTTCGATTACTACCAACCCGAGGCCTACATTGCCAGCACCGACACCTATATAGAAAAGGACAGTGCCATCAACGAAGAAATAGACCGCCTCTGCCTCAATGCCATGCGCTCCCTCCTTCTGCGACGTGACGTGATAGTAGTTGCCTCCGTCTCCTGCATCTATGGCCTTGGCTCACCCGAGGACTACAGAGAACTCACCCTTTCCATACACAGAGGACAAAACCTCGATAGGGATGAGATGCTCTCCTCCCTCATCGAACTCCTCTTTGAAAGACAGGACTACGACTTCCAACGCGGACGCTTTCGCGTGCGTGGAGACGTCGTAGACATCTACCCCGCCCAGAGCGATGGAGAAGCCATACGCGTGGAATTCTTTGGTGATGAGATAGAAGCCATCTCCCTCATCGACGCCCAAAGCGGGCGTGTACGAGAGCAGCTAGAAAGCTACCTCTTCTTCCCTGTAAAGCAGTACGTCAGCAGCGCAGAAAAGCGCACACCCGCCATCCACGCCATACGCGAAGAACTGCGCGAGCGCGTCGCCCACTTTGAAAAGGAAAACAAACTCATCGAAGCCCAGCGACTCAAAATGCGCACCGACTACGACCTAGAGCTCATCCATGAAATAGGCTTTTGCAAGGGCATAGAAAACTACTCCCGCCACCTATCGGGGCGCCCAGCAGGCAGCACCCCATCCACACTGCAAGACTACTTCCCGCATGATCACCTCACCATCATTGATGAATCCCACGCCACCGTCCCCCAGATAGGAGGCATGTATGAAGGCGACAGATCACGCAAGAAAATCCTCATCGACCATGGATTTCGCCTCCCCTCCGCCCTAGACAACCGCCCCCTGCGCTTTGACGAATTCATGTCAAAGCAAGCCCAACTCGTCTACGTCAGCGCAACACCTGGTGCCTTTGAATACGTCAACTGCGTTAGTGGCAACAACAAAGGCTACATCCCCATACTCAAATCAAAGCGAGGCAACACCCACTCCCGCCACAGCAAAGCCAGCCAAGCCATACGCGAAGCCCCCGAAGGCTTCAAAGGCGTTTTCTTTCACAAACTCAATGAACTACGCGTCCCGCCGCACCCCTCTACCAAATCACTAGACGACTTCCACCCAGAACGCATAGGACAGCCCCTCCTCGTAGAGCAACTCATACGCCCCACGGGACTCTTGGAGCCCACCATCACCCTCTACCCATTGGCGGGGCAGATAGACCGCACCATAGAACTCTGTCATCAACGCGTCGCCAAAAAGCAACGCGTCCTCGTCACCACCCTCACAAAGCGCACAGCAGAAGACCTCACCGACTACCTCAAAAAACTCCAACTACGCGTCGAATACATCCATGCTGACGTGGATGCCATAGAACGCGTGGAAATCCTGCGCAAACTACGATCTGGCGTAGTAGACATCCTCGTAGGCATCAACCTACTCAGAGAAGGGCTTGACCTACCAGAAGTCTCCCTCGTCTGCATCTTGGATGCTGACAAAGAAGGCTTCTTGCGCAATGAAACCAGCCTCGTGCAGACAGCGGGGAGAGCCGCAAGACATGAGGAAGGGGAGTGTGTACTCTTTTGTGACAAGGAGACAGACTCCATACGCGCGCTTATTACGGAATCGGATCGTCGACGTGAGATACAGAAGCGGTACAATGAAGAACATGGAATCACACCGCACTCGGTGAAGAGAGCGGACCAAAGCACATTGCGACTGTACTCACCAGAGGAAGAGGAGGAGTATGGATTACTGGAGGCTGCCGAGGGTGGAGAGCAGGAGGAGCTGGAGGCGAAGAGGAAGAGACTGGAGAGAGAGATGAAGCAGGCGGCGGCGCGACTGGACTTTGAAACGGCGGCGCAGATAAGGGATGAGCTTAAGGCAGGTTCTCGCAATTCGTTTTCTGCATGACTTAGCAAAGAATACACTAGACA
>CAYJON010000162.1:0-4058 GCA_964371795.1 uncultured Akkermansia sp. | reverse complement strand
GGTGTTCTTCTCGGGCGTGAGAAATTTTCTTTAACCTGACTGACAGCCTCGCGCTTCGCGCTTCGGTTCTTCCTGCGGGCTCTGCCCGCGCCCGCAAGGGACTGCGCCCTTGAGCGCACAAGGACTCTGTCCTTGACCTGGCAGGGCGCCGCCCTGCACCCGCTCAAGAACTTCGTTCTTAAGAATCATTTGAACGCAAGCGCAGGAACAAATTTTCCCCTTTTCCCCTCTTTAATAACTATTGCCTTGACGCAGCCTACTTCAATTTATAGGATATAAACACATGTTCCATCGCTACCTCCTCGGTCTATTCTTATCCCTCCTCCTCGTTTCCTGTGGTCATTTTGGCCCCAGCAAAGGACTGGTTATTCTCGATATAGGCCACATCGAAGCCGCCCAAGGCGCGAAAACCCCCACCCCTGTCGATGGCAAAACCATCACGGAACTACGCTTCTGGTACGAGTACGCTATCTATGTCAAGGAGGAGATAGAGGACGCTGGCTACGAATGCATGCTCATCAATCGCGGTAATGCCCCCAAAGATCCCCACCTGCGCAAACTTGCCCAACGCGCTGGCATCTTTCACCAACAACAAGCTCAGTCCGAAGTACAACGCTACCCCTCTCGCTATTTCCCCGATCGCGTCTCACGCGGTATCATCAGTGCTGATTATGCCGTGTTCAGCAAGGCAAAGTGCATTGTCTTCCTCCACCATAATAGTACAGGACGTGGTTGGAGTAAGAGGGAGGTGCCCGGCCTACTGATATACAATAAGCGCAATGGCTACCAACTGGCCGAGTCCATCGGCCGCACGATGGAGGAGGAGCTCATAGAGGATGGTGATTTCCCCCATGAGGGTGATAAAATCACGCTGCAAACCCGCTCCATTGATGCAAGCGCAGGGGCAGGCTGGATGAATGTATGCGATGATGCTGGTATTCCCGCTGTCATCCTAGAGGTGGCTTACCTCAATAATATTAAGCATGCTCGATACCTAGCCGATAGGGGTAATGCCATTGATTACGCGGAGGCTGTAGGTGACGGTGTTGTGGATTACCTACAACGCCCTGATAAGAAAACACCCACCAAGCGCAGAAAGCCCTATGTCGGTGACAAGGGTTCCTTTGGCTACGCGCGTGAATCACGCAAAGAAAATATCCCCAATGCTAAGCGTTATTGGAATTAAGCGAAGCTCCCCCTCTCTCTATGCCTCCGATACGTTCCTCCTTCTCTCTTAAAAACATGATGCGTGACTTTCTCACGCTTCATGACAAGCAGTCTTTTATAGATTTCTTCTGCATAGGTAGTACCTACACCACGCCACATCTCTGTAGTATTGAGGCGCGTTGGCAGTTTCCTTGGCGCAGCCTGCTGCTCATCATGGGGATGATGCTTTTTTCGCTCTTTTTTATGCTCATGGAGCACTTTGCGCGTATCAATATCTTTAATGAGCGTCTCTTTGCTAGTTCCCTTTTCATCCAGAGCCTCATTATCCCTGTTGGTCTTGTTAGTCTTTTGTCGGAGTTCAATCTCTGGCGTAATATTCCTTTCTTTCGCGTTCTGAGTATGGTAGGCATGGGGGGGATGCTCTCCATTGTCTTCACTGTGCTCTTGGCTAACTTTCAGCTGACTCATATTCCCTTTATGGCTGGGCTGATAGAGGAGCCTGCAAAGATTGCGGCGGCTCTTCTCTTAGCCGGCTCTGTCGGTAGGAAGAATGCGTCTGTGCTACATGGTCTGCTCTACGGGGGGGCTGTGGGTGCAGGTTTCACTATTTTTGAGAGCACGGGCTACGCCTTTGAGGCTCTTTATGCTCCTGTGAACATGGGGTTAGCAGAGCAATTGGATTACCAGAAGGCGCAGTTAGTGATGGCGACGCGCTCTCTATTCTTCCTCACTGCGGGTCACGTGACTTGGACAGCAATTACCTGTGGTGCATTGTGGAATAGTCTAAGAGGGCGTAGCCTACGTCAAGCACTGACGCACCCACACTTTCTCTTCTTCCTTGCCTTTGCCATTCTCATCCACGGTTACTGGAATATCAGCATCAACCGCGATATCTTCATCTACATGCTCCCCCTCTTTGCCGTCTGCTCATGGGGGCTGATTATCATCCTCATTCAGATGGGCATACAGCAACTGCGTGCCCTCCAAAACTACTGGCTCAGCGTCTGCGGTAGATCAGAAAAAAGCATTTGGCTGCTCAGCAACGAAGGCCCTATCTTGGGCCCTTACACCGCAGAAAGCATCATCGAGATGAGACGGGAGAAGAAAATTGACCTCGAACAACGCTGCATGATAGGTAGCCCCCTGAAAGAGCCCCACAGCATAGCGCAGCTCTCCTTCATCCCCTCCCGCGAAGCAACGGAAGAATACTGGTACGAAGTAGAACTTCCCCTCTGGTCAAAAATCATCTTCATCCTCAACCTCATCTGTGTAGGCAGCATGATATGCTTCTTTTTCCTACCCATCATCAGCGTGCTCACCTACCTCGTTTGTGGACTTCTCATCTTCATCATCCTCCTCACTGTAGTCGTGCGCCTGTGGCGCAACAAAAAGCTACCCAACGTTGACCAAGATGAGAACGGAGAATTGATGCAGCCACCGCCCTCTTGGCAGATAGTCATTGGCTTTTTCATCCCCCTCTACAATATCTATTGGGGCTATGTGGTGGGCTCTCACGTACTGCGCCGAGTCAACCTCCTCCAACCGCAACCCATGCGCATCCCTAGCTGGATACCGCAATTCTTCTGGTTCACCTTCTGCGCGGGAACTCTGCTAGCTGGCGCGCTACTCTTCTACCACACCAACGCCTTTCTGCCCTACCTAGTTGTTCTCATCTTCGTCTTCCCGCTGAGTGCGACCCTCATCAGCCTCGCCTTTGCCAGCGCAACCAAAACCCTGCGCCAAGCCCCATGAGCACCGAACACCACCTGCTGCCGCTCTTCATCAACGGCTGTGAACTGAGGGAAGGACAACTCCCCCAGAGCATCCCCCAACTCGACGAAAGCAACAGCCGCCACCTCCTGCGCTTCCTGCAAGAATGGTACAACGACAGCGAGCACATCACCCTGCAAAGCTCTGGCAGCACAGGGCAGGCAAAACTCTTTCTTGCCCCCAAAAAAGCCCTCCTTGCCAGCGCACAGCGCAGCTGCGACATCTTTACCCTCCGCGCAGGACAGACCGTCCTATTGCGCCTGCCTGCTAGCTTCATCGCCGCGCAGATGATGGTGATACGCTGCATGCTCTCAGGAGCCACACTCTGCTACAGAGAACCCAGTGGACAGCTCTTCGCAGATCTGGATGAAGTGCAGAACATCGACTTTGCCCCCATCGTCAGCCAGCAAGCTGCTAGCACAGCCATAGAAGAACTGCAGCGCATCCGCACCCTCCTTTTGGGAGGAGGCTTCATCCCGCAAAAGGTAGAGCAAAAACTCCAAACCCATACGGGCAAAGTCTACGCCTCCTACGGCATGACAGAAACATACTCCCACATTGCACTGAGGCGCATCAACGGGAAAGAAGCCAGCCCCTACTACAGCCCGCTGGATGGAGTCCAACTCCGTGTGGACGAGGAATCGCGCCTCATCATCAGCGACACACACACAGAGCTACAAAGCCTACATAGCAACGACATCGTCCAGCTGGACAGCGACAGCGGGGGCTTTATCATGTTGGGGAGGCATGACAACATCATCAGCAGCGGGGGTATCAAAATCAAGGTAGAGCTTATTGAGCAACTGCTCTATGAGAAAACAGGCATCAGCTGTATCGCCTTGGGAGAGGAGCATGAGAGCCTGGGGCATAGCCTCATCTTGTTGTGGGAAGGAGAGTTGGATAGATTGGTGGAGCTGGAAAGAGCCGTGAGCACAGAGCTACCAGCCTACCAGCGACCCAAGAGAATAGTGCATATAGCGCAAGGATTGCCTCGCAACGAGCACGGAAAAATCAACCGAGCCGCCGCGAAAGCCTTGCATAAGTTATAGCGTCACCCTGCGCGATAGCGTTCAACGGATTCCCAAGGATACCATCCTTGGGCGGGTGCAGGGCAGCGCCCT
>CAYJON010000161.1:0-4088 GCA_964371795.1 uncultured Akkermansia sp. | reverse complement strand
TAACTCCTAACTCCTAACTCCTAACTCCTAACTCCTAATTTGACCCAGTGCCTGTTCTAGGTCGGCTATGATGTCGCGTATGTCCTCTATGCCTACGGAGAGGCGGATGAGGTCAGGAGCGACACCTGCTGCTAACATCTGCTCGTCTGTCAGCTGGCGATGTGTGTGGCTCGCTGGATGCAGTACGGAGCTGCGCGCGTCCGCTACATGTGTGACGATGGCGATGAGTTTTAATGCGTCTATAAAGGCGATGGATCGCTCTCTGCCTCCCTTGATGCCAAAGGTGACAACGCCGCAGCTTTGCCCCTGGTCAAATTGGCGTTGGGCGAGTTCATAATACTTGTCTCCCTCCAGTCCGGGGTAGTTGATCCATGCGATGTCATCCTGTGCTTGTAGGAATTCTGCGACGGCTTGCGCGTTTTCGCAATGACGAGGTACTCGGAGGTGTAGGGTTTCTAGTCCTAGGTTGAGGAGGAAGGCGTTCTGTGGTGCGGCTATCGCGCCCAAGTCACGCATGAGCTGGACGGTGCACTTTGTGATGTAGGCGCCTTTGCCAAAGGCTTCGCTGTAGATGAGTCCATGGTAAGAGTCGTCTGGCTGCGTGAGTCCGGGGAATTTTTCCGCGTGGGCTGACCAGTCAAAGTTGCCGCTGTCTACGATGACTCCTCCAACTGCTGCTGCATGACCATCCATGTACTTGCTGGTGGAGTGCATGACGATGTCTGCACCATGTTCAAAGGGGCGGCAGTTGATGGGTGTTGCAAAGGTGTTGTCCACGATGAGGGGGACTCCCTGAGAGTGGGCGATGTCTGCCATGCGTCTGATGTCCAGTATCTGTAGCGATGGGTTGGAGAGGCTTTCTCCAAAGAGGCATTTTGTCTCGGGACGGAAGGCGGAGAGGATTTCCTCATCACTGCTGTCTTGGTCAACAAAGGTGACGGAGATGCCCATCTTTTTCAATGTAACAGCTAGGAGGTTGTAGGTGCCTCCGTAGACGGCTGAGGTGCAGACGAGGTGGTCGCCTGCTTCGCAGAGGTTGACGATGGCGTAAAAGCATGCAGATTGCCCCGAGGAGGTGAGTATGGCTGCGACGCCCCCTTCTAGGGCGGCTATTTTGCTCGCAACGGCTTCGTTGGTGGGGTTTTGTAGGCGGCTATAAAAGAAGCCTGCTTCTTCTAGGTCAAAAAGCTTTGCCATCTGTTCGCTGGTCTCGTACTTGAAGGTGGTGCTCTGTACGATGGGGACGATACGTGGTTCACCCTTTTTGGGTGTCCAGCCAGCTTGGATGCATTTTGTTGATTGGTGCATGCACTCAATTATAGCAATTCTTGCCAGCTGTGCAAGGAAAAATCGAGGCATCGGGTGCTGGCTGAGGCGTTGATGGTCTGTGTTCAATGTTATTTGTTAGCGTTGCTAAATATTGATGTTGTTTTAGTTATCTATTGAAGAGTTTTTGTATTTTATTGATTTATATTCCTATAAAAAAAATAGGTTTTGATTTAAATTTAGGCGTCTAGAATTGTTCTATTTCCTTGCCAAGCTGGATGATTTTTGCTAGTGTATGGAGGATTACTTATGCGTCCTATTATTTATCAGCTTTTTGTTCGACATTTTTCCAATACTCAGCGTGGGGGTGTCCCTCATGGGGATAGAAGCCAGAATGGCTGTGGTACTTTTGCTGGTATCAACGATGCTGCTTTGGAATCCCTGCGTGATATGGGTGTGACGCATCTATGGCTCACGGGTGTGCTGGCACATGCAACGTTGAGTGACTATGGTGGGCAGCAGCCCAGCCCCTCCTGTCTGGTCAAGGGGAAGGCGGGCAGCCCTTATGCCGTGCGTGATTACTTTGATGTGGATGCCGATTTGGCAGAAAACCCGCAGCAGCGTATGGAGGAGTTTGAAGCTCTGCTTGCCCGTGTGCGCTACTGGGGTATGGTGCCCATGATTGACTTTGTGCCCAATCACGTGTCGCGTGATTATGACTCTCCGCTGCACCCAGAGCATAATTTTGGGAGGCTGGATGATAAGGGGGTATTTTTCTCGCGTGAGCAGAGTTTTTATTACCTCCAAGCCGATGGTGAAGGTCCGCCGCTGCGTCTGCCCGAGGGTGTTTATGAGGGGGAGTCCCAGTGGGGACGCGTCACAGGTAACAATGCCGCTAGCTGGACTCCTTCTGTTTATGACTGGTATGAGACGGTGAAGCTGAACTATGGCGTGGACTACCGATGGGGTGCTGCGGCATGCGACTTTTTACCCACGGTGCTTTGTACCTCCTTTTCTGTGCCGCAGACATGGCGGACGATGGATGCTATTCTTGCCTTCTGGCAGGAGAAGGGCGTAGGGGGCTTTCGCTGTGATATGGCGCATATGATACCCATGCGCTTTTGGGCTTGGGTCAGTGCGCGTTGCCGCCTGCGTGATGAGCGTTGCTACCTCATAGCAGAGGCCTATGATGATCATATGAAGATGACTCATGAGCCTGTGCAGCAGGCCTTGCTGGCATCGGGCTTTAATGCTGTCTATGATGCACCTAGTTATGAGGCCTTGCGCCATCTGTATGAGAAGGATGGCTGGGCTAATGATTTGGACAAGCTGCATGGACTGGGGGCTGCACTGGCTGACCAAGGTGTGCGTTACCTAGAAAATCATGATGAACCCCGCCTCTGTAGTTACGGACACTGGGCTAATGTGGGGGATGTGGTGACACCTGCGCTTTCTGTGGCGCAGTTTGCTAGCAGCCGAGGACCTGTTCTTTATTACAATGGGCAGGAACTAGGCGAGAGAGCCGAGGGGGCAGGGGGCTTTGGTGGAGACAATGGCCGCACTAGCATATTTGATTACACTAGTTTGCCGCGCCTCCAGCTCTGGGTGAATGAGCTGCGCTACGACGGTGGTGGGCTTAGTGCGCAGCAACACGCGCAGCGTGACTGGGCTGGTCGCCTGTTGCGTTGCATGCAGCAACCCGCCTTTGCGCAGGGGGGCTTTTATGGCCTCAACTGGGCTAATCAGCAGACAGTAAACTTTGGCAGGGGGAGGGGAGAAACGCATTCTGGTCACTGGCTTTACGCCTTCTTGCGCTATGATAAGAGAACAAATGACTGCTACCTAGCACTCTGTAATCTATCGCCTTTAGACGATGAGCCACAGCTATCTGTCCATATCCCACGCAATGCGATGGAATGGTGTCGCCGTGCTGGCAAAGAGACGCAGCGTTTTGTCTCTGTTTTGGATGAGGGGGTGTATGAGGTCGCGACGGCGGATTTGGAGGGCAAGGGGCTCACCCTCTCCCTAGCTGCGGGGCAGGCAAAGCTGCTGCGCTGGGAGAATTAAAATTTTTCACTATTCAAAGAAATTATGTCAATTATACTTCATGAACAAGCTGGCTCAGCATCTGATTGGCTGAGGGAGGAATGGTATGGCGAGACCCTTGCTGCGCCCTTTGCGTACCGATTTTTTGTAGAGGATGGCTACTTGGTTTTCAGGGCGGCCTGCGCGGCAAAGCCCCTCATCCACCCCGAGGGCAAGGAGGGCTGCTTTCAAGAAGAACTCTGGCGATATGATGTGGCAGAGTTTTTCATCGCCTCGGAAAATCTGGAACGCTATTTGGAGTTTAATGTGAATCCTGCGGGTGCATGGTGGTCAGAGGTCTTTTCTGGTCCACGCGTGATTTGGAAAGAGGGCTACGCTGCTCCAGAGGCTTTGGCCAGTGGGCAGTTTTCCGATGAGGGATGGCAGTGCGAAGCGCGGCTTCCCCTGAGCTACCTTGAGGGCTTGGGCATAGAACTGTCCACCTGTCGTGTGGCTGTCTGTGCTATTTTGAATAGCCCAGAGCAGCTTTTTGTGACGACAGCATCAGATTGTTCTGGGCAGCCAGATTTCCACCGACCAGCTGCATGGGGGACCTTTGATTCAAAATAATTTTTATTATTTTTTATAATTGAGGGGTTGACCTTGACCTGAGATATGTTATTATGTAGATACGTATGCATGCCGATTTAGAAAAATTTATAAAAGCTGGTAAAATTCCTATGGAATTTGCTGCACGACTTGATCTCTTCTCTCCTGGGAAGTATGTTATGCACAGC
>CAYJON010000160.1:0-4139 GCA_964371795.1 uncultured Akkermansia sp. | reverse complement strand
GCCTCGCGCTACGCGCTCGGTTTGCCTTTCGGGCTCTGCCCGAACCCGCGCGGGATTGCCCCCGCGAGTGCCCCCAAGAGCGCACTCTTGGGAATCTCTCGAACGCTTCGCGAGAACACGTCCTCTTCTTTTCCCCTACAACAATATAAAGGCCGCAAACATAATCACCGTAGGCAACAGTGCCCAGAGCGCCAGATGCAATGCGTTAATAGACGGAAAATGCTTGCTCAATATTGACTGCCCCGCCAGATTAGGCGCATTAGCTATCACCGTCAAACCACCACCTGTCACCGCACCCGCCACGATGGCATACTTCATCGCCTCCGGCAGATTAGGCACGGTACTCGCCAAGAAGGTCACCGCTGCATTGTCATTAAAGGCTGTCAAAATTGTCGCCACCGCCATGGTAGGTACCTCGCCCAGCTGCGCCAAGGCCTGCAATACTGGCTGCATCCACCATCCCTGCACACCACCCAAGATGAGCAGACCCGCCAAGAAAAAGGCAACCAAAAGCGGTATGCGGAATTCTAGCTTGTCCTGATGCTTGCCAGTCATCAGTGTGTAGGCCAAGAATACAGCAAAGCCCGATAAGAAGAACACAGGGTAATGCGCGTAATAAACGGTGTAGACGAGGAAGGCTATCGATATCCCATATATCCACAGTGGCAAGGGACGTGGGGCATCTTTCTCCTTTTCCTCTGGCAGTTCTTCCTTCGCGTGATTGAGGGCAAGCGCATTCAATTCTGCCAAGTATTTGCGGAACAGCATATAATACAGCGCATTAGCCAGTCCTATACCCAGCATAGCCTTCCAGCCAAAGTTGATCATCATGTAGTCTATCCCCCAACCCCATTTGCCCGCTATCATCACGATGGGGGGAGCGGCAAAGTGTGTCAGTGTTCCACCAACGGAGATATTCACAAAGAGCAGACCCAGCGTTGCATAGGCAAAGCTTGCCTTGGGCTTCAACGAGTATACCTTCTTGCTAAGAATAATGGCAGCCAGCGTCATTGCTGCCGCCTCTGTGATGAATGATCCCAGGAAGGGTGCTATAGTCAGCACCGACAACCACCATGCCGTGGGGGACTGATTGCCCAACTTGGCAACGCAGCCCAACATGTTTTCCGCAAGTCGGTAAACAGGGCGGGAAGCAGCAATAATCATAATCACCGCGACAAAGAGGGGTTCTGTATAGCTAGTATCCCGCGCCACATAGGCAAATAGGTCAGCTGGCGAGTAATAGCAAAGGCAAACAACTGCAAAGGGTATGACCCACATGCCAAAGATGAGTTCTATCTCTCCCAGAATATGAAATAGCTTTGACTTCCACGGAGTCGTACTATGATGAGCCATTTTCTGGAAAATGGGTGCCAAGAAGGTATGGATAATCGCGCAGAGGAAGACCAGTGTCACCGCGATATTAAATTGATGCGCCTCGATGCGTGAGGAGAGTTTTTCGCCTAGTGTCATCTCTGCCTCTGTGGCTGCATAGGAAGGCAGGGGGTGGGGAAAGTGGCTGAACTGCGCGCCTTTTCCTGTTTCTTCATGCGTCCAAGCAGCAGATACATCATCCACTGCGATGTCAGCAGCAAAGACAGGTGCTAGGAAAAAGAAAAGACAAAGGCAGAGAATGATACGATTCGTAACTGTGTTCATCATGGTACGCGCGTATCATATCACAAGAGACAAGGTGCTGGCGAGCAAATCCGACGACATCACTTGCAAAGACAACGTGACATTCTCACAATGAGCAGTTCACGCAAACAAAAAAACGGCGATACATGCTTTCGTAGCAGTCAAATGGATTCTCACGCGGAGCAGAATCTGGATGACGCACCTTATCGCAAAATACCTTCCTAGGGAACATTTTAACTTGCCATATCTCCTTCTTGTTCTATAATGTGAGTATGAGACAATTTACACAACTTGGAACTTTAGCTGCTTTTTCTCTACCCACTCTTGTCAGTCCCGCTCTAGCGGAGGGTGATGTCATCGTATACACCTATGTTTGCGAAGGTGTCATCCAATCATTAGGTAGTGCCAACTATGTTATCAATTATCAATTTTTTGAAAGCAAGAGCCAAAAAAATATCGAAGCGGTGATAGAATTTATCGCTGGGGACTCTTACAATGTATGGACTCATTATGATAAGGGTCTTCGACAAAAATCAGAAGCATTTTCAAAAGAACTTGCTACAGAGTTAGCAAATGAAGGGACTAACAAATGGGTACGCGAGGAATTTTTTAACTTTCGTGTTATCTGCGCCAGTTTGGAAGAGTTAAATTACTTTGGCAGTGAGGAGCTAAAAAAAGCCTTCCTCCGCTACAAAGCACGCGTCACTCCCTTTATCAAGCAATTCAATGAGCACAGCTTTGGTGGTAAAAAACTCGATGCCCAAACAACAGAATACCTCGTCCTTTTGACGGATATCGAAACTGTCATTAATCGTATCCGCGAGAATGTCACACAATGCGTGGAAAAGAAGATAACGCCAGAAGAAGCCACACTAGCTATTCGCAATCTCTCTGCCTTCCAGCGTGCAATTACAGCGGAGATGGCAAACATACAGGGCAAAGATGCTGATAAATTTAGAGAGGTCTATCATGCTCTCGGCGCGCAGACGTCCATCTCAACAGCCTTGGCGAAGTTGCAGGAGGAAGTCAAAGAGCTTACAGCCTTAAACTACCTCGGGAACAAGGAACTTAAAGAAATTTTCGAGAACTCCGATAAAAAATAATTGGAGACTTCTAAGAATCTAAGTGGGTATCATGCATGCGCTGCCGTGCCTTGCCTACGCTTTCCCACTGCGTGATATCGTCGGTGATATGGCGTAGGCAGCCCCACTTGGAGTAACCCCACTGTGTGGAGTTGGGTTGGATTTGGAGTAAGAGCTCTCCCTCCTTGTTATAAAAGCTATATTGTAACAATACGTGAGAGCTAAACATAGCCTCGGGGATGATTTCTTCCTCTAGGATCAGTATCCCCCAGCTGCGGCATTCTACCCACTTGTTGAGAGAATCTTCCCACTCTGCGCTGCGCATGATTTTGCTCTTTAGTCTCAGCTCTGGATCTCCTATCATGCCTACTGAGTGCGACTCTAGGACGAGGTAGGCGGCTTCTGATTGCAGCTTGCGCATTATTTTCAGGTAAGAGTCTTGGGATGTATAGGGCGCAATACTCACATACTGCTCTGATACAGAATTATCACAGAGCATCTGACAGCCTGCAAAGAATAAGCTACAGAATGCCAAAAGAATAAAGGAACGTTTTTTCATACTCCCCTAGAGTAGCAAATTCCCCTCACCACAACAAGATAAACATCACATAAAAGGCGATGCTATTTTAACCTTGACAATAAATATCATAATATTATGATGTACACATATGAATCACTCTCCTCTTTTTCCTTTAACTGCCTTATGCTGCACGCTGGCAGCCTGCACCAATAGCCTCAGTATCAATGAAAATACCACCCAAGTCCTCATGGGTGGCAGTAGTGAAGAACTTTTCTCCGCCTTTGGAGATGCTCAGAGTATCAATGGCTCTGCAACAGATGGTCGCATATCATGGGGGACAAGCTATATCACGCGCTCTTCCTACACGAAGCCTGGCTATTCTAGCACCTACACGCATCGTGACAAGAAGCATGGCACGACTTACGAAGAAACAGTCTGGACTCCCCCCGAAACGGTTGTTGAAGAGCGTGAAAATCACTTCACCCTCGTCGCTGATGTGAATGGAGGACAGACTCAACGCCTCAACTACACAGCCAATATAGACATGCCCCAGCGCGTCTGGTTGCAAGCAAACGATGCCATCCTACGTTGGAATCAGGCCTGCGCTTACGATGATTTGGAGCTTTTTGCCGCGCTGATTCAGCAACATCCAGAGCTACGCAGCTCGGACAAGCTCTACCAAGCAGGCGCACAGGCAGCCCGCTATCGCTCGCCAAAGATTTTTGCCTTCCTACTCAACCACTACGCCTTGGACATGAATAGAAGCTTTAGCACCTGGTCCTACTCCGCAGGTCGCGATACAGATCTCATTCTTGTCAACACGACGCTCCACCAGATGATTACACCTGATTTTATGAATGAGGTACACAATCAGATGGAAACTCCCTAGCCTGCTGCGCGTC
>CAYJON010000159.1:0-4214 GCA_964371795.1 uncultured Akkermansia sp. | reverse complement strand
CTATAGTTGGACAGGACGGGGCTTGTCTCTGTGGGGGGATTGTGCTATGCTGGGCTTATGATTATTAGGCGCAGCGATTATCACACCCACACGCCACTTTGTCTCCACGCAGAGGGAGAGCCAGAGGCCTTTGTAGAACGCGCATTGGAGTTGGGATTGACCGAGTACGGCATAGCCGACCATGCCCCCATGCCAAAGCGCATTGAGCCCTTTGATGAGTGGCGCATGCGCGAGGAGCAATTGCCCCTCTACTGGGATTGGGTGGAGCGCGCTCGCACAGCCGCAAAGGGGACAGATTTGCGCATACGAGTGGGCTTAGAATGCGATTGGATAGCGGGTATGGAGGACTGGATAGTGGAGCTGCGTGCCCGCTATGACTGGGATTACTTCATTGGTTCTATCCACTATCTTTCCACAGAATCTGCCTTGGATGACCCTGTTTTTGGTAATAGACCAGAGCAGGTGCAGCAGGATTGGGATCGTTATTGGGGGCATGTCCTAGACATGGTGCGCAGTGGGCTTTTTGATATGTATGGGCATATTGATATTATGAAAATATGGGGCAACTACCCCAAAGAGGGCAGTCTCATGTCCTATTATGAGCCCGTGTTGGATGCCCTGCAAGAGGGGGATAGCATAGTAGAGCTCAATGTCGCGGGTTGGCACAAGCCCTGCGCCCAGCAGTACCCCAGTGAGGAGATGCTCCGAGAGTTGCTGCGCCGTGGTGTTCCCATTGCGGTTAACTCTGACGCGCACATGCCTAGTCAACTTTCCCGTGATTGGGAGCGTGGTGTGGAGTTGCTCACCCAGCTGAGCCCCAGCCATAGCCTCCAGCAAATACGCCATCGTACAGGGCTTTTGAGCTTTTTATCCCAATAAAATCATGGATTTATTCGATCTGTCAGAGGAGAAGAATAAGCAACGCTACGAGGAGCTTATCACGCAACTGCGCCATCACAATGAGCTCTACTACGCACAGGCTGCGCCAGAGATTAGTGATGCAGAGTACGATGCTCTCTACAGGGAGTTGGAGCAGGTAGAGCGGGATTTCCCCGCGCTGCTGCGCTCTGACTCTCCGACACAGCGCGTGGGTGATGACCTCAGCGAGGGTTTTTCGCGCATCAGGCATGAGCAGGCCATGATGAGCATAGATGACATCTTTGAGCAAAAGGAGGGCGAGGGGGTCAGCGATGCGGAATTGCTGGACTTCTACAACCGACTTTGCAAGAATATTGGCAGTGAGCCGCTCTGCACCGTAGAGCCAAAAATTGACGGCTGCGCTGTCACCCTCATGTATGAAAAGGGTACTCTGCGCTACGCCGCAACACGTGGTGATGGCAAGCAGGGCGATGACATCACCGAGAACATACGCACCATTGCCAGCATCCCCCAGCAACTCCCCCCTGACGCGCCCGCGCGGCTGGAGGTGAGGGGAGAAGTCTTCATACGCTGGGCAGACTTCGCGCGCATGAACAGCCAGAGAGAGGAGGAGGGCTTGCCCGCCTTTGCCAACCCACGCAATGCCGCCGCTGGTAGTTTGAAACTACTGGATAGCAAGGAGGTGGCAAAGAGGCATCTGGACTTCATCGCGCATGGCTTAGGAGTCTATGAGGGGGATGAAATGGAGCGTAGCGCGGATTTTCACCAGCTTTTAGAGAGAATGGGCATAGCTGGCAATCAGCCCATCACCTTCACCCACAATCTCGCAGAATTACAAGAGGCTGTCTCGCGCATCAGCCAGCTGAGGCATGAATTGGGCTACGGCACAGATGGTGCCGTTATCAAGGTGGATGACCTTGCCCTGAGAGAGCAATTGGGTGTCACCGCACGTGCTCCCCGCTGGGCAGCTGCCTACAAGTTCTTGCCAGAGCAGAAGGAAACCCTGCTACAGGACATCACCATTCAGGTGGGACGCACAGGGGTGCTCACTCCTGTGGCAGAGTTGCAGCCTGTTCTCATCTCTGGTAGCACCGTGTCCCGTGCGACACTGCATAATCAGGATGAAATCACGCGCAAGGACATACGCTTGCTTGATACCGTTCTCATTGAAAAGGCGGGGGAAATCATTCCCTCTGTTGTTCGTGTTATCACAGAAAAGCGACCCAGTGACACGCAGCCCTACTCCCTTTACGATGCACTAGAGGGGCAGTGCCCCAGCTGCCATGCCCCCATCAGTCAAGCAGAGGGACAGATTGCGTGGCGTTGCACCAACCTGACCTGCCCAGCGCAGGCCGTGATGCGCAGCGTGTACTTCTGCCGCCGCGAGGCATTGGACATAGAAAGCATGGCACAGAGCGTCGTTGAATCGCTGGTGAGGCAGGACATGATACACAGCCCACTGGATTTATTTGATTTGCGAATCGAGGAACTAGGCTCTCTCAACCTAGGCACTGAGGAAGCCCCTCGACGCTGGGGAGAAAAGAATGCCACCAAGGCACTTGCCGCCCTAAAAGCCGCAAAATCCCTACCCCTCAGCCGCTGGATTATTGCCCTAGGTCTGCCACAGGTGGGCGTGACCACAGCGCGAGATATAGCCAGCCTGCATCCTGATTTTAATAGCCTGATGCAGTCAGATTACCTGCATGACTACCAGCGCATATCTGCCTTGGTAGAGCAGTACAACGCCCTGCCCACCCGAAGCCGTTATGAGGAAGGCGCATCCCTCCGAGAAGAGATGTTGAACCTCGCCCAGCCATGGCAAAAGCGTGGCTACCTAGAATGCAAGCCCGTTGGCAGCACAGAAAAGAGCAAAATGGGACTACGCAATGAGCTAGGCCCTGTCGTTAGCGCAGAACTGTGCCGCTACTTTGATTCCGAGGCAGGGCAGATGCTCCGCGAGCGTCTGGCAGAACTAGATATCAACCCGCAGTCTGATAACTATGTGGAGGACAAGGCGAGCAATGCCGATACAGGCGTGTTGGCGGGACTTAGCTTTGTCATCACTGGTAGCCTCTCCCAGCCGCGCCCCGAGTTTGCCCGCATGGTCACCGAGGCAGGTGGCAAGGTCAGCGGCAGCGTCACCTCCAAGACCAGCTACCTACTAGCAGGAGAGGGCGGTGGTAGCAAGCGCAAAAAGGCAGAACAACTCTCCATCCCCATCATCAACGAAGAAGAATTTCTAAAAATACTCCATCCATCATGAACAAAGATCACATCCTCATCTATGGAACCATAGCCATAGACACCCTCATCGCGCCTACTGGCATTGCTGATTCCGTCTTGGGCGGATCTGGCGTTTTTGCGGCATTGGCAGCTCGATTTGCCACGGACAAGGCACGCCTCATTGGCGTTGTCGGCACAGACTTTCCAGCAGACTTTCGCAGCGCACTAGAAAGCAACGGGGTCAGCATGCAGCATGTTGACGTGCTGGAGGGACGTAGCTTTGCATGGACGGGGCGTTATGAAGACGACATCAACATACGCGAGACCGTGGAGACAGTATTAGGCGTGGAGGAAGAATGGAAGCTAGAGCTACCTACAGCCTTGCAGCAGCCAGCAGTAGCCGTTGTCTGTAATGCTAATCCCCATCATCAATTGCGAATGATAGAGCAATGCCGTGGGGCGGGCTTTATCATGTTGGACACCATGAAACTTTGGCTCACCATCAACCCTGAAGAAGTGAAGGAACTGTTATCCAAGGTAGATTTGGTCTTGATGAACGAGGAAGAGGCAGAGTACTTTGCAAGCACTAGCGATTACCTAGAGGCGGCGCGAGCCATCCTAGCCGCTGGACCGCGTTATGCCATAGTGAAGCTGGGCAGCAAGGGATCAATGCTTGTTTACAAGGATGCGCATGGTGAGGAGCAGGTGATTAGTTGCCCTGCGTGGGTGTTGGATAATGCTATTGACCCGACTGGGGCGGGTGATTGCTTCTTGGGGGCTTTAGCGGCCTTTATCGCGGAGAACGGGGTGGATATGGGGCATCCGCAGACGATGGTGATGCTGCGTGGCTTGCAATATGCGGCAACGGTGGCAGCGCGAGTCTGTGAGGATATGGGGACGAAGAGTATTATTGACTTTGATAAGCAGGAGCTGGCGGAGCGATTGATGAGATTTACACCTTAGCCCTGCGCTTGCGTTCGGGGAGATCCCCAAGAACTCAGTTCTTGGGCAGGTGCAGGACAGAGTCCTGCCGGGCGCGGGCAGAGCCCGCAGGAAGAACCGAGCGCGTAGCGCGAGGTGGCGACAGTGCCTTAAAAGAAAACATGCCCGCC
>CAYJON010000158.1:0-4272 GCA_964371795.1 uncultured Akkermansia sp. | reverse complement strand
AAAACCTCACCGACAGCCTGCCCGAGGTGGATGTCTTTATGGGGCTGGATCTCATACATGAGGTGGCGGACATTGCGACTGCCTGCTTTGATGGGACAGCGCAGCGCATCTACTCCACCCCCAGTTCTAAGCTCATACCTGACTTTGCCGAGCACCGCTACCACCTCACAGAAAACAGCCATAGCTATATCAAAATCTCCGAAGGCTGCAACCATGCCTGCGGCTTTTGCATCATCCCGCGCATACGTGGCTCCCACCGTAGCCGTACGGTGAAGAGCATCCTGCGCGAGGCTCGCAAGATGATAGAAAGCGGCATCAAAGAAATCAACCTCACTGCCCAAGATACCACCTACTTTGGTATGGACAGATGGGAGAAGAGGGCGACAAAGACCAGTGGCGTGGATTCCTCTCAAGGGGACTCCCTTGCTAGCCTTCTGCGAGAGCTCAACGACATACCAGGTGATTTTTGGATACGTATTCTCTACACCCACCCCGCCCATTGGAGCGAGGAACTCATCGAGACCATGGCAACATGCGACAAGGTGGTGAAGTACGTGGACATCCCCCTGCAACATATTGCTGATAAACTGCTAACCAGCATGCGCCGTGAGACCAGTGGTGATGACATACGTGACCTGCTGCGCAGGATACGTCAACGCATGCCCGAGGTGGGGATTCGCACGACCTTTATCAGTGGTTTGCCGCATGAGACAGAGGAAGAGCACGTGGAACTCAAGGACTTTGTGAAGGAATTCCGCTTCGAGCGTTCTGGCGTATTTTCTTATTCTCGCGAGGAGGGCACATTGGCTGCCAAGATGGATGGGCAGGTACACCATGCCACCAAACGCCGCCGTGTGAATGAGCTTAACATGCTTCAAGCCATGATTTCTGATGAGATAGGTCAACTGGGCGTAGGCTCTCGCATGCGTGTTCTGGTGGATGCACCGGGCATAGCCCGCGGCCCTTGGGATGCCCCTGACGTGGACGGTGCTGTACATGTCGATCCCCAATTGCCTGTAGGTGAGTTTGCCGAGGTGGAGATAGTGGACTCCATCGCTTATGAGCTCTTTGCCGAGGGAGCAGAGTACGAAGAAGATTCTGTATAATAAGACTGTAATAAGACACAAAAGTCATAGGTAAAGTCGGGGGTTTATCATTGCCATTGTGCGGCGCGTTTGCTATAATGTCTACTCTTGTTCACCACCATGATGCGCCTCGTTAAAAGAATCTGCCTCATCAGCCTATCGCTTTTTTTCTTAGTGCTGGTGGCTGCGACTCTTTATCTTTGGCACTACGCCTACTATGAGGCAGAGCCCATTCTCAACCCCAGCAATCCTATCTATGCTAATTTGGATCCTGAGCCAGAGCCCATAGACGGCATTAGCTACCAATCCTTTGATTTTGTAGGGGCGGATGGGCAGTCTTTGCCTGCGCTTATTCTGACCCCTGCACGTTTGAATCGTGAACAGCGCGTGCAGCTGCTACGCAAGGAGGGGCTTTCTGGCTTGGCAGAGCTGGACTTTGTGATTCTCAGTGTGGAATGGGATAGGGGGAGGCGTTCGGCTCTTCCCCTTGCTCAGCAGCTGTTAGCCATGGGCCTGCCTTGCGTGATATGGGACTCTCGTGCAGTCGGGAGTAGCCAAAGCTATTGCAGCCATGGTCTCAATGAAAGCAAGGATGTGCCGTTGCTTCTCAATGCCCTAGAAAAGCAAGTTGGTAAAAAGGATTTGCAGCTGCTGGCTGTGGGGCAGGGCTATGGTGCAGGCCTGTTGTTGCAGAGCCTCTCGCAGGAAAAGCGCTTTGCTGGCGTGATAGCCATTGATTCCTTTGCCTCCCTTAGCGAGTCGCTGAGCCGCTCTCTTTCTCCCTCATCCCTCGTCAAGAAGGCGCAGCTTTGGCTCATTGATCGCCAGCTGGAGAGCAAGATGGGTTACGAAAGCTTTGACGTAGCACCTGTGGAGACTGTAGCCCTCATGTCCCGTCGCACGCCTTTGCTTCTCATCAATGTCGCGCAGGATAGCCCCGTTGTCCTGCTGGACGATGCCTTGCAAATATACAGGCAGGCCAAAAGTGATGACAAGGATATCTGGACATTACGCAGTGAAAAGAAAGATGCGCCTGATGCGACAAGCAGAAAGATTACAGTGCGCGTCAAGCGAGACAACCATCCCGATGAAATTTCTTTTGATATAAAGCTATTAAACAAGGAGGAAGTGCTCATCCCCCGTATGCTGCACTGGATGAGCGAGGCTTTTCTGCGTCGTAAAAATAAAGATAACCCGCCCATTCTTTTGCCATGATGCACCAACACAAGCAGGATAAAAGCCCCGAAGCCAGCCGAGCTGCGCTGGGGCAAGATGACCAGCCACGCTACTGGCTCACGGCCATCTGTGCAACCTTGGCGGCTCTTGGAGTGCATTTAGCTGGCTACTACGTGATGCCCTTTATAGTGGATTTTCACAAGCTGAAGCCCCTCTTTGAAGAGGCAGAAACCGAGGAAGTCATCCGCATCGTCGCCCGCCCCGTCGAAGAAAACGAAGTGTTGGAAATCCTTGAACCCGATAAGGAAATAGAACTCATCGAGGAAGAACCCGAGATGCAGGAGATAGATATTATCGATATAGAGTATGAAGAGCTAGTCATGGCACCAGGTGAGACAATGCTTCCCCCACCCGATGCGCCCGATGAAGAACCCTTTGTCCAAGCACTAGATAATCCTAGCAGCGTGGAGCTCATCGAGGCAGCACAACAGCATGCCGAAAGCCAGCTGGCAGTTGACTTTAGCCCGCTCAACGCTAATCCCATGACCATAGAGGCACAGGTGCAGACCAACCCTGATATCAACAGCGACCTGCTGGAGGGAGAGCTTCTTAGCGAGATAGGGGATGATACCTCCCTGCCTGCTGATACAAAGAGCCTTTCTGATTTGCTGAAGGTGGAAAAGCTGGGGAAGGCCTCTGGCGTGGCGCGCCTCGGGGCTGATGTTCTCTTTTCCTTTGGGGAAAGCAGCCTGCGCAACTCCGCGCGTGTTACCCTCATCCAACTAGCTGCCCTTATCAGAAAGAACCCCGACACACGCTTTATTATAGAGGGACATACCGATAGCTACGGTGGCAGAGAGTACAACGCCCTTCTATCCCTGCAACGTGCAGCGGCCGTACGCGATTGGTTAGAAAAGAATAAGCTACCCATAGAGCGTGTCTACCTGCGCGCCTGTGCTGATACACGCCCGCTCACCCCGCACTCCCAATCCAAGGCAAAGCAATCCCTCAACCGACGCGTAGAAATCCACATGCGTCGCGCTGATGAGGCCCTGCCCCCTGCCTGCGTGGATAGCAAGAAAAAGGTCGATAGCAAGACAAAGACATCCACCCTTATCCAGCGCGGAGTCCGTGCCACCCTTGCCCCTAGTTCATCATGAATCTCCCAGTACTCTCGCTCGATGATTTGAGCCTTAAAAGCTTTCCCCTTGCTTCTCAATCACCTCTCTCCCTCGATGTTCCCTGCCGTGCTCTCATTTCCTTGGACTATGATGGCACATTGAGGGAGGAGCAGCCTCCCCACATAGAAAAGGCCTTCTTTGAGCTCATGCGAGAATGGCGTCCCCTCGGCATACGCTGGGGTATTAACACGGGGCGTTCCCTGTCCTTTCTCTTTTCGGATTATAGGGAGATAAGCGACATCATGCCCGACTTCATCTGCACCTGCGAGCGCTACGTCTACATGGTGGACGAGAAGAGCGGTATCCTGCGTGCTGCTGTGGATTATAATGAGCGTTGCGCCGCAGAAGCAGGAGAGCTAACAGCACGCTACTCCCAGCAGGTGCAGGCGGCCTTTGCCCACTTACGCATCAGTCACCCCGACATTCATTGGGAAGGCGATGATGCCGACCCTCTCTCCCTCATAGCTGCTGATAATGAGAGCATGGAAATACTTCTCCCCGCACTGGAAGAAATAGCCCGCAACTGCCCCGGTCTAGCCCTGCAACGCGCCACACGATACATGCGTTATTGCGATGCTCGACACCACAAGGGTAGTGCCCTACGCCACGTTGCAGAAACATGGGGCGTGGCAGAGAAGGACTGCTTCATCATGGGTGATGGCAGCAACGACCTCGATGCCTTCCGCAGCTTTCCCTGTGCCTACAACGCAGCCCCACGCGCAGCCCATATCAGCGTCCATGACTACCTCCGTCAGCAGGGAGGACGTAGCGATTTTTCCTCCGTCACCGAGGCCCTACTCGCGTGGAGAGAATGTAAAAAGGGTTAAGGG
>CAYJON010000157.1:0-4324 GCA_964371795.1 uncultured Akkermansia sp. | reverse complement strand
CCTGACTGCGATCACGGTTCAGAGCACGATCACGATGGTGAAATCGTTGAGGCAAACGCCCACGCACAAGACATCATTGCTCTCAAAACGCAGATGGCACCCGCCCCGCAGCAAGAGCTACAGCAAAGCGTACACGGCTTTTTGACCACCCCCCAACAGGCCGTAGAAAGCTACGTTCTGCCCAGCAGCGGCAGGCTCAAGCTGCATGTCAAATCAGCCCAAGAGGTCAAGGCAGGCGATTTGCTCTTCACGGTAGAATCCCCCAATATTGGCGATATTCTCCTCCAAGAGGCCGATGCGAAGGCAACAGAGCAGAGGCTACAGGCAGAGCTGGAATCCATCAAAAGCCGTCTCGCGGCACTGGAGGAAGCAGGCACACGCAACAGTGATTTGGAAGAGCAGTTGCGCTTCAAGCAAGCTGAGCTTGCGCAGCAAAGCAGCGTCATCAAGAATCTTCAGATGCGTCTCGAGTTCAGCACCATGGGGGCAAAAATCATCCGTCAGGGCAATACCATCCTACTAGGCATCCACGCAGAGCGCGATGGTTTGATTAGCTCCATCGACCTCTTCCAAGGCACATGGGCAGATCAGGGCACCAAGGTGCTCTCTATGATTGACCCCACGGCACTAGAAATCACCGCCAGTGTCTACGCGGGCGAGCAAATAGAATACAGCAAGGCTGTCGCCTTTATCCCCGTCAACAATCATGAAATGAGGGTGGAGGGCAGCCTACGCGTCTCTGATCAGATAGATCCTATAAAGCAGACACGCCAGCTCTATTTCCTCCCCGAAAAACTGCCAACAGGCCTACGATCAGGGCTACTCTGCCGCATTGATCTCTACAGGGATAATGCCCAATCAAAGAGCATCTCTATCCCCAACACAGCCATTGTCAAGGTGGGTCTAGATGACATCGTCTTTATCAAGTTGAATGACACTCAATTTGAAGCAGCCAAGGTCACTGTTCTCAGCACCCAACGTGATATGAGCAGCGTAACGGGCATACACAAGGGCGATAACATTGTTGTGCGTGGTGGTTATGAGTTGAAGTTTCTCTTGGGCGGCACAGGTGTTGTCAAAAAGAAGACTGGTCACTACCACGCCGATGGCACATTCCACGAAGGAGAGGACCACTAAAGCATGAACGCCATTTTAGAATTCTGCTTACGCAACCGATTCACCGTGATGCTTGCCACGCTTTTGTTGGCAGTTACGGGGATTTGGGTCATCAAGCAGATGCCTGTGGATGTCTTCCCAGAGCTGAAGGTGCCTCGCGTCACTGTGCAAACAGAAGCATTGGGTCTCAATGCCGAGGAGGTGGAGCAGTACATCACCATACCCATCAACGCCGCCATGCAGGGCACTACAGGTGTCAAGGCTGTGCGCGACTCCTCGGGCAGTGGTCTATCCTTTGTCTGGGTGGACTTTGACTGGGACATGGACATCTACAAGGCACGTCAGATTGTATCGGAACGCCTCGCCTCGGTGCGCGAAAGCCTCCCAGAAGGCATCAGTCCAGAGCTAACCCCCATTGTCTCCGTGACGGGTGAAATCATGCTTCTCGCCCTCACAGGGGATGAGAACAGTGACCCGCTGGAGATGCGCCGCATTGCAGAATACCACCTGCGCAACCGCCTCATATCCATACCAGGTGTGGGTCAGGTGACGGTGCTTGGTGGGCGACTCCCCGAGTTTCAGATACTCTATAACACGGAAAAAATGCGCCAAGCAGGCGTATCTGTCAGCGATGTAGAGGCGGCCGTCATCAAGGCGCAAAGCACGCTGCCCGCGGGTTACTTAGAAGACTTAGCTGGATTGGAAGTCCCGCTCCAGCAGATCACACGCGCCACAAGCACAGAGCATATTGGACGTGCCCTCATCGACACGCATCCCAGTGGTGTGCTGCGCGTGGAGGATGTTGCGGATGTTCGCATTGCAGGTGCGCCCCGACGTGGTAACGCGGGCTTTAGAGGTGAGGATGCCATCATCCTTTCTGTGCAAAAAGCCCCCGGTGCAAATACCATGGAGCTGACCAAAGCAGTGGATGCAGCGGTAGAGGAATTCAGCACAAGCCGCCTCCCCAAGGGCATGAAAATCCACACCAACGCCTACAGGCAATCTGACTTCATCACCCTGTCGCTGGAAAACGGCAAGGAGACGCTGCTCATCGCAGCCCTCGTTGTTCTAGTGGTTCTCGTCCTCACCCTGCTCAACATGCGCACAGCCATCATCACGCTGATATCCATGCCCCTCTCCGTCATCTTTGGTATGGCTGCCTTCCCTGTTCTGGGATTGGCTGTCAATATCATGACCTTGGGCGGTCTAGCGGTTGTTGTGGGTGACGTGGTGGATAATGCCATCATCTTTGTTGAGGTCGCGTGGCGAAAACTCAATATCAATGCGCAGCTGCCAGAGGCAGAGCGCAAGGGAAAAATTGCCGTCATCCTTGATGCGAAGAGCGAAATCATCAGCTCCATGGGCTACAGCTCCATCATTATTCTGTTAGTTTTCACACCCCTGCTCTTCCTCAGCGGACTGGAGGGTCAATTCTACCAGCCACTGGGCATATCCTACATGGTGGCACTACTGGCCTCCTTGGTTGTGGCTCTTACCATCATCCCTGTGCTCATCTTGCAACTCTTTAAGCCCAGCAAAAAGAAGAATGCCCAGACAGACTCGGCAAGTGCTCGCCTCATCAAGGCTGTTTACGCGCCCATTCTGCGCTTTTGCATGAAGTGGCCAAAACTCATTTGCAGCAGCATGCTTAGCATCACGGCAGCGGCACTTTGGTTAGCCAGCGGCTTTGGTACCAGCTTCCTACCACCCTTCAATGAGGACTGCTACACGGTCTTTGTCAACGCTGTGCCCGGTAGCTCCTTGGCGGAGACCGAGAAGATGGCTCGCCAAGCCCTCAAGCAGATTGAAAAAATCGACGGTGTCAAATCTGTTGCTCAGCGTGCAGGTCGCGCGGAAAATGATGAGCATGCAGAGCCTGTCAGTGCCGCCGAGCTACTGGTACGCGTTGACCTCGAAGCCGATCAAGACCGCATACGCAGTGAAATCAAGGCCATACTCTCTGGCGTACCAGGCATGGGTGGCATGATAGGCTTCCCCCTAGCACACCGCATCAGCAGTGCGCTATCGGGCTCTGCCTCAGAAATTGCCATCAATATCTACGGTACAGACCTAGACAAGCTGCGCGAAGCCGCTAAAAAGGCCTCAGAGATTCTCAATGAGATGCCCGAGGTAGCGGATGCGCGCGCCAACCGAGAAATCCTTGTCGATACTCTGAGTATAGAATATGAGCGCGAAAAGCTCGCTCTCTACGGTCTGACCATGGAGGAAGCCGCCAAGCAGGTTTCAGCTGCCTTCAACGGTCTGGAGTTGGGCGAGATTATTCAAAACCTCGACAGGTGGAGAATCATGATGCGCCTCGATGCGGATATCCGTCAATCTGTGGCCGATGTCAAGCGTCTCCAACTTCTCGCACCCAATGGGGCTATTGTGAAGCTGGAAGACGTCGCCCATGTCTACCGCTCCGAAGAAAGCAACCTCATCCTACGCGACAATGGTCTGCGCAAGGCTATGATATCCTGCAACCCCGCGCCCAACTCAAACCTAGGAGATCTGGCTAAGGCTTGCCGAGAAAAACTCGACCCCGCCATGGATGCCATGGGTTGCACGGTAGAATATGCTGGCACAATCAAGAGCCGTGAGGATGCAGAAATACGCCTCGGTCTGATGGGAATTGGCATTTTGCTTGTCATCGTTCTGCTGCTTTCCCGCACCCTAGGTAGCATGCGACGTGCCTTGCTCACCCTGCTCAATGTCCCCCTATGCCTTGTAGGTGGTATTGCGGCAGTGTGGTTATCGTCCAACTACTCTTGGTCTGCCATCGTCGCGGGTGACATCATCAATCCCATCCTCTCGGTGAGCTCCCTTGTGGGCTTTGTCACTGTCATTGGCTTTGCGATACGTTCTGGGCTTATCCTGCTCAACCGCTATCGCAATCTAGAAGATGCAGGCTTAGACCCCATTGATGCGGTACGCGAGGGCTCTCTAGAGCGCGTGATACCCATTATCATGACATCGCTGACCACCATCCTCGGTCTCTTGCCCCTCATCTGGGCCATTGATAAACCGGGTGGAGAGCTACTAGCCCCCCTTGCCATTGTGCAATTTGGTGGCCTCATCAGCGCAACCCTGCTCAACCTGCTGCTCATTCCAGCATCCTGCGTTCTCTTTGCACCCCTGTTAAAGAAACGCAACGACTAATCACATCAAATAGAAAGCCCGCATAGCGTGAATTGCTATGCGGGCTTTT
>CAYJON010000156.1:0-4433 GCA_964371795.1 uncultured Akkermansia sp. | reverse complement strand
AACACGGAAAAACTGCGCAACACCATACTGAGAGATGCCCAAAAAGCCCTAGAGGCAGGTTCTCGCAATTCGTTTTCTGCATGACTTAGCAAAGAATACACTAGACAAGGGGGCTCGCGGAGTCTTTTCGTATCTTTTTGCACCTTCGCTTATTACATATGATAATATGCTCTGGCGCGAATGCGCAAAAATCTGACGAAAATCCTTCCACGAGCACTCCTTGCGAATTGCGAGAACTTCCCTAGAACTCGGAGACAATTAACACTGGCAGCACAGCAAAAAACGCTTGCGCTTTTCATACTTTCTCTATATACTAGTCTTGGTGCTATGGCGTCTTTGTCGCCATCTCGCTAAGATTCAATAGGATATATCTATCAATGGCTAATAACAAACCACGCGGCAACAGACCGCCCCAGCGCAAACCAGCAGCACGCGGAGCAAAACCCGGCAACAAACCCAGCTCCCCCCAACCCCGTATCAAGACACCCACTGATAGCGAGGGCGAAATTGAGATGGAGGGTGTTATCTCTGCCGTTTTGGCAGGTACGATGTTCCGTGTTCGCGTAGCCAATGGGCATGAGTTTCTTTCTCATATCTCTGGCAAGATGCGCAAGCGCTTCATCCGCCTCGTCGTTGGCGATAGGGTAAAGATTGAAGTCTCTCCCTACGACATGTCCAAGGCGCGTATTACCTTCCGCATTGGGTAATCATTTGGACAATTTGCAAAAATTTACAGCGGTGATGCACATTTGTGGCATCACCGCTTTTCGTATACTCGTTTTGCAAGAGAGGTGTCCTTTACAAGGTGCACATTTCTGCACGCATGGCATCGACCTGTGCTTTTTCTAGGAAATACTCACCTATGGCAAAACCAAAGTCCAGTGCTGCACCAGGTCCCTTTCCTGTGATGATGTGACCATCACGCACTGTTGTACTCTTGAGAATCTCTGCAACAGATGTGATATCCGCTGTCACGGCATCCGCAGGGTAGCAGCATATCTGACGACCAGAAAGCACACCCGCTGCCTCCAAGGCAAGAGGTGCTGCACAGATGGCGGCAAGCAATTTCCCAGCAGCGTCCATTGCCCTCACCGCATCGAGTACGGCTGCACTATCACGCAAGAACCATGAGGCCTGCCCACCGGGCAAAACAATACCATCATAATCTGCCAACTGTGCATCAGCCAGCAACATGTCGGCCTGCATCACGACATCATGCGCACCCTTGACAGAGAGTGATTCCACGCCTGCAACTGTGACTTGCAGCCCCAGACGACGCAAAATATCTACGGGGGCAACAAACTCTATTTCTTCAAAACCGTCAGCGAGAAGTACTATTAGTGATTTCATACTTTAAGCAGTATAGAACAGAGTGCTGAGTGAGTCAAAGAAATTTTTCGCTTGCAATACCACAACTTTCCCCTATAATCAATTTGCGAACGGTTCGCAAATTGGATGAAAAAGTACAAAACAAAGCAACGCGAAAAGCTTCTCAGCCTGCTGCGACGCAATGGGCATCGCAGCTTTTCTGCGCAAGCCCTCTTTGAAGAGTATTCCGATGAGGGCATCAGCCTCAGCGCCATATACAGAAACCTTGCCGAGATGGAGCAAGAAGGCCTCATCTGTAAGGTGAGCAAGAAAGGCGAAAAACGCGCTCTGTATCAATACGTCAATCCCGCGGAATGCTGCGGACACATCCATCTCATATGCGCTGACTGTGAAGAAACCATACACCTCAGCAAAAGCGTTTCCCAACTCGTCTTCAACCTCTCAGAAGAGGAATTCCAGTTTTCCATCAATTCCTCAGCTGCCTACCTGTACGGCAAATGTGCCAATTGTTCGCAAATCTAACAAAGTATCACCATGATAAAGCATATCCTATTATTCAGCCTTGTTCTGACGACCGCCCTCTTCAGCTCCTGCAAGCAGAAGGGCGACTCATCCGATAAAATCAACATTGTCACCGTCTCCTTTTCCGAGCACGACTGGCTCATGAACATCATAGGCGATGAGGCAGATCGCTTTGAGGTGACGCGCCTCATTGGCGAAAATGAAGACCTTCACAGCTTCTCTCCCAGCGTGGCAGATATAGCCAGCATTGCTGGCGCGCAGTTACTCATCCACAACGGCGGCTCTTCCGATGCTTGGATAGGTGATGTGGAGCGTCAGGTAGGCAAAAGAAGCACCGTGAGCCTCATGAAGACACTACAGGCATCGGGTGCCAAGTCACTGGGCTCTGCCTGCTCTCACAATCATGAGCATCACCACCATGACAGCAGCTGCCAAAGCTGCGCTACTTGCAGTGCAGGATGCACACATGATCACCACGCAGCACCAGCCAATCCCAATCTCTCCGCAGGGGATGAGCATGTGTGGCTTTCCCTCAACAACGCCATCATCATCTGCGAGCGTTTGGAGGATGAGCTCTCCGCCCTTGATCCAGAACGTGCCGCCATCTACGAAAAGAACAAGCAGGCCTACATAGCCTCCCTCAAGCAACTACATGAGCGTTACGCCGCACTTTTCAAGGAGGCAAAGCGCGATACGGTCATCATCGCTGACCGCTTCCCCTTCCGCTACATGCTCCATGATTATGGCATCAAGCACGAAGCCGCCTTTGACGGCTGCTCTGCTGATACGGGGGCTAGCTTTGACTCTGTAGCCCAACTCAGCGAGAAGGTGAAGCAGCTGGATGCCCACACCATTCTCATCCTTGAAAACGGACTGCATGACTTCGCCCAGACCATCATCAAAACCAGCGGGCAGCCCAATGTCAGCATAGAGACCCTACATCCACTTGACCCCATTGAGGATAATTCTGCCAGCTATTACTCGCTCATGGAAAAAAACCTCCAAGTCATCCTCAAGGCTCTGCAAGATTAAGCGCATGGAAATCGTCTGCCAGCACCTCGCTCTAGGGTACAAGGAAAATATCCTGCACAGCAATATCAACTTCTCCATCCCAAGTGGCTCTTACTCTGCCATCATAGGCGACAATGGTGTGGGGAAGAGCACGCTCATCAAGACTATTTTGGGGCTCATCCCCCCGCTGAGCGGAGGCATCAGTCTAGGCAAGGGGCTGAGCAATAAAGACATTGGCTACCTGCCCCAGCAAACACAAACGCAGCGCGACTTCCCCGCCTCTGTGCAGGAGGTAGTGCGCTCTGGCTGCATCAATCAGATGGGCTGGAGACCCTTTTACAGCAAGGCAGAAAAACAACGCGCCACCGATATGCTGAGCAAGCTGGGCATAGCCCATCTTGCCCAAAAAAGCTACAGTGAGCTTTCTGGCGGTCAGCAGCAGCGTGTGCGCCTCGCGCGTGCCCTCTGCGCCACCAGCAAAATCCTCCTGCTGGATGAGCCCGCTGCGGGTCTGGATATTGTGGCTGCCGCAGAATTTTATAAGCTCATCCAAGAGCTCAACAAAGAAGGCATCACCATCATCATGATCACCCACCACCTCGACAGAGTGCTAGAGGATGTGGACTACGTCATCTGCCTCAATCACTGCGGTGTCCATTGCATGACAAAGGACGCCTACAACAATGTTCATGCATAGCACCTTATGATTGACACCCTGCTAGAATACCTCAGTTACCCCTTTGTCCAGCACGCGCTCATTGTGGGGGTACTCATCTCGCTTTGCTCCTCACTATTGGGCTCTACACTGGTGCTCAAGCGGCTTTCCTACATCGGTGATGGGCTCTCGCACATTGCCTTTGGAGCAATAGCCATTGCCGCCGTGATGAAGCTAAGTAACAACACGGCACTCGTTTTTCCTGTCACCGCGCTGGCCGCCGTCCTGCTACTACGCGCTGGGCAAAACAGCAAAATACACGGAGACGCAGCCATTGCCATGATGTCAGTTGGCTCTCTGGCAGTGGGTTATCTGCTGCTCAATGTCTTTTCCGCCTCCACCAATGTGGCGGGTGACGTGTGTGCAACGCTTTTTGGTGCTAGCTCCATCCTCACCCTGACGGAGGGCGACGTGATGACTAGCTTGGTACTCTCGCTGGTTGTTATAGCCTTCTTTGTGCTCTTTTATCACAAGATTTTCTCCGTCACCTTTGACGAGGTCTTTGCAAGGGCGACAGGTCTGAGGGTAGAGCTCTACAACCTCCTCATCGCCATCACCATCGCAGCGGTGATTGTCGTGGCGATGAATCTGGTAGGCTCTCTACTCATCAGTGCCTTGGTCGTCTTTCCCTCACTGTCTGCCATGCGCGTGTTCAAGAACTACAGAGCCGTCATCATCGCCTCTGTTAGCATCTCTATTTTCTGCGCCCTCGCGGGCATGCTGACCTCCATCGTCTACTCCACGCCCGTGGGCAGCACCATTGTTGTGATGAACTTGGCTGTATTTACGCTCTGTTGCCTAAAGGCAGGTTCTCGCAATTAGTTTTTTGAACCAATTTATTTGGAATAAATCTACA
>CAYJON010000155.1:0-4643 GCA_964371795.1 uncultured Akkermansia sp. | reverse complement strand
GATTCTTGCCTCTTTTTATTCAAAGCCGGTTATCAGATTTGAACTGATGACCGTCCGATTACAAATCGGGTGCTCTACCACTGAGCTAAACCGGCGATGGTTGCGGGGGCATTATACGCTTTGCCGTATAAGATGGCAAGCTTTTTTTTGATTTTTTTTTAATTTTATGGGGCAGTCCCTAAGAACTGCCCCATAAAAAATTATTATTGAACTTGTTGGAGACCTTGAGCGCGGAGCTGCTCAATCATCTCGGGGGTGAGCTCGATGGGTTGACCTGGTGTTTGACCTGCACCGGGCTTGATCTTGATGAGCTGCAGCTTGAAGATGAGGGTTGCGTTGCTTCCGATGACGGAGGGTCCTCTCTCACCGTAGGCGAGGTCAGCGGGGATGTAGATTTCCCATGTGGAGCCTGTAGGCATGGCCTTGAGGGCTTCTGTGAAACCGGGGATGAGTGAGCCAATGGGGAAGTCAACGGGTGTGTCGGACTTGTCAAAGACTTTTCCGTCGATGAGCTTGCCTTCGTAGGTTACTTCGCATACGGCGTTTGCACCGTCCTTTGCAGCGTCATACTTGGGGCCTGTGCCTTCTGTGAGCACCTTGTACTGGAGACCAGAGGGAAGCACTACTACACCGGGCTTTTTGGCGTTTTCTTCGAGGAACTTTTTGCCAGCTGCCAGATTCTTGTCACCTTCCTCAGCATCGCGCTTTTGAAGGGTCTCCATGAATACGGGCATGACGGTGTTAAGTTTTTCCCAGATTGCTGGGTCAGGTTGCTTGCCTTCAAGTCCTTGCTTCAGAGCCTCCGCAACGACAGCGGGGTCGATGTCAGATGGTGACAGTGTAGAGGATTCGCTCTTGAGCTGTTGGGAGAATTGATAACCAAAGTAGTAGGATGCTACTTTTTTGATTTCTTCGGGTGTGGGGGCGGTTTGTGCCGCAATGATGGGTGCCAGAGCAACGCTCAGGCCTAATGCTATTGTAGTTTTGATGTTCATAATATAATTAAGAAAGTTTTGATGTTAAAAGATCTGTTTTTGTTCAAGGATTGATAGAAATAAGCTGCAGCTTGAAGATAAGGGTTGCATTATCTCCTATGCCAGAAGGTCCACGTGATCCGTAGGCGAGGTGGGCTGGGATGTAGACTTCCCATGTTGCACCTATGGGCATGCGCATGAGGGCTTCGGAGAATCCTGGTATCACGCCATCTATGGGGAAGGTTGCAGGGCTACTGGAGGCATCAAATACCTTGCCGTTGATGAGTCTGCCCTCATACATCACGGTGCAGTCGGGCGATGCTCCATCTATCCGCGCGCTGTAGGAACGCTTGCTCGATGGGGTGAGTACCTTGTACTGCACTCCTGATGGCAGGGTGACAACATCGGCACGTTTTTTATTCTCGAGAAGGAAGGCCGCGCCCTCTGCGCTATTAGTCAGCGCAGCGGAGCTTGGTGTCCTATCCATCTGCGATTGGGGCGCCTCCTGCGTGCTATCGCACGCACTGAGCATGACAAGCCCCAAGAGGGGTAGTAGTGAAGCTTTCATATAATTAGCTGGAGAACAGTTTGATTTGCACGCCCTTATTCTTCACCCATGCCTCTGTGATCACCTGCAAGAGGTATTCCAGCTGACCAGGGTTGCCTAGGTTGTATTCTATGGTATGAGCATGTGTGCCATCTGGGTAGCTTTTACCTACATTGGTCTGGACACCTACACGGGTGCTCAGACGGCTGCGCAGGTCTGATATCATGCCCTCTAGGTTGGTATTGGTACTACTGACATAGCGTGAGTAGATACGTATACTGTTGTTACCCAAAGTATCTATCACTAGCTCTTGAATAGGTGTTTTGCCCTCTAGCATGTAGACATGCGTGCTCACGGAGACAATGTGCTCCAGCTTGATAGCAAGGGCGGACTTTTCAACGGAGTCGATGACCAAAAAGAGGAAGGGGGCGCGGAGACTGGTGTGACCAGGTTTTTCCCTATCCTTGATAACACGAGGGGCGTTGCCTGCCTCTGCCTCATCAACACGGTCCACACCCACTTGGGCGTAGCTCTGTGTGGAGAGCAGTGAAAGTGCCCCAATGGCTGTGCATAAGAGTGATTTCATAAGCGTGTGGGGGTGGACGTGATGTTTTGAGGCTTCGGATTTATTATTTCTTCTTGTCGTCTGCCTTGCTGGGGTTTTTATCTTCCCCATCGGTGAGCCATTCTAGGTCAAATGCGACAAACTCGTGGTTCTTGCAGTCATCCTTTTCAAAGAGAACGCCTATGTCGCCATTTTCTAGCTTGGTGAGGGTGGAGTAGGCGGAAGAGCCAGCATAGATGGTCTTGCCCTTGCTCCATGTCTTGCCTTCATCATAGCTGATGCGCACGGTAAGGTTTTCGCGCTTTGTGCTGTTGGCATTGGAGAAGATGAGGCGGTCTTTGTCATCGCCAGCTGCCTTGGAGCTATAGCGGATGATGCTTGCATTGCAGGCAGGGTCAAGCAGGGCGGAGTCGTAGTGTGTCTTCCATGTCTTGCCCTTGTCCTCGGAGATGTGAATGGTTCTGTCCTTTCTGCCATTGACACGGCTGTTGACCATCCAGCGGCCATCGCTCAGCTCGATAAACTTTGATTCATCAGCTGGCTTGATAGGGGTTTCCATGAGTTTCCATGATTTACCATTGTCATCGCTGTAAAAGAGGTAGAGATCCTTACCCACGCGCACCAGCGTGTGCACCATCAGACCATCACTGGTGTAGAAACCGCGCCCAGAGGTGAGGAACTTGAAATCCTTCTTCCACTCGGGCTTGCTGATTTGATCTGTGATATCCTTGGGCTTGCTCCATGTGCGGCCATTGTTCTTGCTAACCACCATGTGGAAGTAGTAAACGTTATGCTCCTTCTTGCGATCCATGAAGTTATAGAACATGTAGATATGACCTGTCTTTTCATCCAAAATCATGGATGGGTCGGAGGCAGACTGACCATGGGGGAAGTCAACAATGATTTTTTCCTTGCTCCATGTCTTGCCGTTATTCTTACTCAGCTTGACCGCGATGTTAATATCATCACTGTGCACCAAGTCACCATTGTGGGGGACGCGTTCATCAATAGCGGCAACAAGTGTGCCATCTTTCGCCGTTACAAGAGCTGGTATGCGGTATCCGTTGACACCTTTTTTCATCCCCGAATAGAAAATATTCTTGTGATACTTAATTCCCTCTGCTAGACCTGCGTCCTTATCTGTCTTGGCATAGCTGGATAAAGCTAAGCTAAGAGCCATGGCTGGTAATAAAATGATTTTCATACAGTGCAAAAATTCTACCACACTCAACCAAGAAGTCAATCTCATTTTAATGGAACACAGGTGCTTCTGGCTTGACATTGTGCGGATCTCTAGCTAGACTATTCATTATCAGATGTTATTAAATGTGTCAGCATTGAGCGTACGCTTTCGCACAAGACAAGGAATGGTCTACGCGGTCAATGACTTGAGCTTTTCCTTGGCTGCGGGCGAGACACTGGGCATCGTGGGAGAATCGGGCTCTGGAAAGTCCGTGAGCTGCGCTGCCCTGCTGGGCTTATTACCCACAGCCATCGCGGATATAGCCACAGAATCCCGTGCCCTCTTTGACGGTCAAGACCTGCTACGCCTCAGCAATGCAGAATGGAAAAAAATACGCGGGCAACGCATTAGCATGATTTTCCAAGACCCCATGACCAGCCTCAATCCCTTTATGACAGTGGGCGATCAGGTCGCAGAACCACTCGTCATCCACCAAAAACTCAGCTGGAAGGAGGCACGCGCCCGCGCGGTGGAGGAATTACGGCTCACTGGCATACCCGATGCCCAGCAGCGCGCCAACTGCTACCCGCATGAGTTCTCTGGCGGCATGAGACAGCGCGTCATGATAGCCATGGCCCTCATCACCCGCCCAGAAATCCTCATTGCCGATGAGCCAACAACCGCACTGGACGTCACCGTGCAAAAACAGGTACTCGACCTCCTGCATGCGCGTCAGCAAGAACTGGGCACCGCCATCATCCTCATCACCCATGACATAGGCTTGGTGAGGCATTACGCCACACGCACACAGGTCATGTACGCTGGCAGCGTGGTGGAAAGTGCCGCCACGGAAAAATTACTTAACAATCCCCTACACGCCTACACGCGAGCCCTACTTGCATCCATCCCCAGCATGGCAAGCAAGGGACAGCGACTCTCCAGCATCTCAGGGCTCCCCCCTAGCCTCAAAGAAGCACCGCGTGGCTGCGCCTTTGCCCCGCGAAACGAAATAGGTAACGCGGCACTCTGCCTACACGATCGCGTGCCAGAGCTAATAGAAAAAGAGCCTGAACACTGGGTACGCCAGTGTCCAGGCTGCTTAACCCAAAAAAAATAATCACGAATAATATAAGGGCATCTTGCAAAATTAGCAGCTTTGCATTTTGGCAGCAGTTTGGATGAGAATTTGCGGCGTTTGGGTGCGCATAGCGAGCTATGTAAGCCCAAAAAGCTGCAAATTATCGCCAAAGTGCGCCAAAAGGCATGCTGTGAAGGGCATTTTTACATCTTCGCTTTTCGTAAACTAATTTTGCAAGGTGCCCATAAGCTTCTCAGCTCATCAATTCTTCAACTATTTTGACAATCTGCCCCCAA
>CAYJON010000154.1:0-4646 GCA_964371795.1 uncultured Akkermansia sp. | reverse complement strand
GCATTCTGACTTGATAGGGCGAGGTATAAGAGCTATAATGCTAGTAGATATGCCTACTCAACCCCAGCAGCGACGTCTAGTGCCGGCGGAATCCGCGGCGGTGCGCCCCCTTGACGATGGATTGGGGCGTGATAGGGGGATGGCGCCAGATATTCCAGACCATAGAATTATTCGCTGCATTGGTCATGGTTCATATGGGGAGGTGTGGTTGGCGCGATCTGTGACGGGAAGTTACCGCGCTATTAAGACAATATGGCGAGAAGATTTTGCAGAAGAAGCACACTTTCAACGGGAGTTTGAAGGTCTGCTGTTCTATGAACCCATAGCGCGCAATAATGCTGGACTCGTGCACATTCTGCACATCGGGCAGCAGGAGGGAGAACGCCCCATGTACTACTATGTCATGGAGTTGGCTGACGATGTCTTTACTGGCGTCAATATCGAGCCCGCGCGTTACGCACCGCGTACCTTGCAAAATGACCTGCTGCACTATGCCCACACCCCCATGCCCATAGACATGGTGATGCGCGTGGGCTGCCAGCTAGCACGCGCACTCTGCTACCTGCATGAGCATGACTTGCTGCATCGCGACATCAAGCCCGCCAATATCATTTTTTGCCACGGACATGCAAAACTAGCTGACGCGGGTCTTGTGGTGCAGGGGACAAGGCGTAGCTTTGTCGGCACACAGGGCTATGTGCCACCAGACGGTGCTGGAACGCAGCGCGCTGACGTGTATGCCCTTGCCAAAGTGCTTTACGAGATGGCGACAGGCAAGGATAGGATGGACTTCCCCGACCTTCCTGACAATATATCAGATGAATTCCCGAGGCGCAAATGGTTTGCTCTTAATGAGCTGATATGCCGAGCAGCCGATTCTCAGTTGTCCGAGCAGTCTATAAAAACAGCAAAGGAACTGCTCTCAGAGCTCGAACGCCTGCGTGATAGCTCATGGGTGGAGTTGCCTTTTTTTGTGCGCCTGTGGCGTGCTTTGAAGGCGTGGAGATGGTTTTGGTTGCTCGTCAGCTTTACGACTCTCATCATCTTTGTGGCGCAGGTGCCTTCTGATTGGGAAGAAAGGATAAAAAAAGCCTATTTAATCCTCTGCGATGCCAATGTGGATATAGTCCGCCCGCAGCAGCAAAATGCCATACCCGAGGCGGCAGAAAAAATGCTAGCTCTATCTATGCAGGCTCAAGTCTACTTGGAAACAAATCCCAAGAGCGCTGCTGTATATGAATCCAACGGTGATTTCATAGGAGAGACCCCCTTCGGCCCCCTCATGCTAGAGGAAGGGGAAATCGTGCAGCTCATCTTCCGCAAAGAAGGCTATGCAGATATGATAGTTCGCTACACAGCAAAGCGTGGCGAAATCACCTCCCTCGGTGGCGAGATGCACCCCCTGCGTCCACCCAAAGCTGGCGAAAGCTGGACAGACGCACTAGGAAACGTCTACGACTATCATGAGGATCAGCACCTATCGCGCTACCCCGTGTTGCACTCTCAATTTGCACGCTTTTTGCAAGAACGCCCGCAGACGGATGATGCAAGGTTTTTCGTCCTAAGAGAGAGCGGAGACGTACATGATGTCGTGCTAACCACCCCTCAGCTTATCAGAGAGTACACAGATTGGCTTTCCCTGATTTCAGAGCAAGAAGGCATGCTCGATGAGACCTATGTCCTACTCGCCGAAGTGGATAAAAATGTTGCTCCGCGCGATGGTCTTAATGCCTACCGCATTGCAACCGCGGCACTGCCTCTCATCCCCATCACCATCTACTCTAACCCCGCTGGAGCTAGTGTCGTGCTCAATGGAAAGTTTTTTGGCATAACCCCCATAGATAGCAACCAGATCCCCCTGCTGCCCTACAAGCTAGAACTGCGCCTGCCTAGACATAAAACAGTACACCACAGCGGCTATTCTACAGAGGCAGTTCAACTCAACTTCCAGATGGAACAGAGCCTGGTCGCCACCTTTGATGTCAATTGGTTCAATAGCCTTGGTCAGCAATTTATCCCACTGTCTCCAACACTCATGGTAGGTGCAACAGAGGTGCGCATGCGCGACTATCTCAAGTACTGTGAGGAAGCTGCCGCGCCAGTTCCCGAGTCACCGCGCTATGAGTATAATGAGCACTTCCCCGTCGTCAATGTATCGCGCGACGACGCAAGGCAATTTGCAGACTGGCTAACCAAGCATGAGCGCAATCTCGGACTCATAGAAGAAAGCGATAGCTACCGCCTACCCACCGATAAGGAATGGAGCATGATGGCAGGCATCGAGACCGAAGAAGGCGTCACCCCCTTCGAGCGCAACCTCTCGCAGGGCAAATTATCGCTCGTCAAATACCCATGGGGCAATATATGGCCACCAATCAGCCCCATCGCCAACTATGCAGATGAATCTGCTATCCACCGCATAGACATCTCGCAAATCATCGAAGGTTACAGAGACGGCTACCCCTTTGCCTCACCCGTTGCCAGCTTCCCAGCCAACAACAGAGGACTCTATGATTTATCTGGTAACGTGCAGGAATGGGTGGAGGACAACTACGGCGGGGAAGGACGCTTTCGGTTCAACCACTACGCCGTCGTGCGAGGAGCATCCTTTGAATCATTTCACCACACGCAGATATCCTTATATTCACGCGCCACAAAATCCTCCGATGTGAGGGACGAGCGCACAGGCTTCCGCCTCGTACTGGAGAGAAAAATGAGACTATAGCGCATCCTTAGTGAGCAGTCTTTGGACTTGACAGCACAGCCCACATCGCGTAGAACATGCCCATGATTATTGACACGCACTGTCACCTTGTCACAAACAAGTACCCCGATGTCGCTGCTGTACTCGAAGAATCCTACCAACTAGGAGTCACCCACTGCATCACCCAAGGGACACATAGAAAAGATTGGCAAGGAAGCATAGAACTGGCGCAACTCTATCCCGACAGAGTCAGCTCCACCCTTGCTGTCCACCCCACCGACGCCACCTCCGTACAAGATGGAGACATGGAAGAACTGGAGAGACTGTGCCGAGAATACCCCCAAGCCGCCATAGGCGAAGCAGGTCTAGACTACTGGTGGCCAGCGCCAGAGGGCTGGACAGAGGAAAGTTACCGTCGCCGCCAGCATGAACTCTTGGAGCAGCATTTCGCATTGGCCGAAAAACTGGGGCTCAATATCTCCCTGCACACCCGCGACAGAAAAGGAACAGCCTGCTTTGATGACACCTTTGCCATCGCAAAGAACTTCCCCAAGGTACGCCCCGTCTTTCATTGCTTTATAGGAAATCAGGAGCAAGCCGAAGCCATCTTCGAGCAGCTCAATGGCCTCATCTCCATCACAGGTATCGTCACCTTCAAAAAAGTGAAAGAACTGCAAGCCCTCGCCAGCTGGTGTCCAGAAGAACGCCTCATGCTCGAAACCGACGCCCCCTACCTTTCTCCAGAGCCCTACAGAGGCCAACTCAACATACCAGGTCGCACCTACTACGTCGCTAAAAAAATCGCAGAACTACGTGGTCAGAGCCTAGAAGAAGTCGCCCACTTCACCACCGAGAACGCTAAAACCTTCTTCCGCCTCAGCAACATCTAAGCAAAAACCCCTGCACTAAACAAAAAAGTGCAGGGGTGTGTCTATATCAGGGACGGAAAGAGTGGGATTCGAACCCACGGTGATATCACTACCACGTTCGATTTCGAGTCGAGTGCCTTAGACCAGCTCAGCCATCTTTCCTCTTTTTGCTGGGGCTATTGTCGCCTCGCAGGGGGAGAAAGTCAAGTTTTTTCTGGAGGATAGCTTTCCTTTGAGGAAAATTGACTCAGCGGTGAGCTGGCTCGGAGAGGGTGAATTTTACATTAGAAATCTCCCCTTCATTTCCTAAGTACCAAAAAGTGCCCTGCGCAGTACCTGATGCACGGGACGTCAATTCTAGTTGTAAAGAACAGCTAAATACCCCATCCTCTTCCTCAATTGCATCTCTTATCTCTAATGTTAGCGTTTTACTATTGAGTCGCTTGTAGGAAATAGAGGCGGGGAAGCTGGAGTCTTCCTCGTTGGGGACTTTGATATACTGCTTTTTGGGTAATTTGATTCTTCCTTCTCTTTTTGAAAGATCAATTTTGAAGGATAAGCTATCCGAAATGGAAAAGCCATCATCTACATCAAGTATGCTATCGTTTTTGTGTGTGATGTTGTATGTCGCCTCACTAAAATCCAGAGTAAGAACTCTGATGCGACTGCTGTTCATACATAGGTCTCTATTCTCATCAGAAGAGGCATATATATTCAACAAACTAGAGGAGCAAGTGACAGAAAATAATATGGCGATAAGAATTTTCATGATAATATCAGACTAGCATAGCAATTAGGCAGTGTAAAGTCTCAATCTGGCAATTTTTTTGAATTTTGCCAGATTGAATCGACCTGCGCGTGTGTGTTGTGGTGAGGCGTTCTCCTCACGCTCCGTGTCTGCCACGGCATTAGCTAGGGAAGTTGCAGCTCTGCTTTCCACTCGGCGAAGCTGCGCTTGATGTCCGCTGCTATCTGTGCCTTGGGTTGGGCAAATTTTGGCGTGAACCAAGGGTAGGCTCCTACTAGGTCGTGGTAGACGATGACTTCTCCGTCACAGGTGCCTTTGCCGCTGC
>CAYJON010000153.1:0-4711 GCA_964371795.1 uncultured Akkermansia sp. | reverse complement strand
TCATCCACGCGAAGAGGTAATTTTCTATTGCCTGCTGCTCATTGTTGGCAGTGGCAGTGGCTATAGCTGCGGGCAGGATGAAGGCGGAGGCAAGTGCTGTGAATGTTTTCATTGTATGAGTCTAGCAAGGCACGAGTGGGGGGTCAAGTTATTTTGGAGGCGGCAGCCCTCATCCTTCGCGCTTGCTATATGTGCGCTTTTGCTTTATGATGGTTTTACCGTGCGCTCTTACCTTCTTAAACGCCTTTTTCTCATCCCCCTCACTTTGTTTGGCGTGAGTTGTCTGGTCTTTTGTCTCACGCGCCTCATACCCGGTGGTCCTATAGAGCAGTTGTTGCAACAGCAGGCTATGGCAGCCCTTGATGGAGAAGGGGCAGGGCAGAGTTCTGGTACAGGTAATCTCAACCTAGCAGAGAGGGAGCGTCTCAATGAGATGTTCAACCTCCATGAGCCCACTTGGCGTGCTTATCTCCAGTGGTTAGGGGCAATGCCAAAGCAGGCCTCTATCACGCGTGCTAGCATGGCCGATGACCAGCGCGCCTACCTCAGCCTGCAAGCAGCAGAAGATGCAGCAGATGAAAAAAATGCAGGGGGGCAGAGCGAGGGCGCAGCCGCGCTGCGTGTGGTGGAGCTACAACGCAGTGGAAACCAACTGCGCGGTCTGCACCTAGAGGACTTGCAGGCGCAGGGTTGGCATTTTGACCTACTTTCCCCTGAGGCTCAGCAGCAACGCGCCATGCGCTACTCCCCCGATGAGCCTCCTGCGCTTTCTGACTTCCCCCACTGGCAGGTGCGTGCCTACCAGCTGCGCTATGATGGCCTGTTGCAGGGTAGCTTGGGCATGTCGTACAAGTACAACATACCCGTCTGGGATATGATAGCAGAGCGTCTGCCTGTCACGCTGTATCTGGGCATATTGGGGGCTTTGATTAGCTATGGTGTCAGCCTGCCGCTGGGCGTGCTCAAGGCGGTGTATCATAAGTCGCTCTTCGACCAGCTCAGCTCCTTCTTCATCTTTGTCGCCTACGCTATACCCGGCTTTGCGCTGGGGGCTATACTCTTGGTCTATCTTGGGGCGCGTCTGGAGTGGTTCCCCATCTATGGTCTGACCAGCGAGGGCTTTGAGCACATGACATGGTGGGAGCAGTTGAAGGATCTGGCGTGGCATACGGCCCTGCCGCTCTGCTGTTACGTGATATCTACCTTTGCAATGACAACCATGATGATGAAGAACAATCTCATGGAAAACCTCTCTGCGGACTACATGCGTACCGCCGTGGCAAAGGGCTGTGGCTTTCACCGCGCGGTGTGGCATCATGCGCTGCGCAACTCCATCATCCCTATTGCCTCCACACTGGGCTCTGTCTTGGGTGTGGTCATAGGGGGATCGGTGCTCATAGAGCGTATTTTTGATATTCAGGGCTTTGGTTTGCTGAGCTATCAGGCCTTGCTGGATAAGGATTATTCCCTCATCATGGGTAGCCTGCTGCTCTGCTCTGCCTTTATCGTGGTGGGTAACCTCTTGGCTGATATTTGTGTGGCGTTGATAGATCGCCGTATTCGTTTTTAATGTGTTGATTATTTTGTTCTCATGATTCGTTTCCTTGCTTTTCTCATGCTGATAGCGGCCGTGGCTGGGTCATTGGGGGAGTACTATGGGCTGCTCTTGCCGACACTGTCTTGGCCCTTTACGGTGAGCCGAGAGGTGGCTTTCCTGCATGCAGAGTGGCAGGGCTGGCAGGTCTATTGGTTTGGCTGGTTGTGCATGTTGGTGCTCGCTGGCGTGGGGCTGCCCCTCTTGGTACGTGGCAGCAGTCGAGGCTTTCAGGTGCGCTGGAAGCGCTTTCGTGGCATAAAGCGCGGGTACTTCTCCCTGCTGATTTTGCTGGGGCTCATCTTTTTGGCTGCCTTGGATCAATGCCTTGTTGGGCATAGGGCATTGGCGGTGCAGTATGAGGGGAGATGGTATTTTCCTGCCTTTGTGCGCGGTATCTACTCTGGTGAGGACTTTGGCGCAAAGGGCGACACCGCCATGGCAGAGGCTGATTATCATGAGCTCTCCCAGCGGGAGGACTGCTGGGTGCTGATGCCGCCTATTCCCTTTTCTGCGCAGCTTTACACGCGCACCAATACCAGCAAGGAACTGCCACAAGGAGAGGCGGGGCTGCTTTCCCCAGAGGGGGAGGGGCTTTACAATGGTCCAGCCGTGAGGCTCTATGACTCTGGTGATGCGCATGTCCGCTACCGCTACCGTGCGGGGCAGCCAGATGGTGCCGCGCAGGGCTGGGATGAGAAGAGACAGGAAGTCTACTTTGCAAAATATGAAAAAGGTCAGCTGATATCGGAGCGTTACACAGGTGAGGGCACCGTGGCTGACTTTCTAGCGGGCAGTGATGGAGAGCGCATGTACAAGCTCTACTACCCACCCACCCCACCCCTGCTGGGTGGTCATCTACTCGGGACGACCAGTCAGGGGATAGACATTGCCGCCTATCTCTTTGCGGGCTTGCAGGTCAATATCAAGGCCGTGTTGTTCTACCTACCCATTGTCTATGCTATAGGGTTGAGCGTGGGGATGCTGATGGGCTATCTGGGTGGCGTGGTGGATCTGTTCACGCAGCGCATCATTGAGATACTGGCGCAGCTGCCCTTCCTCTTTGTCGTGATGGTTGTGGTTGACTTTGTGCCCTCGCAGATGCGCGGGATGCTGTTGATTTTGCTGCTGCTGGCGGCCTTTGGTTGGATGCAGATGACCTATGTCATCCGCACCACGACTATGCGAGAGAAAAACCGCGATTACGTGTCTGCCTCTCGCCTCATGGGGGCGAGCAATTGGCATATTCTGCGCCAGCACATCCTGCCTAGCCTGACACCTATTATTGTGACACTCATGCCCTTTAGCGTGGCTCTGGTGATTCTATCGCTGGCGTCCATGGACTATCTGGGCTTTGGTCTGCCGGATAGCTATGCTAGCTGGGGGCAGTTGCTCAACGACGGTCTTGGAAAGCTTAACGCGCCTTGGATAGTTAGCTCTGCCTTTGCGGCACTGGTGCTCACATTGCTCTTGATTAACTTTATAGGGGAGGCGGTGAGAGAGGCCTTTGACCCCAAGAAGCACAGTTTTTATCGCTGATTTGTTTTATGCGTTTGATTTCTTTGATAGCCAGCTGCATGCTCTGCCTCTCTTCCTGCCAACAGGAAGAGCAGAAGGTGCAGTCGGGGCAGGGGGCTGCTGTCTATGCTGATTTGCCTCATGCCTTTAGCGCAGCAGAGCAGGAGACTCTACCTGACTACGCCAGAGCATGGCGCGCGCCAGCGGGATTCGCTGGCTTTGTCGCGCGGTGGAATGAGCAACACGCGGGAGAACAGCCCTCCATACGCTTTGCCACCGAGGCTGACTTGCCTTCAGATTTGCACTGGGAAGAGGGGCTTCATGAGCCAGAGCTAGGCAGCCCACAGGCAAAGCGCGGTGGGCATCTGCGTCTTGCCCTGCTGCGCTCCTTCCCCCCCAATGTGCTGGAGATGGGCGCGGCTAGCAATCATGCCGTGCGCCCCTACCTCTATGACCTAGTCGATATACCCTTAGTACGTCTGCACCCTGGTACAGGGCGTGTGATTGCGGGGACAGCGCAGGCTTGGGCAGTGAATGCCGCAGGGGATGAGGTCTTTTACCGTCTGGATGAGGCAGCGCGCTACTCCAATGGAGAGCCTGTACGCGCGCAGGATGTGCTCACCGCGCTCTACCTGCGGGAATCTCCCTTTAGCACAGAGGTCTTTGCGCAGGAGATGTATCGCAACAAGATGAAACAGATCACCTTTTACAGCGACAGGATATTTTCTGTTCGCCTCCCGAGACCACACCCCATGGCAGCCTATGAGGCCATGTTGCCACTGAGCTGCACCAGCTTTTATGCCGACTTTGGCCCTGACTACCCAACGCGCTACCAATGGAGGCGACCACCGACAACAGGTTGCTACACCCTAGACCCAGCTGACTGCGTCCACGGGCGACAAATCAAGCTACGCGCTGTGCCCAACTGGTGGGCGCGTGACCGCCGCTACATGCGCTATAGCTGCAATGTGGAAAGCATCACCTACCTCTTTGTCAACGACCTCATCAAGGCGAGGGAACTCTTTCGCCTAGGGCAGATTGATACCTTTAGCTCCCGAGAATCCGAAGACTGGTACGAAAACCTCGAAATCCCCGAAGTCCATCAGGGCTACATACAGCGCGTCCACTTCAGCAACCTCTGGCCGCGCAATGCCTTTGGCATACACCTCAACAGCAGCTCCCCCATGTTACAGGATAGGGAAGTGCGCCTTGGTATACAGCATGCGCTGCACGTGCAATCTGCCATTGACACCATACTGCGCGGGGACTTCACGCGCCTTGGTTCTTACTTTTCTGGCTATGGGCAATACACCAATCCCCACCTCAAACCCCGAGCCTATGACCCGCAGCTGGCGAGAGAACACTTTGCCCGCGCGGGCTATACTGTCGAAGGGGAAGACGGCGTACTGCGCCGCCCCGATGGAACGCGCCTCAGCCTCACCATCAGCTCCCGCAATGATGCCTTTTACGAAAAAATCTTTGCCGTCCTCCGCACAGAGGCCGCCCACTGCGGGTTGGAACTCAAGCTGGAGCAGATGGATGACACCCTCTATTACACCCGCATACGCGAAAAGCAGGTGCAGGCGGGCATCTTCTCTT
>CAYJON010000152.1:0-4724 GCA_964371795.1 uncultured Akkermansia sp. | reverse complement strand
TTGTCTAGTGTATTCTTTGCTAAGTTATGCAGAAAACGAATTGCGAGAACTTCCCTGTAGGGGAGTTCTCGCAATTCGCAAGGAGGGCTCGTGGAAGGATTTTCGTCAGATTTTTGCGCATTCGCGCCAGAGCATATTGTCATATGTAATAAGCGAAGGTGCAAAAAGATACGAAAAGACTCCGCGAGTACCCTTGTCTAGTGTATTCTTTGCTAAGTTATGCAGAAAACGAATTGCGAGAACTTCCCTGTAGCATCTGTTAGTTATTTTCCTGTCATAGGCAACACTTTCGACTTGACCTCGTAATGCACTAGGGTATAATAAATACTTACTTGGGATAATCCCCAGTTGCCATAACCAATCACAAATATATCCAACATGAAATTGTTTACACGATCCCTCAAGGCACTTGCAACAGCTGGTGCGGTTGCACTCACAGCTTTCACCCTTTCTAGTTGCGGCGATGATGATGATGATTCATATAACAATGTAGCCTATATTCCAGAATATATTGAAGGCTTTCAGATTCAAGGTGCTATTGTCATGCAAGGCGAGTCAACTGAATTCTACACCACACCCATTGTTGGTCTCACCTTCATAGATGACACACAAGTAAGAATACGTTTCTATGACGGTCAGGAATTTAACTCCCCTTACACTTACACAATAACAGTACAGGATCAAGTGACGGGAGAAGTTCTGGAAAGTGCTATAGAAATAGACGTGCCCAATTCTATGATTTCCGACCCTAATGAATCGGGCTCATTCTATTATATTGTTCTCAATAGCGCTCAAGACAACTACCAAGTAGCACTGGGAGACTATAGTGCATATATCCGCAGCTTTACATCGGGCTCATCAGATGAGATTCCTTTCTACGCTGCGAATGGAACGCTCACTCTCATCGAGCTTTAATTTTTTTCAAAAAAACCGCCCTCGCATTTCTATGCAGGGGCGGTTTTTTTCGTTTTCAATCTCAGCGTTTCGCTCTCAGCCATGCACCTACGGCTAGAGAGCAGATGAGAGCAAGCGATACACCAATACCAGAAGCGGTACTGGTCGTGTTTGCCACGCAGCCTAACTCTCGGCAAGAAAGGGGTGGTGGGATGACAATGCTTTCTGCTGCCTCTTTCTTATCTACTTTTTTTTTAGCAATGGCAAATAAGCACCATATCCTTCCTCAGCCATTTTTTCCTTGGGGATAAAGCGTAGCGACGCGCTATTGATACAGTAGCGCATCCCGCCCTCTGCAACAGGACCGTCAGGGAAGACGTGACCCAGATGCGCATCACCCAGCTTGCTACGCACCTCTGTACGTATCATGCCATGGCTCTGATCCTTGATATCCACGACGAGGGATGGATCAATAGGACGTGTGAAGGCAGGCCAACCGCAGCCAGAGTCGTACTTATCCGTGGAGGAAAAAAGTGGCTCACCTGTGGTGATATCCACGTAGATCCCCTCTTCAAAGTGCTGATCAAACTCATTATCAAAGGCGGGCTCTGTGCCGTTTTCCTGCGTCACCTTATACTGCATAGGGCTAAGAGTCTGTTTGAGCTGCTCATCGCTTTTTTTGAGAAACACGGGCTTTGCAACGGAGGAATCTTTGGCTAGCTTTGCCTTTTCAAAGTGCGATGCGCCTATGTGGCAGTAGCCATTAGGGTTCTTTTCCAGATAGTCCTGATGGTACTCCTCTGCGGCATAGTAGTTATCGAGTGGCAAATTTTCTACCGCAATTTTTTCCTTGTGCTGCGTCTGCAACTCGGCGAGAAACTGCTCCACCTCCGCCTCATCATCCGCATCTGTCCAGTAAACCCCTGTACGGTACTGCGTACCCGTATCGCCGCCTTGCTTGTTAACACTGACAGGATCGATGACTTGGGCATACATTTGAAGAATAAAGGGCAGAGATACCTGCGCATCATCATAGATGACCTTGACCACCTCGGCATGTCCCGTGTCTTTGTCGCATACGTCCTCATAGCTAGGTTGGGCTGTCTTGCCATTGGCGTAGCCTACCTCTGTACTGAGCACACCTGAGATGTTCTGAAAATACTTTTCCGTTCCCCAAAAGCATCCTCCTGCTAAATATATTTCCTTTTTCATAATTTATTCTTTCTACAGAAGTAATTTTAATCTAACTATTCTAAATGTCAAAGTCATCTTTTTGGGATGACATATTTTTTACAATGATTCTAATAAAAAATAATATATTTTATCTTCCAAAAATAGTAAAATTTGTGTTGCCAAAAACCATGAACCATGTTATAAGGGGGTGCTTTTTTTTGAAGCACAACATCACCCCATAACATATCAACAAGAAATGGACCCGAACATATTATTCTGGATCGTACCCATCGCTTCCGTCATCGCTCTCGTTTTCGCGGCGATATTCTTCTTCGAAATGAAGAAGGCCGATGAAGGAACCGACCGTATGAAGGAAATCGCTGGCTATGTGCGTGAAGGCGCAATGGCCTATCTGAAACAGCAATACAAAATCGTTGCTGTCTTCTTTATCATCATCGCAGCCATCTTTGCCGTCATGGCATACTATGGCATGCAAAACAACATCGTACCTGTAGCCTTCATCACCGGCGGTCTTTTCTCCGGTTTGGCTGGTTTCATCGGTATGAAGACGGCAACCTATGCCTCTGGCCGTGTAGCCGAAGCCTGCCGTGATGAAAAAGATGGCCTCAACCGTGGCTTGAAGCTAGCCTTCCGCTCCGGTGCTGTTCTTGGTTTGACCGTTGTTGGTTTTGGTCTTCTTGACATTGCTGCGTGGTACCTCATCTTGGAGTACACACCACTTCTTGCAAAGTACAATGATGTTCCTACCACAAAGCTCATCCACATCACAACGATTATGCTTACCTTCGGTATGGGTGCATCCCTCCAAGCCCTCTTCGCCCGTGTGGGTGGTGGTATCTACACCAAGGCTGCTGACGTGGGTGCTGACCTTGTCGGTAAGACAGAATTCCATTTCAACGAGGATGATCCTCGTAACCCTGCAACCATCGCAGATAACGTCGGTGACAACGTCGGTGACGTAGCTGGTATGGGTGCTGACCTTTATGAGTCCTATGCTGGCTCTATCCTCGCCTCCGCTGCTCTCGGTGCAGCTGCCTTTGCAGCCGCTGGTTATGATGCAGCCCTCAAGGCTGTGATGGCACCCATGATCATCGGTGCTGTTGGCACAATCCTTTCCATCATTGGTGTGTACTTCGTACGTACCAAGCCCGGTGCTTCTCAGGCTCAGTTGATGGGCTCTCTGAACTTCGGTATCAATGTTTCCAGCGTACTCATCGCTGCTGCATCCGCAGGTATCCTCTATGCTCTCGGCATTGAAAACTGGTTGGGCCTCTGGGGCGCAATCGTTATCGGTCTCATCGTAGGTATCGCCATCGGCAAGGTCACAGAATACTACACATCCTTTGACTACAAGCCAGTGAAGTTCATCGCTGAAAACGCGACAACTGGTCCTGCTACAGTGATCATCTCTGGTATCGGTGTAGGTATGATTTCTACCTGCTGGCCCGTACTCTTCATCGTAATGGGTACCATCGGTGCCTACCTCAGCGCAGCCGGCTCTTGGAGCTTCACCGCTGAAAACATGTCCTTCGGTCTCTACGGTATCGGTATCGCTGCTGTAGGTATGCTCTCCACACTGGGTCTGACTCTGGCAACTGACGCCTACGGTCCTATCTCTGACAACGCTGGTGGTAACGCCGAAATGAGCAACCTCGGTCCCGATGTTCGCTCCCGCACTGACGCTCTTGACGCACTGGGTAACACCACAGCTGCTACAGGCAAGGGCTTCGCCATCGGTTCTGCTGCATTGACAGCTCTGGCACTTCTTGCCTCCTACATCGAAGAGCTCAAGATTGCCGCCTACAACCTCGGCGAGTTCAAGCTGAACATCTTCGCTACAGAAACAGTGAAGTATGCTGACATTGCCAACATGGGCATTGCTCAGTTCATGCAATTCTTTGACGTTTCCTTGATGAACCCCAAGGTTCTTTTGGGTCTCTTCATCGGTGCTATGCTCTCCTTCCTCTTCTGCGGTCTGACAATGAACGCTGTTGGTCGTGCTGCTAAGAGCATGGTGGAAGAAGTACGCCATCAGCTTTCCGACAAGGAAGTGCTTGAAGGCACAAAGAAGGCTGACTACGCACGCTGCGTATCCATCTCCACATCCGGTGCTCAGAAGGAAATGATCATTCCTTCCATGATTGCAGTGATTGTACCTATCGCTACAGGCATTGTTATGGGTGTACCTGGTGTCTTCGGTCTCCTCGCAGGCGGTCTTGCTGGTGGTTTCGTTCTTGCAGTATTCATGGCCAACTCTGGTGGTGCATGGGACAATGCTAAGAAGTACATCGAAACAGGCGACGCCCCCTTCTGCGGCAAGCACACAGCCGTTCATGACGCATCTGTTGTAGGTGACACAGTAGGTGACCCCTTCAAGGACACCTCTGGCCCTTCCCTCAACATCCTTATCAAGCTCATGAGCATGGTTTCCATCGTGACAGCAGGTCTCAACCTCGCCATCACATTGCTCTAAAGAGTAAGTACCTTTAAAAGTAGAATCGCCCCCTTTTCCTCAACGGAAAAGGGGGCGATTTCTTTATGGGTATCTTGCAAAATTAGCAGCTTTGAATTTTGGCAGCAATTTGGATGAGAATTTGTGGCGTTTGGGTGCGCATAGCGAGCTATGTAAGCCCAAA
>CAYJON010000151.1:0-4814 GCA_964371795.1 uncultured Akkermansia sp. | reverse complement strand
AGTTTATGAAGGACAAGGTACGCTTCTACATCACCCAGTGGCAGGGCACAGAGCTGATGCAGGCTCGCTACATGGCACGCGTCACAAAGGCAGGAGTCATGAAAGCCCCTGCCGCTAAGGCCGAGGAAATGTACCGCCCTCAAGTCTACGGCCTAGCCCTCCCCATGGTCTTCACCGTGAAAGACTAATTCTCTGCCAAAGTGGTTTAAGTGTAACAATTTCGTAACAAGAAGAGATGTGTTAACTTTTGAATTGTTGATTTTTTTTCACTCTGCTAGAGTGAGAAAGAACCCCACTTTTTTCCTCATGAATATATACCACTTTTTGACAACTGGCATCGTTCTTACCCTTCCCGCCTTGGCTGTGGAGATGACGGTGGAAAAACACGATAGCTCAGACGAGTATTTGCTCAACTTCTCCCTACCCATGACAGCCCCTAGTACTGTAGGTGAGGCCGTGGAAAAGAGCCTCATCAGCATCAGTCCTGCTATCTCCTACGAGGCGACGTGGCTTAGTCCGACGCAAATCAAGCTCAAACTCAATGAAAATATCGCTTTTCACGCCAAGCACTCACTGCGCGTCCAAACGCCCCTTGGCACAGCTGAAGCGCAGCTGCAAGATAGGTATACACGCATCTATGCGAATGTTATTGGTAAGCAGCAACGCTATGCTCCAGTCCATATCATCTTGGGAAATTGGGGACGCTCTGGCAATACTATCTTCAAGGAAAAGGCGTGCCGCGACTTGCTCCAAAAGGCTTACTACGAGATATCTTACCCTCATGATGTCAAGCGCGCAAAGGAGAAAATCCCCGCCCTGCTTCGCCCCCTTAATGTCGGAGAGATTCTTGAGCTAGGGGAAGAGCCCGATACGCTGAAATCTTTTCTTCATATGGGCGATGCTGACTGGTTTGATTTTATCGCTCTCCCAAAGGACGCAGAAGTCCCCATCGCCTGGAAAGCTGCCGCTTGCTTCCCCGAAGGGAAGGATGCAGCGCTGGCGGAAATAAAACTCATCCTTCCCGAGGCTTCTTATTATGATGATGAAAAAAAGGCATATGGTGACATCACTTGTTACGTAGCTGAGAAAAGAGAGGAGGCTGGCTATAGCCTTGATTTGCGCCCTCTCTCTGATGGCAGCTATCTCGCAGAGATTACCTTCCATCAGCCAGTGGAGGTGGTGGAAGACTGGGAGAGCTTGTTTTCAAAGATTACATGGGAACATCGTTGTGAAAATGACTCAAATTACCCCTTCAAGAGCATGGGCGGTGGGCATTATGTTTCTAAACCTGCTAAAGTAGAAGAGGTTTATGCTCCGGAAGAAGTGTATCTATTGCCTCCGCACATCCATAACTTAATAGGCCAAGCTGATATAGAGCTTATCTTTGATAAGGCGCGTAGTCTTGCTAGCTGTTATGATATGTTGCAGAGCGATGGGGAGACAAAGCGATTTGTCCGCAAGCTGGTTTTCCGTGTGAAAGGCGGTGATCATAAGGCTACTCTTGTTGCCAATGTAGACTGGCAAAGTGCCCTTGGTACGCAGCTGCTCCCAGTAGAAAAGGCGCATTGGGCGGTCTTTTACCCCATTTACCCCCATTTGTCCATGGATGTGGAGCTGGGGGTTATTCCCAGTACAGGAAAGCGAGAGTTCCGTATTGAGCATGATAAGCATGACGCGGCGCGCCTGCGTGTGCATCGCTACAAGAACTCTGGTGCAGAGGCTGTGCGCATCCTTGCTGGCTACATCAATTACTATCAACCCAATACCTATAATCGTATTTTGGGTTATCAGCCAGAGAAAAAACTACGTGAGGTGGCTAGCATCATGGAGCATCAGCGCGTTCATAAGGGCAGGATGCTTTTCCCCTCTGATATTGCAATCTCCGAAGAATCCCGCACCCTCCCATTGGGTAAGAAAGGAGAGCAGGTCTTTTCCCTGAATGATGAGAGGCTTTTCCCCGAGGGCGGCTCTGGCTTGTATCTGGTGGAGCTCTTGGCAGATGAGATGGATAGTAATGCGCCTTACCATTCGGATGCGGATGATATGGGTATGTCCGCGATTCAAGGTCTGGTGCAGCTTAGTGATTTAGGTCTTTTCTGGAAAACAGGTGGGACGGAGGATAGTCTCTTTGTTTACGGTCATCGCCTTTCATCAGCGGAGAAGCTGCAAAATCCTCGACTCTCACTCTATGATGCTGCTGCTAATCTACTCTACGAGCAGGAAATTAGCCCCAAGGGTAGTTTGATTGACTTGGGGGCGGCACTAGGCCAGAGGGTGAAAGACATCCAGTATATCCAAATCAGTGATGGCGAGGATAGCTGCACACAACCCTTCCATACACAGAATAGTGATAGTATCTTTTCGGAGAATTCCCTGCCGCCTTATCCTCGACTCTTGATTAAAGTGATACGCGATAGACCCATTTATAGACCAGGGGACAAGGCGCATGTGAAGGGCTATGTCCGTCAGCTGGATGATAATGAGTTATCCATCCCTACCCGGGATTTTGTCGAGGCAATAGAAGTGAAGCTCATGAAATCAGATACGCATCTCAAGACCTTTGAAGTGGAGTTAGAAGAGGACGGTAGCTTTAACTACGATGTTGATATCCCTGATAATTCTAATGCTGCGAGGGATTATAGTTTGGTGATGCGTGTTATTAACAAGACGGATGAGAAGTTCCAGAGCCCTGATATGCAGGCCTTGGGCGTGACAGAGAGCTTTAGTCGCGACAGCGAGAATGCGGAAGAAATCAGTAAAGCCCTTCGCGACAATCGTATCTTCTTTAGCCACTTACCCGTGGAAGAGTACAGGCGTCATGAATTTGAGATAGAGGGAGAATACAAGCTCTCTGATGATGACAATCAAGTGCAGGTAAAAATTCAGGCACAGCGATTGAGTGGTGCTCCTCTTGCTGAGGCACAGGTTCGAATCTTGCTTGATGTACGTGGCTATAATTTCTATCCCACTGGGCTGCGTGATTACCGCTTTGGTGATCACCGAGGAAAGGATAGTGATTATTTGTTCTTCTATTTCAATGACATGAATTCAATGGTGTCTAAGGCCAGCCGTGACTTCAATCACCAGCTGGATGCTTCTGGTCAGTTGAATGTGGACATCAAATGCCCACGCAATAAATTCCCCCTGCAAGAACGATTAACCTTAACTAGCATTGTAACCAGTGCTAATCAGCAGAGCTTGATTGATAGATCGGAAACCTTCACCATTCACCCAGCTGATTATTACGTTGGCATCAAGCAGCCAGAACGCTTTAGTGCCGCATCCTCCCAGCCCATGAAGCTGGAGTTCCAAGCCGTGGACACAGAAGGAAAGCCCTGCGCTGTCCCATCTGATTTGACATTGAGCATCACGCATCGCTCAACTAGTCTTTATAGGAAGGATAGCGTCATGTACTTGATGCATCCTGCCCCCTTGGAGGAGGTGAGCACACAGAGCTATAAGATAGGGCTGGATGCGGCTGGGAGGGGCAGCTTTGACATGCCGCGTGAGAAGGTAGGCATCTATATCATCACGCTTTCAGGCATCGATGGGGAAGGGCGCGCCTTCAGCTCCGCTATACAGCATCGTGTCTGGGGTGAGGGGGAGAAGCAGCTAAAGAATAGCTCCCGCTCTCTTGTGATGAAGCAAGACAAGGACATTTATCAGTCAGGGGACAAGGTCAGGCTGCTCCTCGATTCTCCAGTGGAGGGAGATGTGATTCTCACCGTAGAAAGGGAGGGGGTTATTCGTCATGTTCATCATAGCATCAGTGCGGAAAATCCCATTATAGAGCTAGAACTATTGCCAGAGGATGCCCCAACGGTCCAAGTCAGGGCGACAATGATTGAGCCAGGTGATCAGAGAGATACGGGAACACCCCGCCTCCTCGAAGCCGAGGTGAAAATCTATATAGAACCAGCTGAAAAAGCCCTTCAAGTGAAGCTCGACTTGCCAAAGGAGGCAATAGCGCCACAGGAAAGTTGCGAGATAGGCGGGCAGGTGCTTGATTATCAGGGAAAACCCCTTGCTGGCGCTTCTTTGTTGCTCTATGTTGTGGATGAGGGGGCACTACAGGTATTAGGTAATTTTGAAATGCCTACGCTATTGCGCGATTTTCACTACTGGCGTCCTCATAGCATGAATCATTATGAATCCTATCCTTGGATTCTGTCTAATCTGTTGAAACAACGACAGGTGAGTAATATTGCTCTCTATACAGGAAGTGCTCCTTTTTTCGGTGAGATTGCTGTATCTGGGGGAGGATTTGGGGGTGGTGGGCTCTCTGCTAGAGGCGGCCTTTCTCATCGGGGTGCCGCTAGTGGTGGAGAATATCAGGTGCCATTGCGGGAAAACTTCACCCCATGCCCTCTCTGGCTGGCAAACATCAAGACCGATGCAGAAGGCCGATTCAAGGCCGAGGTGACAAACCCCGATGCGCTAACGCGCTACCGAGTCATCGCTGTGGCGAGCCATGGTGCCGATAACTTTGGCATAGGCTACGGCTTCTATGATGTGAATAAGGTCATCATGCTTGAAGGCGCAGCACCACTCAGTGCCTGCAAGGGCGATACGCTGGAGATGCCCATCACCGTGAGCATGAAACCCGTTGGTATACCCCAGGAGTGGCAACGCGATGGAGCAGTCTCTTGGAAGCTACAGCTGATAGGGAATGATGTCGTCCATATAGAAGAACCCGTGCAGAGCATCACTCTACAGGGGAATACACCTATCACGACCAGCTTCACAGTCACCATGAAGGAACTGGGTGAGGCACGCTTTGAATGGCGCATTGTTCCTGATGTGGATGATGCTTC
>CAYJON010000150.1:0-4861 GCA_964371795.1 uncultured Akkermansia sp. | reverse complement strand
AGGCATATCTACTAGCATTATAGCTCTTATACCTCGCCCTATCAAGTCAGAATGCCAAAAAAGACACGATTTCATACCCCATTTTTCGTGTTCTATTGGGGACTTCTAATTTCTCGCGAGGCGTGATTTTAGAAGTCGCCTATTATCTATGACTGTACTTGTGACATACAGGGGCTTGATTTCTATCCGAAATTCTGTATAATCTAGCTATGCGCCACTACCGCTCCCCTTTTACACAGTTATTTACCATAGTTCTGCTTGCCTTCGGTCTGCTGGCAGTGCAGGCTAACTCTCCCCAGATGGCCAAGCAGTCAGAAGATGGAAAATGGGCACTCGTCCCTCTCTGCGACGGTTTTGACTACCCAGTCGGAAAGCCCGATGGCAAAAATTATTACAAGGCACGCGGTCTACGCCTGCGCACCCCTCGCCACCTCGGCGAAGATTGGAATGGCATAGGTGGCGGCAATACGGATCTAGGTGATCCCGTCTACACCATTGGCCATGGCATTGTAACCTATGCAGCTGATGCCAAGGGTCGCTGGGGAAAGATCGTCATCGTACGCCACGCCTTCCGTGACCCCAAATCGGGCAAGGTGCTCTGCTGTCAGACCCTCTACAGCCATCTTGATGAAATTAATGTCAAGCTAGGTCAACTGGTCAAGCGCGGTGACCAAGTAGGCACTATTGGCACCAACAACGGCATGTACCCAGCACACCTCCATGCAGAGCTGCACTACAATGTCAATATCAACTGCGGACAACAAGGCATACCCAAGACAGCCAAAAACTACGGTGATCTCACCAAATTCATCAATGCCTACCGCAAACTCCCCATTGAGAACAAGTGGGTAAAGGTGCCTATTGGTGGATTCCTTCCCTACAAGAATACAACTGGTTTGTAATGACAGTGACAGGGCGAGCGAGAATCTGCCTCTTTGGTGGCAGCTTTGACCCTGTACATGCAGGGCATTTGCAACTGGCTCGCGAGGCTCAGCAGCTGGCACAGCTTGATGAGCTACTCTTCCTGCCAGCCGCCTGCTCTCCCTTCAAGCAGCATGTCAGCCGTCTGTTGAGTGATGAGCAACGCCTTGCCCTGCTCCGCTGTGTGACGCGGGATATCCCTTGGGCACGCGTGTCGGAGATTGATTTACAACTGCCACCGCCCAGCTGGTCATGGCGCGTTGTGGAGAGCGTGCGAGAGCAGCACCCCGAGGCAGAGCTCTTCTGGCTCATGGGCGTTGACCAGTGGGAACAACTGCACAAGTGGGCGCGATATGATTATCTTTGCGAGCAGCTCTGCTTCATCGTCTACCACAGAGACCGTGCCCCGCAGCCACGAGACAATGTGCGCGCCATCTTCCTTGACGGACACCATCCCGCCTCCTCCTCTGCCATGCGCCACATGCTACAAGAAGGCGAAACAATCCCCACAGACTGGCTGGACAAGGAAGCGCAAGAGTTACTTAAGAAATTTATTATTGTAAGACAAACTAATTTTTAATGCTTTAGCATTATTCACATGCCACAATAGGGGGTGATGTTTCCCCGCCTCTTGCCCCTTTTACTATTCTGGTTCTTCTCCTCCCTTTGCTTGGGCGAGGTGATTATAGGGCGTTGCATAGGCGTGTATGATGGCGACAGTCTCACTGTGGAAAGCGTTGAGAAGGGTATCATCAAGGTACGCCTTCATGGCATTGACGCGCCAGAGCTAGCACAGCAATTCGGCAAGCAAAGCCGCGACACGCTGCGAAAGCTTGTCCTGAATCGAGAACTCTACATACACTGTCATGGCAAAGACCGCTACAAAAGACATCTAGGAGAGGTCTATTGTGGCAAGCTGCACATCAATGCAGAGATGCTACGCTGCGGCATGGCGTGGCATTACCGTCAGTACGACAAGAGCAAACTCTACGCAGAAGCAACTCAAAAAGCACAAAGCGTCAAGATAGGTATATTTGCGCAGAACTGTCTGCCACCGTGGGAATACCGCGCCCTACTACGCCAAAAGTGGAAGAAGAAAGACTAGCTAGCAGACCTTGCAGCATCTGCCGCTTGGGTGGCTCTCTTCTCTTCAGACTTCTTCATCGCCTGACCAATCTCTTCCTCCTGAGCATCCTTGTGCTTTTGGACAAATCGCTTGTACTCGGGTTCAAACTCCTTGTATTCACTCTTTTTCTGCGATTCAGTACGCTTTTGCGCCGCCGCCTCATCTATGATCCCCTTATCGGGCATCTTGATGAAATACCAACTCAAAGCCACCGCTCCGATGATAAAAACATATAACATCGTGCGCTCTCTGATACTTCTGCGTAAGGATTTCAAATACAGGACCAGCTTCTGGCGTTTATTCATCATAAAGTCGATTAAGCTGGGGCTATTATACCCTATCACAGGGACACAGCAAGGATAAAATTTGGCCTAAGACGCGCTGTTGGCCTAATTATCATCGCCAATGCACAAAAAATGTAGTACTATCATGCCCGTCAGCTATGAAGCCTCTCCCCCAATCACGCGGTCGTCTTATCGTCTTTGAAGGCATAGACGGCACGGGAAAATCCACGCAGATTCAGCTTCTCTCCGCCCGACTGAAGGCAGAGGGAAAGCAGGTGCTATGCAGCTTTGAACCCACACAGGGCGTATGGGGACACCGCGTCCGAGAGGCCGCCCGCAGTGGAACAAGGCTCCCCATGGATGAGGAAATAGCCTGCCTACTGCGCGACCGCCAGCAACATGTAGAAGAGCTCATCACCCCTGCCCTCCAATCAGGAAGCTGGGTACTGCTTGACCGCTACTACCCCTCCATGATGGCCTATCAGGGTGCTAGCGGAGCCGATGTTGCGCAAATACAACAACTCAACGAGGCCTTTGCCCCCGTGCCCGACATAGCCTTCTACATCAACCTCAGTCTCGAGGAAGCGCGCCGTCGCATCGCTGCACGCGGCCTCACCCCCGATGCATTTGAAGAAGGCGGCTTTCAAGCCCGCGTTGCCGCCATCTACAAAAATCTCAATATGCCCTGGTGGCAGGTCATCGATGGCAGCGGCACACCCGATAGCATCGCAGAGCAAGTAGCCAGACACTGTCTGGAACGATTCTGCGCTAATACATCCGATTAGTTAGATGACAGATTAGGCGACACGGCATCCTTGACCCAAATGGCTATATAGTGTAATATAGCCGCAGATGTTCGGACAATATAGTGAGCAAATGCTACTGGGCCTCTTGCTCTCGGCGGTGGCTGGGATGGCAACGGGGCTGGGTGCAGCGGTGGCTTTTTTCATGAAAAAGCTCTCCTACCGCGTTCTCACTTTTGCACTAGGTGCGAGTGCTGGCATGATGATATACATCTCCTTTATGGAGTTCATCCCTTCTGCTATGGAGACAGCAGGCCCCGATTCCCAACACCTAGTCGTCATGTCATTTTTTGGAGGCATGGTGATCATTGCCCTTATTGACCGCCTCATTCCCAGTGAGGAAAACCCGCATGAGATACAAGAGCTATCGGCTTGGGAAAAAGCACCAGCCCATGCTCAAGGCATGCAACGCTCTGCCTACTTCTTTGCCGCGGCAATCGCCATCCATAACTTCCCCGAAGGCATTGCCACCGTTGTCTCAGCCTTAGAGGGAGCGGAGGTCGCCTACTCCGTCGCCTTGGCGGTTGCCATCCACAACATACCAGAAGGCATAGCCGTCGCCATCCCCCTCTACTGTGCCACCCATAGCAAGTGGAAGTCCTTTGGCTGGGCGACCCTATCGGGTCTAGCAGAGCCACTTGGCGCATTGGTCGCCATGCTCATCCTCATGCCCTTCCTCAGCCCCATGCTCATCGCGGGACTCTTTGCGGCGGTTGCGGGCATCATGGTCTATATCTCGCTGGATGAACTACTGCCCATGGCACAACGCTGGGGCTACCACCATGCGTCCATCTACGGCGTGATGGCGGGGATGTGCATCATTGCCCTCTTGCTCTAAAAATAACGAGAAATTGCAGTTTCCTTTTCTCTCTCCATCTGCTATTATTGACCCGTGTTCTTCCTCAAATCCATATTTCGCCTCCGAGAAAAAGCTCAAATAGAGACTCAAGACGAGGGCGAAATGTCTTTTTTGGATCACTTGGAGGATTTGCGACGCACCATCATCAAGATGGCTATCACACTGATAGTCTCTATGCTGCTCTGCTTTAGCTTTGCACCGCAGCTGATGCAGCTACTACGCGGCCCTGTGGACAAGGTATGGCAAAGCCATGAAAGCGAGCACCTCCCCTCCGCCGTGGATGTGGATGACTGGGTGACAGCAAAAAGCCTAGCCACCGTCCTCCCTGACCTACCCGAAGGCGCACGCACGCAGCTGCTAAAAGAGTACAGCCCAGAGATTCTGCGACTCATCGACCTCGTCCCCGTCCTCAAAGCCAGTGAATTACTCCCCTCCGGAAAGCAAGAAGACTTCATACGCGAAAGCTTCGCCGACGACACAGAGCGTCAAGAGCTAGCCATCACCCTGCATGAAGAAGGCGCAAAGCTACGCGACGAAAAATCTGGCGAGGCACTGCAGCTCATGGGTTCCTTCCACCCAGCGGAGACCTTCATGCTCTCCATCTCACTGGCATTCTTTGGTGGGATTATTCTTTCCTTCCCCCTGCTGATGTACTTCCTGCTCCAATTCATCGTCCCTGGCCTGCACGGACATGAAAAGCGACTGCTCTACAAAAGCGTCGCATGGGGCTTTGGCCTCTTCTTGGGAGGATGCGCCTTTGCCTACTTCCTCGTCCTCCCCCGCGTGCTTAGCTTCTTCTACAGCTACTCGCTAAGCATGGGCATAGGCAACGACTGGCGCATAGGCTACTACATAGGATTCACCCTGA
>CAYJON010000149.1:0-4880 GCA_964371795.1 uncultured Akkermansia sp. | reverse complement strand
AGGTGATGAGGAAAGCCCTGCACCCGCCCAAGAACTGAGTTCTTGGGAATCTCCTTGAACGCAAGCGCAGGGCGACCGTTAGGTCTATACGTGCTTCTTCTTGCTAAACATCTGCGCCCGTAGCGGGTCATTCGCCACAAGATGCGCGTAACCTATCGCCAAGGCATCCGCCGCATCCGATTCCGGTGTCTCTGTCAGTCCGAGCATGGCACGCATCATGAAGGCTACCTGCTGCTTTTGCGCCGCTCCCTTCCCAACACTGGCGAGTTTTACAGAGCTAGGTGGGTACTCCATGATGGGTTTTTGGTGCGCCGCTGCCGCTGCCAAAACAACTCCCCGCGCAGAGCCCATGATGATGGCGGTGCGCAGGGATTGTACGTGGATGATGGCTTCAATGGCTATCTCATCAGGCTGCCATTGCCTGATGAGGCTGTCTACCTTTTCGTAGATGCTCGCGAGGCATTCGCTCTGCCGTAGCTTTGCAGCTAGATGCAGTGTCCCATAGTCCAGCGCGTGTGCTTCTTGGTAGTTGCCTTCCAAGATGGCGTAGCCTGTGTGGCGTATGGCTGGGTCTATGCTCAGGACGCGCATGCTAGGGCTCTTTAGCGTCTACGACGTGCCGCTGGTCGTGCCTTGCGCAGGGGGCGCACGGGCTTGTCGTCCAAGAGGGCGGTGTAGGCGTAGTCGAAGTTGTCGAGTTTCTTGCGCTCTATTTTCTGGCTGATGAAGCCTTCTATGCTCTTGGCAAAGTCGATTTCCTCTGCGGTAAGTAGGGTGTAGGCTTCCCCTGTGGCTTCTGCTCGTCCTGTGCGACCAATGCGGTGGACGTAGTCTTCGGCATTTTCTGGGACGCGGTAGTTGATGACGTGGGAGACGTCGTTGATGTCGATGCCGCGTGCGGCTACGTCTGTTGCGACGAGGATGCGGTATTTGTCTTCTTTAAAGCCTCGCAAAGCTGCTGTTCTGTCTTTCTGGGAGATGTCGGAGTGCATGACGGCGACTTCTTTTGACCAGCCGGAGTTTTGCAGGAGGTAGGCGACGGTGTCGGCTTCTTTGCGTGTGCGGGTGAAGAGCATGAGGTTGGTGAAGTCCAGTGACTTGATGAGGGCGATGAGTAGTTCATCACGCTGGTCCATGCCTACTGGGTAGAAGGCGTGGGAGATGGTGGCGGCTACTTCGCTGCGGGCGATGGTGACTTCTAGCTCATCGGTGAGGCACCACTTGGCAAATCCTTTGAGGATTTGGGGCATGGTGGCGGAGAAGAAGAGTGTCTGGCGGCCTTCCCATGGGCAGAGGTTGACGATTTTTCGGACGATGGGTAGGAAGCCCATGTCTGTCATGCGGTCAACTTCATCGAGGACGAGGGCTTTGATGTGTTTGAAGCTCATGGTGCCACGGTAGAAGTGGTCGATGAGTCGCCCTGGTGTGGCGACGATGATGTCTGCACCTGCTTGGAGTTCTTCCATCTGTTTGCCGTAGCCTATGCCTCCATAGAGGACGCTGATTTTGAGGTTTGTGTGGGCGGCGTACTTGGCAAAGGATTCTGCTAGTTGGTCGGCGAGTTCTCGTGTGGGTTCGAGGACGAGGATTTGGGGCTTGCCCAGTGCTTCAATTTTCGAAAGCAGGGGGAGGGCGAAGGCAGCGGATTTTCCGGTGCCTGTCTGGGAGGCTCCGATGATGTCACGTCCTGCGAGGATGTGTGGGATGGCCTCTTGCTGAATGGGCGTAGGGGTCACATAGCCGCAATCTTCTACGGCTTTTACGATAGGCTCGGCGAGTCCGAGCTCGGCAAATGTCATGATTGTTGTTCTTGTGTATGGGGGTGAATGGGAAAATTAGGTCAAATAGGGGTTGGAGAGGCGTTCCTCTCCTATGCTGCTACTGGGGCCGTGACCTGCGTAGACGATTGTGTGGGGTGGCAGCACGAGTAAGGACTGCTCAATGCCTTTGAGCAAGAGGGGTAGAGAACCACCGGGGAAATCAGTGCGACCAATAGAGCCTGCAAAGAGAACATCTCCGCTGAAAAGCAAGGAGAGTTCTTCAAAATAATAGCACATGCTATCAGAGGAGTGCCCTGGGACGGGGATGTACTTGGGCTGGAAATTGCCTAAATCGAGTTGCCCTTCCTTGCTGCCTAGTACGTCGTCAACTTCAAAGCTTGTTAAGCGCAAGTTCATCCCCCATGCCTGATTGGCCATGTCGAGGAGGGTGAGGTTGTTTTCATACTTGCTATGCGCGTGAATGGTGCACTGATGCTTTGACTGGAGCAGGGCTGCGTCCTCTATGTGGTCAAAATGCATGTGCGTGATGAGGAGGTGGGTAACGGCTTTATCGGGAAAGCGTGATGCTAACCAGCTAGCAAATCCTGCGGGCGCATCAATAGCAATGAGCCCCGCGTCTGTCTGCAAGACATGTCCATTGCACATGGCAGAGCCTCCTTCGTAGGTATGTACGCGTTGATTCATGCGCTGTATTATATGCCAGAGGCATTTTTTGTCAATGAAAATGGCATGTAGCAACAAGCCTAGCTCCGTAATTGAGAGCTAGGCTTGTTGATAGAATAATTGAGAGAGATGCTATTATTGCTCTTCTTTCTTTGCTTCTTCAGCGGCAGGTGCCTCTTCAGCTTCTACAGCTGCGGCAGCGGGAGCTGCTGTTGTAGCAGTGTTACCTGTGCCAGCTGTGGCGGTAGGTGCTACGGGGCGTGTGAGCTGGGGAAGGTCGATGATTTCGATCAAAGCCATGGGTGCAGCGTCAGTCTTGCGCTGGCCAAGCTTTACGATGCGGGTGTAACCACCTTGACGTTCTGCTGTTGCTTCTGCGATCTCACCAAAGAGCTTTACAACTGCCTTGGGCTGGGGAAGAGTAGCAAGAGCCTGACGACGGGAGTGCAGGGTGCCATTCTTACCAAGTGTGATGAGTTTTTCGATATAGGGACGCAGTGCCTTTGCCTTTGCAAGGGTAGTGGTGATACGTCCGTGGAAGATAAGGCTGCATGCTTGGTTGGCAAGAAGAGCCTTACGATGTGAGGCCTTGCGTTGAAGCTTAGGCTTTTTAACTCCGTGTCTCATGATTTAATATTTTATTGTTAGTGATTGATAAGGTGATATTTATTCATCGTCATCATCGAAGCTATCGATGTTATGAGAGATGAGGGCTTGAAGGTCAGAGGAACGTACCTCGTCGGATTCTGTGCGAAGTTTTGCGCTGGGTGCAGGGGCACTAAGCAGCTTTGCATCAAACTGCATACCGAGGGAAAGACCGTGTTGAACGAGTTTGTCCTTGATTTCGTTGAGGGACTTCTTACCGAAGTTGCGGTACTTGAGCATCTCTGCTTCGGACTTCATGGCAAGTTGACCAACAGTCGTGATATTTGCGTTATTGAGGCAGTTAGCAGCACGTACAGAGAGTTCAATCTCATTGACGCTCATGTTAAGAAGCTTGCGCAGCTGGGCTGTATTAGCGTCTTGCTCACCGCTGGAGGCCTTGTCGAAGCTGATGCTATGATTATCATCTTCTACGAAGACATCGAGGTGGTGGCGCATGATGCTAGCAGCTTCGAGCATAGCGACATTGGGGCTGACGCGACCATCTGTCCAGATATCGAGGCTCAGCTTGTCAAACTCTGTCATTTGACCTACACGTGCGTTATCCACATCATACTTAACGCGGGTAACAGGGGAGAAAATAGAATCAATGGGGATCACACCGATGGGTCTATCCTTCGTATTGTTATCATCGGCAGTGTAGAAACCGCGACCAACATTGACTTCAAAGTCGCAATCAAGGATAGTATCCTGATCGAGGTGGCAGATGACTTGATCCTTGTTAACAACGGAGTACATCGTATCCTCTTTAATATCACCAGCGGTGACAACACCTTGCTTTGTGACATGCAGGGAGAGGGTGCGGGGTTCTTTGCCATTGTGGGAGAACTTCACCTTCTTGAGGTTAAGAATGATTTCAGTAACGTCTTCTACAACACCAGGGAGGGAGGAGAATTCGTGTTGAGCACCAGCGATACGAACGCTAGTGATAGCAGCACCTTCGAGGGAGCTGAGAAGAACACGGCGGAGTGAGTTGCCGAGTGTGTGACCGAAGCCTGTTTCGATTGGTTCTGCGATGAAGGTGACGTGGTTAGGGTCATTGGGGTCTTCGATGCGCTGAAGCTTATTAGGGATTTCGAAGTGGGCGAGTTGGATAACTTCCTTTTCTTGTGTATCTTCTGACATGGTATTTTTTTGGGGTGATCGGGTTTCCCAGCGATGCGAGCTTAGCTTCGGGAGTGAAATCGAGGACCGACGATCGGGTTTTTATAAACTCGCGCGGGGCAAGGATACAATGTAAAGTGTGTACAGGCAAGACTTTTTTAGAAAAAATGCGTATTTTGTTCCAGAATGCCCTAAAATCGGGAGGAGTGTGCGGATTTTATTATTGCCTTTGCCTGCGCTTGCGTTCAACGGAGCCCAAGGGAAAACCGAAGCGCGCAGTGCGAGGCCGTCAGTCAGGTTAAAGAAAATTTCTCACGCGCGAGAGGAACACCCTGCAAGGTAACAGCATCCTGACTGACGTCCCCTAATCCCTCGCGCGATAGCGTGACTCTTTAATGTGGTGGCGAACGCTACGCGTGAAGATAAGGCTAACCATACGCTATCGCGTTGGCGACGGCTGAGAAGTGTCGCGCTTCGCGCGATTCCATGGGGGCGACAGTGTTACTGGGCAGGCTCACCATGCAATATATTCAAGGCGGGCATGTTTTCTTTTAAGGGACTGTCGCCACCTCGCGCTCTTGCGCGCTTCGGTTCTTCCTGCGGGCTTTGCCCACACCCAGCAGGACTCTGTCCTGCACCTGCAAGGGCTCTGCCCTTGACCCGCCCAAG
>CAYJON010000148.1:0-5026 GCA_964371795.1 uncultured Akkermansia sp. | reverse complement strand
CCCTGAGATATCATATGCGCCATGCGGCAAGTCACCGTACGCGTCTTTCCTGTCCCTGCACCCGCTAGGATGAGGACAGGACCATCTAGGGTCACAACAGCCTGCCGCTGGGCAGCATTGAGCTGATTGATATCAAAGGCATCTGCCATGTGTGCTGCAAGAAAAAATCAGAGCTGAGCAATGATGGCATCACCCATTTCACTGGTACTCACCCTCTTTTCAGAGTCAGCACCCGTTGCAAGGTCAGCCGTGCGGTAACCAGCAGCAATCGCGCCGCGAACAGCAGCATCAATAGCATCGGCGGCCTCTGCCTCTTGGCAAGAATAGCGCAGCAGCATACTCAACGAAAGAATCTGGGCAATGGGATTAGCAATATTTTGCCCTGCAATATCGGGGGCAGAGCCACCAGAAGGCTCATACATGCCAAAGAAGCTCTTCTCACACTTCCCATCACTCAGCGAAGCACTGGGCAGCATACCCAAGGAACCGCAGATGATAGCCATCTCATCAGAGAGAATATCGCCAAAGGTATTTTCCGTCACCATCACATCAAAGTACTGAGGATTGCGCACCAATTGCATGGCAGCATTATCCACGTACATATGGGTTAGCTCTACATCGGGATAATCCTTTGCCAGCTCCTCCATGGTATCGCGCCACATGATGGAAGAAGAAAGCACATTAGCCTTATCCACACTGCACAGACGCTTATCTCGACCCATGGCTGCCTCAAACGCGACGCGGCCAATGCGTTCTACCTCGCTCTTCTTGTAGACCAGAGTATCAATACCAATGACCTCGCCATCGCGTTCTCCGTAGAACTTCGGCTCACCGAAGTACATACCGCCCGTTAGCTCGCGGACGCAGAGAATATCGAAACCGCCCTTGATGAGCTCATTCTTGACAGGAGAGGCTGCGACCAACTCTGCCATGCAGATACCGGGGCGCAGATTGGCATAAAGGGAAAAGTGTTTGCGCAGGGGCAGCAGCGCACCGCGTTCTGGGCGTTCATCGGCGGGGAGGTGATCCCACTTGGGGCCACCTACGGAGCCAAAGAGAATCGCGTCAGATTGCTCGCATGCCTCGAGGGTGTGTTGAGGCAGGGCGACACCGCAGCGATCGATGGCATCACCGCCTACGGGGCAGGTCGTGGTCTTGGTGGAAAAACCGAATTTTTTCTCAACGGCTTGAAGTACCTTGAGAGCTTCATCCATGACCTCGGGGCCTATACCGTCACCTGGCAGAACAGCGATATTGTACGTTTTCATTGCGTGAGGGAGTATAGGGCAGACGGAGGGATTTGTCAATCTTGCGCAGCCACAAGATAAATAAAAGCCCCTTCCTGCGCCTTGCGTTCAACGGATTCCCAAGGCCACTGGCCTTGGGCGGGTGCAGGGCAGAGCCCTGCCGGGTCCGGGCAGAGCCCGGGGGGAAACCGAGCGCGCTGGCGCGAGGCGGCGACAGTACCTTAAAAGAAAACATGCCCGCAGTGAATATGCTGCATGGTGAGCCTGCCCAGCAACACTGTCGCCCCTATTTGGAATCGCGCGAAGCGCGACACTTATCTGCCGCCGCTGACGCGATAGCGTGAACAAAAGCTACATGACTTATTCACTGCTATTTTTCCAGCAACGCGGCTGTGTGCCACAAAGGGAGCATGTATCCTATTTTAGGTACATTCTCAAGGTGCTTTTTCAAAGTTCAACAAAGCGCAACAAAAACCACTTTTCCATTTGATAGCTACGTGGATGGAAAATGGGTAGAAGGCAAGGTCTGGAGTTTTAATCGCAGTTATCATCAACTGACCGACTTTGTTCTTGACAGCTTGGCTATTAATGTTAGAGTCATAGGCATGATTTATAAATCCACTGTCCTGCTAGCCATTGCCGCTAGTTGTTTTCTTTCTGCGCCCTTATCTGCCAATCAAAATAATTCTTCCGCCCCACATGCTTCCCAAGTTGAGGGGGTGGGTACATTCTTTGATGCTTACCCACGTTGGAGTCAGGTTGACATGGTACGCTCCATCGAGCAACTGAAGCTGGAGATTGAAAAAAATAAGGAAGCTATCACCGCTGTCACCAAGCTGAAGCCAGAGGAAATGACCTTTGACAATACCTTTGGCGTATTAGAAAGCTGCGGCAACTCCATCGACACCATCGCACGCGGTATCTACCACCTCAGCTCTGTTACAGATAATGAGCTGGTGCGCAAGGCTGTAGAGGACATGGGGGTTATTACAACAGAGCTCAGCAGCTGGACTATTGCTAATGCAGAGCTTTGGACAGCTGTAAAGCTAGCTGCTGCCCAGCCATGGGTTGCCCAGCTTTCCGATAGCAAAAAACTTTACATTGAAGACACTGTGCGTGGCTTCAAGCTGAGCGGTGCCGACCTGCCAGCTGACAAAAAAGAACGCATCAAGGCCATACAGACAGAGCTGAGCAAGGTTTCCTTGGAGTATACCAAGAACATGCTAGATGCCACCAACGCATGGGAAAAAGTCATCACCGACAAGAGCCAATTGGCTGGCATGAGTGATAGCTGGTTGCAATCCCGCGCCGCTATGGCCTTGGAAAAGGGACATGGTACCAAGGAAAATCCCCAATGGCTTCTCGGTCTGGATGATGCCTGTTCCACCGCTGTGCTTGATCTCTGTGATGTTGATGCAACACGTCGCCTCATCTGGGAAGGCATAGGTACTGTTGGTCGCGATGCGCCCTATGATAATGCCCCTCTCATTGAAAAGCTGGTCACCCTGCGCCAAGAAATGTCAGAAATCCTTGGCTTTGAAAATTACGCCGACATGGCAACTGCCACCCGCATGGTCAAGACTGGCGATGTCGCCATGAAGTTTGTGGATGACTTTGTTGTAGCAGTCAAGCCCTATTGGGAAAAAGAGATTGCGGACTTCCTCGCTTTCATCTCCGAAGAACGCGGAGAAAAGGTCACAGCTGTAGAGCCATGGAACGTGCGCTACTACCGCAACCAGTTAAAGCAGAAGAAATACAACTTTGATAGCGAGACCATGCGCCCCTACTTCCCCGCGGACAAAGTGATTGCAGGTAGCTTTGATGTTTTTGAAAAGCTTTTCAACATCGACATTAAGGAACTGCCCACCGCTTGCCCTGCCATGGAGGACAAGGCTCTGACCGCTGGCACGCAAGAAGTCTGGCATCCCGATGTCCGTCTCTATGAGGTGCATGACAAAAAGACAGGTGCTCATCTGGGTTCCTTCTACCTCGATCTGTACCCCCGAGAAAGCAAGAGATCTGGCGGATGGTGCATGGGTATGCGTCCTGGTGAGCCCGCGATCGGAGGAAATCCACATACCCCTCACATTGCTGCTGTTGTCTGCAACTTCACCCCCCCTAGTGGCGATGACCCAGCCCTGATGAGTGAGTATGAGGTCACTGTCCTGCTGCATGAGTTTGGTCACCTGCTGCACAACATGCTCAGTGATACAGAGCTGCGCAGCCAGTCTGGTACAGCTGTTGTGCGCGACTTTGTGGAGATGCCCAGCCAGCTCATGGAGTTCTGGTTAGCCGATGCCAACACCATCCCCCTCCTTTCTGGTCACTACAAGACAGGTGAACCCATGCCCAAGGAAATGATAGAAAAATACCTTGCTTCCCGCCACTTCATGCCAGCTGACGGTAACATGCGCCAGCTGTCCCTCGCGAAGTTGGACTTGGAAATCTACAGCAACTATGACGAAAAGTTCAAGGGCAAGACCATCGAAGAGGCCTCTGCTGCCATCGTCTCCCCCTTGGGTGTGCCTCTCACGCAGCCCAATTATGCCATGGTGCGCCAATTCCCCCACATCATGTCAGGTGGCTATGGTGCAGGTTACTATTCCTACAAGTGGGCAGAGGTTCTCTGTGCTGATGCTTACTCCCGCTTCCAAAAGGAAGGCATGCTCAACGCCAAGACAGGTGCTGACCTCAGAGAAAGCATCATGAGCAAGGGCGGCAGCCGCGATGAGTCCCAGCAGTTCCGCGACTTCATGGGACGTGATCCACAACCCGATGCTCTATTGAAAGAGCAGGGTCTCAAGAAATAATCAAGAAATAGCATAGCTGCTACATCACATGAAGCCCTGCCATATCCTTTGCGCTCTCTGTCTTGTAGCAGCTTTTGCTTACTCACAGGATGAGTCTCTAGTGCAAGCTGCTGAGGCAGGTGATCTACCTGCCATCATGCAGCTTGCAGAGCATTTTGGGCAGCCGGATCATTATGATGAGGGCAAGATGCTGCACTACTACAACCTAGCCGCACAGGCAGGAGAGCGCAAAGCCCAAGCCATGCTCGGCTACCTCTACCTCTATGGGCAGAAAATCCCCCTCAACCCAGCCGCTGCCGTCCAGTGGCTGGAGTTAGCGGCAGAGCGAGGCGATGTGGAATCACAGCTGCTCTTGGGCTCTCATTACCTCACAGGCAAGAGGGGTATAGGGCAGAACTTTGAGCAGAGCTACTACTTTTTTGAGCTTGCCGCACAGGCAGGGGATAGTGAAGGGCAGCTCATGCTGGGCATCCATCACCTACGCGGACTGGGGCGGGAGGTATCGGGAGAGAAGGCTCTAGGCTACATTGAAGCCGCTGCGCAGATGGGTCATTCCTTGGCATTGAGCCTCAGAGCGCAATATTACCGAGAAGGAAAGTATGTAGAAGCCAACGAGGCGAAGGCGAGACGCGATGACTTGGCCGCGGTCATGTTAGCAGAGCGCGCCAGCTCCCTTTATGAGTTAGCTGAGGCCGCAAGGCGAGAATCCCCCAATGCGCCGCAGTTGGATCGAGTGACCAGAAGGCTTTATGAGCGCGCCGCAGCACAGGGCTACCCCGCTGCCGTCTATGAGCTGGCAATGTGCTATTATCTGGGAAGGGGAGGGGAGCAGGATGATCTTTACGCCGCGCAGCTGATGGCAGATGCCGCGGGCTTGGGCTATGAGCCAGCGCGTTGGATGTTGGTGTATTTTTTAGCCACAGGCACTGGATTTGAGCCAGATCTAGGCGCGGAACAGTACTGGACAAA
>CAYJON010000147.1:0-5078 GCA_964371795.1 uncultured Akkermansia sp. | reverse complement strand
TGTCCCTTGACCCTGCCCAAGGATGGCATCCTTGGGAATCCATTGAACGCAAAGCGCAGGAAGACCCTTTTACCAAATCCACCAAAACTCTTCGCCCCCTCCCTCACATTTTTCTTTCCCTCCCGCGCATTTTCAGATGGACAAGGCCTTTTCCTTTCGCTATAATGTCGAAAGACGTATTGCTCCATAATACAGCAAACAAAATAAACACAACGCACTTAAAATCACATGTTTAAAAACTCACCTTTCGGCAAAACAAAATCAGACGATAACACGAACAACGGCGATGCTCCCGTGACCGACTGGTCCGATGATGCCTCCCCCTTTGGCGCGCCCTCCTCCTTTGAAGAGGCATCCCCTTTCGGTACGACAACTCCCGTTAGCGATGCTCCTCTTAACACTGTTGGCTCACTAGGCACGATTTCTGCTCGCAATGTGCTTAACTCCGATGTGAGTGTTGTGGGTATTCTTCGCTTCAGCGATGAGCTTCTTGTAGACGGTAGTGTCGAGGGCGAAATCACCTCTGATGGTATTCTCACTGTTGGCAATAATGCGACTATCGTTGCCCAAGAAAAGAATAAGACCGCTATCAGAACCAAGAGTGCTATCATCCATGGCAAGGTATCTGGTAATGTTCTTGTAGAGGATCTTGTTGAACTGGCAAAGGATTCCGAGCTCATCGGTGATATCACCGCGGCTCGTCTCATTGTTAATGATGGCGCTATCTTCATCGGTCGCTCCACTGTTGGTGTCCCCAGTGGCAAGTTCCAAAATATGAACACCCCAGCCAAGGCCAGCAAGGGCAAGCCCACCAAGCCTGCCGCAGCAGATGCTAAGCCCGAGATGGGTGATCTGCTCTCCTAATACGGAAATTTTCTCGTCAAGCAGCCCAAAATCTAATGGTTTTGGGCTGCTTGCAAAATTAGCAGCTTTGCATTTTGGCAGCAGTTTGGATGAAAATTTGTGGCGTTTGGGTGCGCATAGCGAGCTATGTAAGCCCAAAAAGCTACAAATTATCGCCAAAATGCGCCAAAAGGCATGCTGTGATGAGCATTTTTGACATCTCCGCTTTTCGGCAAACTAATTTTGCAAGGTGCCCTTTTGGGCTGTTGGCTTTTGTAACATGGATAAAAACTGGCAAGACCTGCTGCCCCCATTGCTTGTCAATGAGCCCTCTGGCATTCTGCCCAGAGAGGACTGGGGGACTTGGTCGCCACGTGTTACTGTCCCACGCTACTGGCGTAGTATCAATCAACCAGAAAAGCGCAGTGTGACTTGCTATGAGTGTGAGCAGTCCTGCGATGTCCCCATGCGCGCGCTTTCTGCTCTCTGTCCACACTGCCGAAGCCATATGCAGCTTGTGGATATCACGGTCAAGCCTACCTCGCGCCGTAGTCATATCAATACTCAGGGGAAAATCACCATCAGCTCTGATTGCCGCCTTTCTAACTTGCGCCTCCAATGCAACAAGCTAGTAATCAAAGGAAATATAGATGGACTCATCAATTGCCGCGGGGAGCTTGTCATCTCTGGTTCTCCCACACTGACACAACCGCTGCGCGCAGGAAAACTCATCATCACCAGCACGGGCAGACTCCATGCCCATGCTGCCATTCATGCCGATGAGGTCATCATCCATGGCAGTCTAGAGGGCTATGTCCACGCCAAGCACAGTCTACGCATTGCAGCAGGTGGCAACCTACAGGGCAATTGCCGCAGTCCTGTGCTCAGTATAGCCCCCAAGGGCAACCATGTAGGACGCTGGGAACAAACGAAGGCATCATGATGAATATCAGCATCAGAGGAGCATCACAAAACACGCTCAAAAACATCAGTCTGAGTCTCCCTCATGGCAAGATGAGCGCGCTAGTTGGTCCCAGTGGCAGTGGTAAAAGTACCCTTGCCTATGATACCCTCTTTGCGGAATCGCGCCGTCGCTTCCTCGACTGCCTCTCTGCCACCGCACGCCGCCTCCTAGCACGCCCTGACAAGCCCCGCGTCGATGCCATAGATGGCTTGCCACCCGCCCTCTGCTTGGAACAAAAAATCCCTACAGGTCAGAGCCGCAGCGTGCTAGGCAGCCTCACCGAGACCCTAGACTACCTCCGCATCATCTACGCTGCCATAGGCACTCCCCATGACCCTGACACGGGCGAAGCCCTCACCAAGCTCAGCCCCGGTGAGATATCCCAGCAGCTTGCCCAGCTACCAGAGCGCACCCGCCTCACTCTCTTAGCGCCCTTGGCAGCGGACTTTGCCCAGTGGGAGGAAAGCCGCGCCTCTGACATCCTAGAATACCAAAAACTGGGCTACCTACGCGTCCTCGTTGAAGGAGAGATGCGCGACCTCGAAGACCTCCACACCCAGCCCCCAAAAGCTGGACAATCCTGCCAGCTCGTCATCGACCGCATCATGTGCAAAGAAGGCGCGCAGTCGCGCATCGCCGACTCTGTCCAAGTTGCCCTGCGCGTCAACCCCGATGAACTCTGCGCCCTCATCCAAGAACCCCACGCAGAGCAAGCCCACACCCGCAGCTTTTACACACGCTATCGCAACGACGCCACAGGCTACACCCTGCCCGACCTCAGCCCCAATAGCTTCTCACACTACTCCTCACAGGGAGCATGCGAACACTGTCGTGGACTGGGAGTCATCAACACAGAGGAAAAACCAATCATCTGCCCCAGCTGCCATGGCATGCGCCTCAACCGCAGCGCGTTGAGCGTCACCCTGCTCTTTGCTGACAAGGAATACAGCCTAGGAGAACTCTGCGCCCTCAGCGTAGAAGAGCTCCTCAGCCTCCTGCCCCACATGGGCATGCCTGACAACTACCGCAACGCCCTATCACAGGCCAGTGGCGACTTAGAAAAACGCCTCAACTGCCTTGCAGAATTGGGCTTGGGCTACCTGAGCCTCAACCGCGCCACCAACACCCTCTCGGGAGGAGAATTGCAGCGTGCCCGCCTTGCAGGGCAAATAGGTGGTGGACTCTCTGGCGTGCTCTACATCCTTGATGAGCCCACCATAGGACTGCACCCCCATGAGACAGCAAAACTCATCCACGCCCTGCAACAACTACGAGACAAGGGCAACACCATCCTCCTCGTAGAACATGACCCACAAGTCCTTGCCGCCTGCGATCACCTCATCGAAATGGGACCGGGCAGCGGCCCTGCGGGAGGAGAAATCATCGCCATGGGCAGCTATGAGGAAATCTGTGCCAACCCCCACTCCCCCACAGGACAGTGGTTGAGCGGGGAACGCAGCTTTGCCCTCCCCCACACAGAACAAGACCCCCTAGAGCTAGACAGCCTCCCATGGGTCACACTGCGTGATGCCCATGCCCGCAACCTGCGCCACATTGACCTACGCTTCCCCCTACGCGCCTTCACCTGCCTGTCGGGACGCAGCGGCAGTGGAAAAAGTACCCTCATCCATGAATGCCTGCTGCCCGCCATCCAAAGTGAACAATTAGAAAGCACCCACCCCCTACGCGGACTACTATCCCGCGCCATCGTCATCGACCAAAGCCCACTGAGCGGAGCCAAGGGAAAAAACTCCATGCCCGCTAGCGCAACAGGACTACTCGACATCCTGCGCCCCCTCTTTGCCTCCCTCCCCCTCTCCAAGCAACGTGGGTACAAGGCAGGACGCTTCTCCCTCAACACACGCGGAGGACGCTGCGAACGCTGTGCAGGCACAGGCGTACTCGACATAGACATGAGCTTCCTAGCCGACCTGCATAGCCCCTGTGACGCCTGTCAAGGGGCACGCTTTAACCGAGAAACACTAGAAGTCACATGGCGCGGACGCTCCATCGCCCAAATACTAGCCCTCAGCGTAGATGAAGCCGCAGAACTCTTTGCTGCACTACCAGCTGCGGCAAGCATACTACAAGCCATGCGCGACTTGGGACTAGGCTACCTCGCCCTTGACAGAGCTGCTAGCACCCTATCGGGGGGCGAGGCACAGAGAATCAAACTAGCTAGCCACCTTGCACGCGCCCAATCCAAGGGAAAACTCAATCTACGGCGAGGCGCGGCAGAGGAAAAATACCTCTTCATCTTGGATGAGCCCAGCACGGGACTGCATTTTGCAGAGATAGAACTACTACTGCGTGCCCTCTTTCACCTACGAGACGCGGGGCATAGCATCCTGTGCATAGAGCACAACCAGAGCATACTAGCCACAGCAGACTACCATCTGGAGATGGGACCGGGCAGCGGCAAGGAAGGCGGACTCATACGACTAGCAACCGAAGGCAGCAAGACAGAGTTCGGCAAAACTTGCTAACTCCCTCCCTGCGCGATAGCGTTCGCGTGGATTCCCAAGGCAATCATTGCCTTGGGCGGGTGCAGGGCGGCGCCCTGCCGGGTTTGGGCAGAGCCCAAGGAAAAACCGAAGCGCGCTAGCGCGAAGCGCGACACTTCCCTACCGTCGCTGACGCGGAGCGTGAGGACAGGCGTCAACCATTTCACAGCTCCGCCAGCCTCATCAGCTTCGCAAGCGTCGTCTCCACCAGCACAATGCGTATGTAGTATGGCTCATTATCAATCCACGAGATAATAGGCTCATGAATATCAAGTTGGTATTTAGAAATAAGGTAATCACGAGTCTCATGGGACGAATAACGCGCCGCCTGCGCTGCTGCTTGTATAATAACACTGCGTTCTCTCAACACCTTATACTGAGCAAGAAGGAACATCACCTCATCTAGATCATTATCATGGCAAGCCTTATTCAGCCTCATAAAGGGATAATTCGCATCAATCCACGACTCCTTCACGACATCATAATCATCCCCCTTGAAAGTCAAGAGTACAGCGCGATTTTTCTCAAATGTAACCCTAGTATCTATAACGCTGTAGGTATCCATGGTATAATCTTCAAACCATCTAAAATTCCCATTTTCTGCTGTACCGCTTTGCTCAGTCGGTGGTCCCATCGCCTGATAAAACGCATTAACATCGCGACCGATAAGCAACTGCATAGCACAGTAGTCCTCATCAAGAGGAAAACGGCAAGATGTCAGACTTGCGCAGCAGGCTAGAAACAAAGCAAACAATCTCTTCTTCATT
>CAYJON010000146.1:0-5092 GCA_964371795.1 uncultured Akkermansia sp. | reverse complement strand
GGGTGAGGCACGCTTTGAATGGCGCATTGTTCCTGATGTGGATGATGCTTCGGACCTGTCGCGTTATCAAGATGCAATCGCAGAGAGCTTTATCGTACGACCTGCGACACCGCTGCTGCGTGAGGCTCATATGACAGTGCTACCACCCGCATCACAGAGCAGCGTGATGAAGTGGGTGCGCAGTGACTTTGACACGCAGCAGACAAGGATAGACCTCAGCCTTTCTCCCAGCCCCTTATCAGCCTTCATTCAGACGGCCTCTATGCCAGATAGCTATTCCTTCCGTGGTGCAGAGCAGCTGAGTACACGTTGCCTGCCACTCATCTATGCGGAGCTCTTTCATGATGCGACAGGTATTCCACAGATGGATCAAGAAAAGCGGCAGATCTTGTTGACCACTCTTTTATCCGAACTGAAAGAAAAACGTAACTTCAACGACAGATTCAAAGGCTTTAGTGATGAGGATTATGGCGATAAGCCCTCGGTATTTTCCTCCTATGTAGCTCTTGTTCTGCATCGAATTGCAAAAAGTAATCTCGCACAAGGAATAGACCTACATGGTTTTGACTATGAGTTTATTGTTATAAAGATGCTCATGCAAGGAATGTTGCAAGAAAAACCAGATCGACTCTCTGATGAGAAATTTGACAATGTCCTCTGGCTCTACCTACTCTGCTCAGAAGAGCAGTTGAATGTCGAGGAATTTCAGCGCATCCTGCGGCAATATGCCAAGAAATGGACCAGCGTGCAGGACCGTTGGCTCATCGCGCTGAGTGCCCAATTACTCGATGCAAAGTTGGCAGAGCAATTGATAGAGGAGGCAAAGCTCGCAGAAAGCAAATTCAGCGATGAGAATATCTACTATCTGCCTGATACAGAGACTATCAAGCTGTTGTTACGCGTGCATCAGGATGCGAGCTCTCTCCAGACAGCAGAGTTGGTCAATAACTACGTGCGGGAGAGATCCTGCTCCCCCTACCTCAGCAGCTATAAGTATGGCTGGATGTGCATCCTGCTCGCTGACTACATAGAGAAAGCAAAACTCCAAGACCAGCGTGCTCTGGTCAATGGACAGACTCTGACAGCCAGCAATCCTCTACTCATCGAGAACTCAAAGTTGAGTGACGTGCCCACCCTTCAAGTAGCCGCGCAGAGTGACCCTGTCTACGCCAGCTACCTCTACGAAGGATTCTTGAAGGAGGAGCAGCCAGCACAGACCGTTGACAAGGGCTTCCTCGTGCAGCGTTATTACGAGAAAATGCAGGCAGATGGGACATGGAAACCCAGCTCAGAGTTTTCCCTAGGCGACACCGTACGCGTGACCATCACAGCAAAGCCCCGAGAATCTAGCCACTACGTCATCATAGAGGACTACCTCCCTGCTGGCATGGAGGCGGTGAATCCTGTCACGCAGCGGCAGTTATACCAAAGCATGCAGGGAGCTAGTTCTTTCTACTCCTTCTCCAGCTGGATTACTGAACGCCAGTTTATGAAGGACAAGGTACGCTTCTACATCACCCAGTGGCAGGGCACAGAGCTAATGCAGGCCCGCTACATTGCACGCGTCACAAAGGCAGGAGTCATGAAAGCCCCAGCCGCCAAGGCCGAGGAAATGTACCGCCCCCAAGTCTACGGCCTAGCCCTTCCCATGCGCTTCACCGTGAAAGACTGATTCTCAGCTACTCTATGAGTCTTCCTCTCCCTCAGCATCCTAGCATGCTGAGGGGGATTTTTAAATATGAGTGACTTTATTCTATGGCTCACAGTAATGAACTATAATGATTCACTGAAAGTAAATAGAAATCAGGCTATCGAATAAACCTCAATTGAAAATTTAGTTTGAACAATGCTTTGTCCTCTACGACCGCGAAGCCGTGACGAGAGGTACTAGGCGTATCGAATTTGACATTATTGAGGAGATAATCTTCAAAATCATTTTTGTTGTAGATGTGGTAGCAGAGGATGTCGCCATCATCTTTTACAACGAGGTAGCCGCCTGTTGCATCGTAATGTCCGTTCCACGTAGTTCCAGCAGTCATGCCTAGGGCAATGTCGGTTAGGAAGCGTTTCACCTTGTATTCATAGAAATGATGTCCACTTGCTAAATCGTAGTTGAGGGGATTGCGTTCTTCGAGTAAGGCAACTATTTCTCGTAGAGAGGAAATGCCCTCTAGGTAATAAATGCGCAACATTTCATCAAGGATGCGTGGCATCATGCTGTCGATGAGAATGAGATTGTTTTGGAAGGTAGATGATACCATGCTTTGGAAGCAGATGTCAGCCCCTAGTTGTCGAATAGCTTCGATGCGCTCGCGAATGAGCCCTTTTGCTGGCTTGATGCTGTTGATATGCTCTATATCTTCCTCACTGAGTGGATTGTCTGTGAGGGTGTAGAGTACATTTGTAGTTTTGCTCGCATTGAAGAGTGTGGATGCTCCACCTAGCTGCGATTTGATGCTGAAGCCTAGCTTTGGCATCATCCCTGTTCTGAGGTCATGGATGATGATGTGGATGTCGCTTTTGTCCTTTGAGCCTGCTTTGAGCTTTTCGCATTGAACGGAACTCATAAAGTCCTCCACGGCAGGGATGGCGAAAGTAGTTGTCTTGGTCTGCTTGATTGCTTGGAAGAGTTCTTCTGCTTTATCTTGAAAGTGAGAGAGAGGGATTCTCAGCTCTTCCTTATCAGAGGAGATGAGAACAATATCCTTTTTGGGGCTGTAGCGATATTCCCCATTTTTCTCTTGGCGAAGTATGGAGATGATAGGATAGAATAGGTCTGCTATTTGCTCCAAGTTACCATCGCCAGCATGGATGACTCCATCGCCAAGCAGCTTGAAGAGGGTGTAAATCTCGCTCCATTCACCTTTGTTTCCTGTAATGGCCATGGTTTTAATGGATGTTAATGACTTTGAGCAGTTCTTTAGCAGTGGCCTTGATTGCGGGAACAGCTACAGAGTTGCCAAATTGCTTGTAAGCGGAGGCATCTGCAACGACAATACGGAATTCATCGGGGAAGCCTTGCAGGCGCGCCCATTCGCGAGGGGTCATCTTGCGAACACCTTCACGGTTGATTTCACCTTTGATGCGTGTGACAGGGGTGTAGTCGGAGAGGCGGTGATCGATAACGAGGTTGCGCTCACGCCCCATACCTCCAACGACAATAGCATTGGCGCAGCCAACATCGGGGATGATTTCATAACCGAAGCCGTTCCCCTTGCTAGCGTGCCTTTCTTTGTGAGCAATCAGCGTGTTAAGATATTGATTGGAGAGGTAGTACTTGGCACTTACTTCCTTTTCTTCCTTCACGTCTGCAAAGCTTGGAGTGGCTTCTGCGGGGGGAGGATAAGAGAAGAGGCTGGCATCAAAGTCATCCCTGAAAGCGACAATGTAAACGCGTTCGCGATTTTGAGGGAGTCCGTAATTTTTTGCATTGAGGATACGCGGCTCTGGCACTGTGTAGCCGAGGTCTTCTCGTAGGGTGTTGAGGATGGTTTGGAAAGTTCTACCTTTATCGTGGCTGAGTAGTCCTTTGACATTCTCCAAGAAGACGGCTTTGGGGCGTTTTCTTTTGATGATTTCTGCGACATCAAAGAAAAGTGTACCACGCACGTCTTCAAAGCCTCCGCGCTTGCCTGCTATAGAAAATGCCTGACAGGGGAAGCCTGCACATAGGACATCAAAGTTGTCAGGAATGTATGCTTTGACGGAATCTTGCGTGATATCACCAAAGGGGACTTCGCCGTAGTTGGCATAGTAGGTGCGCTGTGCTTCTTTGTCCCACTCAGAAGAAAAGACGCATTTGCCACCAAGCTGTTGCATAGCCATGCGAAAACCTCCAATACCTGCAAAGAGGTCAATGAAAGTGAACTGGGGATTGGCAGCTGGTAGGAAGGGGGCTTGTCCACTCTGTGTTGCGAAACTGGCGAGAATGTCTTCGCGCGTTTCGCCTAGCCCTTGAAGTGAAGAAGCTGTGTGATAGGCTTTGTTTTGATATGTCTGCGCAGAGGCAAAGGCGCGGCAGTGTAAGAAATGGGTAAAGGCGGCAAGATCGTCAGCCGCAATGCGTGTCCCACGCAAGCCTTTTGCTGGGTTCTTGACACATTCTAGTATTTCGTCTTTAGCTATTATTTCCATATAGTGCGCAGATAACATGTGAAGCATACTTTATTTTGCGCCTGATTTCAAGTGAAATGAAAGTAAGCGAAGTAGATTGAGGCGTACTGGATGCCTTAACTTGCCAAGCTTTTGCCTTGTATAGTGTGCTGGCTTGCTGTATTCTTTCGCGCGTTGAGAGCGTAGACTATGACTTATTTGAGACAAGTGCAGTTTCCTGATTTGGATAGAGAGGGTGGCTTTTTGATGAATGTCAAGGGGATACATGATTCTTTGTACCCCTTTGGGATATTTCCTAAAAAGGAGCTGTCTCGCATAGACTTTGCGCCTGTTACGATTTTTTGTGGGGGCAATGGCTGTGGGAAGACGACGGCTCTCAATGTGCTGGCGCAGTTGCTTCATTTGCAGAGAGCTTGCCTGTTCAATCGCTCTGATTTCTTTGAGGCCTATCTCAGTATGTGCCGTGTTGATTTATGCGAGGACTGGGAAGATATGGGTGCCTATGGAGAGATTATCACCAGTGATGATGTCTTTGATTATGTGCTCAAACTGCGCAGTGTGAATGATGGCGTGTCGCGCAACCACAGCAGATTGACGCGCGAGTATCTTGAGACGCGCAATAAGGCAAAGGATTTTCGCCTGCAATCCTTGGATGATTATGAAGAACTCAAAAGCATCAATGACACGCGCCGCCGCTCGCTGAGCCAGCAGGTGAGGGCACTCAATGCTCGCCGCCTGAAAGAATGCTCCAACGGGGAGACGGCCTTCCGCTACTTTGTGGAAAAGTTTCAGGACAACGGGCTCTATCTGCTTGATGAGCCTGAAAATAGCCTCTCTCCTCGCCGTCAGGTGGAGTTGGTGAAGCTGATAGAAGACAGCGCGCGCTTCTTTAATTGCCAATTTGTGATTGCGAGCCATTCTCCCTTCTTCTTGGCCTTGTCTGGCGCAAAGGTCTATGACTTTGACGCGCTGCCTGTTG
>CAYJON010000145.1:0-5114 GCA_964371795.1 uncultured Akkermansia sp. | reverse complement strand
TCTTTGCCCTCAACCCCGCGCAGCTGGAGGCAGCCATCACACCCAAGACAAAGGTACTGATGCTCAACTTCCCCACCAACCCAACAGGCTCTATCGCCCCGCTGGAAACCCTCAAGCAAATTGCAGAAATCTGCGTGCGCCATGACCTCGTTGTACTCACAGATGAAATATACTGTGAACTACGCTATGATGGAGAAAAGCACACCAGCATAGCCAGCCTCCCTGGGATGAAGGAGCGCACCCTACTGCTGCATGGCTTTTCCAAGGCCTTTGCCATGACTGGCTTCCGCCTCGGTTATGCCTGTGGGCCAGCCCCTCTCATTGAACAGATGGTCAAAATCCACTCTTACAGCATGATTTGCCCCACCATCACCTCTCAAGAAGCGGCTATCGAAGCCCTGCGCCACGGCACTCCCGCCATGCAGGAAATGCGCGACAGTTACCACGCACGCCGTGACTACCTCGTCACCCGCTTTAACAACATGGGCATGGACTGCCATCTACCCGGTGGGGCATTCTACACCTTCCCCTGCATCAAGCGATTTGGACTCAGTTCTGCCGACTTTGCCATCCAGCTACTCAAAGAAGGAAAAGTAGCAGCCGTACCTGGTACAGCCTTTGGCAGCAGTGGTGAGGGCTATCTACGTTGTTGCTACGCCACAAGCATGGCGCAGCTAGAGCTAGCCTGCGATCAGATGGAACGCTTCTGCGAAAAAATCTCCAACTAAATCTCCCTTACAATGATTAAACACAGCCTCATCGCCCTGAGCCTCATGCTGGGTAGCGCAGCCCATGCCCAGCAAAACATCATTCCCAAACCCCTCTCCGTAGAGCAACATGCAGAAGAAGCCTTTTGCCTCAATGCAGAAACCAGCATCTACTACCAAGCAGAGCAGGACAAGGCAGCCGTAGAACTGCTTGCCAGCCTCCTACGCCAAGGCACAGCCCTCCCCCTACCCGTCAAGCACTTTGACGGTGGAGTCTTCCCTCAAAATGCCATCATCTTTGGGTCATCAAAGGCACTAACATCCAGCGACAGTAAGGAGGCCTACACCCTATCGGCATCACCTGCCTACATACTCTGCTATGCTGCTAGCCCAGATGCCATCATGCGCGCCTACGCCTCTTTGGTGCAGATGCTGCCCCTCGCCTACCACCAAGATGACAAGGCACTCAAAAGCAACACCACATGGCAAGTTGGACAAAGCGCATTCTCTATGAGCGACCAACCCCGCTTTGCGTGGAGAGCCTTCATGCTGGACGAAGCACGACACTTTTTTGGTAAAGAAGCAGTCAAAGCACTGCTTGACCAAATGTGTTTGCTCAAATTCAACGTCCTGCACTGGCACCTCACCGACAACGATGGATGGCGCGTGGAAATCAAAAAATACCCCCGCCTCACCGAAGTGGGCTCCAAGCGTGCCGACACAGAGGCCATCACATGGAAGAGTGGCAAATCCATAGGCAAGCCCCACGAAGGATTCTACACCCAAGAGGACATCAAGGAAATTGTTGCCTATGCAGCCAAACGCGGCATCACCATCGTACCAGAATTTGACGTACCAGGTCACAGCTCTGCCGCCAGCGTAGCCTACCCATGGCTCTCCCTCAAGCCACTGGGAGAAATGCCAACCAAGTTTGGCTCTAACGCAGCCCTTGACCCCACCAAGGAAAGCACCTACACATTCGTCTCTGACGTGTTTGATGAGCTAGCGCAACTCTTCCCCAGCAAGTACCTGCACTTTGGAGGCGACGAAGTACGCTTTAGCAAGCAATGGCAGGATGTGCCAGAGATAAACACCTTCATGAAAGAGCATGGCTACACATCCCTAGCCGAAGTGCAGATGCACTTCACCAACAGAGTGGAAAAAATCATCCGCTCCAAAGGTCGCCAAGCCATGGGGTGGAACGAAATCCTAGGCGGTGACGTACACGGCGATGGGGGCGGCAAAGTCACCTCCACCATCAACCCATCCACCCTCATCCACTACTGGGCAGGACCGCAGAGCATGATCAAGCTAGCAGTTGAAAAAGGACATCTCGTCGTCAACTCTAACCACTTCTCCACCTACCTCGACTACAATTATAAACGCATTCCCCTGCAAAAAAGCTACGACTTCGAGCCTGTCATCGCAGGACTTACCCCAGAGCAGGAGGCGCAAATCATCGGCCTCGGCACCCAAATGTGGACAGAGTGGACACCCACCCTATCCGACATGCAGCGACAGGCATTCCCCCGCTGCATCGCCATAGCAGAAGTCGGCTGGACGGCAAAGGAAAACAAAAACTTCCCTGACTTCCAAAATCGCTTGACGGAATACCAGCGTCGTCTCGACGCATTACAGATTAACTATCACAAGGAAGCAAACACTAAGCCAGAAAAGGCAGCTAACAAAAACGAAAAATAGAACAGTAAAATAAACATTTTCAATGTGATACAAAGAATCCTATCTTAGCTATTCTAATCTTTCTGTTTTCTCCTTGTCAAAGCATGCCAAATTTGATAGTCTAACACATAGTATGACTGCTGCCACCACGACCTATACCACAGAAGAGCTCTATGCCCGCATCGCGCGCATAGGAGACCAGTTCGCTATCAGCGGGGAATTTATCAAAGGAGAGGAGCTCAACAGTGGTCATATCAACACCACCTATCGCGCCTGCTACCGTACAGAGGATGGTCATATAGATCGCTACATCCTACAGCGTATCAATGACTACGTATTCCCCGACCCCGTTCTTGTCATGAAGAATGTGGAAAAGGTCACGCGCCATATACGCTGGAAGGTCATGCGCTGCAAATGCCGCTCTGCTGTGGGGCAACCCCTCACCCTCTACCCCGCACGTGGTGGCAGAAACTACATCCACCTGCCAGAAGAAGGCGGACTATGGCGTTGTTACAATAACATTGACGGAACGCATACCTATGACGTGGTAGAAAATTCTCGCCAAGCCTATCAGGCAGGCTACGCCTTCGGTGCGTTCCAAGAGCTCATATCCGACATGAACCCAGAGGATATCAAAGAGCCCATTGCAGACTTTCATAACACGCCCAAACGATACGAAGCCCTCCTAGCCAGCGTAGAACGCGATAGCCTAGGTCGCAAGTCCGAATGCGAGGAAGAGCTCGCGATGCTAAAACTGCACGCCACGGAACTAGGTCTACTAGTCAAGCTACTAGACAAGGGAGAACTTCCCACGCGCATCACACATAATGACACCAAAATCAACAATGTGATGATGGACTCCGAGACAGACGAAGCCGTCTGCGTGATTGACCTTGATACGGTTATGCCCGGTCTATCACTCTATGACTTTGGTGACATGGTGCGCACTGCGACCTGTAGAGCCTCTGAAGATGAGGAGGATCTAAGTAAAGTCGTCATGCAGATGCCCCTCTTTGAGTCTCTAGCAGAGGGCTTTTTGGATGCAACCTATGACTTTTTAACAACGAAGGAAGCAGAGCTACTCGCCTTCTCGGGCTGGTTGATTACCACAGAGATTGGCATACGCTTCCTCACCGACTACCTCGATGGGGACAAGTACTTCCGCTGCGAAAAAGAAAAGCATAACCTCATCCGCGCGCGCAATCAATTTGCCCTCGCGCATAGTATACGAGAGCAGCTGCCAGAGATGGAGAGATTTGTCCAACGTCTGCTCAAGTCCTACCGCCGCAAGGCATAGCCGCTATCACGCGCCATGCTTTCATGGTCACATGCCTGCGCGGCCTTTGAAAAACAGCCCATCTTTCGAAAGGCGGGCATGCCCTTCTTGGTATCGCCACAACCGCTAGCTCTACCTCGACGCATTGTCAAAGAGCTAGAGGGACTGGGGCATGTGCTGCACCAGTTCCAAAAAGCCTCCCAAAAGCTCTATGAACAAAGTGTACGTGGCAAGTCGTATGACTGGTTAGCCCCCATACTGGATGCTGGCAAAGCCCCCTTCTTGGTGGAGGCGCAGCATGCTGTGCGAGAACCCGCGCTGCCACGCGTGATACGCCCCGATTTGCTCTGCTGCGAGGAGGGCTTGCGCCTAACAGAGATAGACAGCGTACCCGGTGGGCTGGGAGTGCTACACTTCCTGAACAGCCTTTACGCCTCTGCCGGTTTTGGCGATAGCATCGTAGGTGGAGCAGAGGGTATTGTTGATGGTCTGCGCCGCGCCTACCCGCAGGGGGCTCTTATGTCCGTGTCGGAGGAGTCGTCAGATTACCGTCCCGAGATGCGCTACCTAGTGGACTCCCTAGGTGATGGCTTTGCCTACACAGAGGCAGAGGCACTGACTGGCGCAGAGGGGAAGGGGCAGTGGCTGTACCGCTTTTTTGAGCTCTTTGATGCAGATAATATCCCCGCGGCACAGCAACTCATCTCCGCATGGAGTCGAGGAGAGTGCCGCATGGATGCCCCTCCCCTTGCCCACTTGGAGGAAAAAGCCTGGCTCGCGCTCTTTCACCTACCAGCCTTGCAAGATTATTGGGAGGCGCAGCTACGGGGCAGCCATCTGAGGAGGCTACGACAGCTCATCCCTCGCTCTTGGTTACTAGATCCCGCCCCCTTACCACCACATGCCAGCATGCCTTGGTTGAACATCAACCACTGGTCACAGCTAGCAAAACTCAGCCAGAAACAACGTCGCCTCGTGGTCAAAATCTCTGGCTACGATGAACGCGCATGGGGAGCACGTGGTGTCTACGTGGGGCATGATATGAATACGGAGGCGTGGACAGCCTGCCTAGAAGAAGCCCACAGCAACTACCCCGAGAACCTTTGGATCATGCAGGAGTACAGCAACACAGCAATCTTGCAACAGCAGCACTACAATCCCGCAACGGGTCAGCTGGAGCTAATGCGCGGTCGCGTGCGGCTCTGTCCTTATTATATCTATGAGGAGGGACGCGACTACTACACACTGGCAGGTTGCCTGTCCACCATGGTGCCAGAGGAAAAGAAAAAGATACACGGGATGAGTACAGCTATTGTCTCAAGCTGTAGGGCATCTTGCAAAATTAGCAGCTTTGAATTTTGGCAGCAGTTTGGATGAGAATTTGTGGCGTTTGGGTGCGCATAGCGAGCTATGTAAGCCCAAAAAGCTGCAAATTATCGCCAAATTGCACC
>CAYJON010000144.1:0-5182 GCA_964371795.1 uncultured Akkermansia sp. | reverse complement strand
CGGCTTTACGATTGTGCAAAGCGACCACTTGGGCGGCAACTGGAGCTTCACGCGCAATTACAACGCAACAGGCGCAATCGCCACAAGCTACATCTATAGCCCCTTTGGTGCAGTAGAAAACTCTGGAATCGAATCCACCCTCAATCTCCTCCAATGGAGCAGCGAAATAGCAGACGATGAAAGCCCCCGAAGGCTTCTTTTGCTTGGGGGATTAGACAAACCTGCGAAGCAGAGTTTGCCCGCAGGGCGAACAGGCAATGGGGTGCCTGTGAGTCAACTCGACTTAGCTTATTACAAAGACCCCGAAGGCTTCTTTTGCCTAGGGGATTGGAGAAACTTGCGAAGCAATGTTTGCCCGAAGGGTGAGTCCCCAATGGGGTGGGGACGACATTACTACCGCCACTACAACCCAGCGGACGGACGCTGGATAAATAGAGATCCGATTGGAATCGAAGGCGGGTTGAATCTGTATGGTTTTATCGGAAACAGAATTTGGTCATGGGATGTGCTTGGAGAATGGCCATGGAGTCAGCATCCACCAAATGATGAATGCTGTGCATGTGAAAAGAAATTAGAGGCAATGAAAAAAAAATATGCCAGCACTATTGACAAAATAGAAAAGAGAGATTGTAATCTCGTATTTAATTGTACGGAAAAGCTTACAATCAATAATACCGAAGCTGATGACTCAGCTGGAAGAACCGATTGGAGATTTATTCCATTTACCGATAAAGAAATAACTATAAGGGTGAAATGTTCTTCTCATGAGGATATAGAGCGCATTATTATTCACGAATTGGAGCACGCAAAAGATCATTGCATTAATCCCTTACGCATAACAGATAAGTGCGAACGCTCAATTTGTACAGAAATACGTGCCTATGGACGTTTCGATTGTTATCATTTAATCGGTAATAGAGTTGCATATACATCTTGCATAAAATATTGTGCTCCACAATCATCTGGAATGTATCGCCCTAAGATCAAGTATGATATGAACAGACTAATCGATAAATTATTAGTACAGTGCACGCGAAGATTATATAATTAATTATAAATATACTTATTAATTTAACTAGATATGATTAGTCGACGCAGCAGTGCAATCCCACTGCTGCATCGAAATCAAGATTTAGATTTCTTTTTCTCCCTTTAACTTAATAAAATACAACAACAATAATTAACTATTATGAAAATAATATATCATATACTAATCAGCGTGATTTGCATGTCCATAATTTCTTGTTCTTCTGATTATAATTATAACTACGCAAGTGTAATTGTACCATTAGAAAAAGTTTTAGATAATGAAGGAAATGAAATATACGAAACATCGGCGGATTTCTCATTGCTTAATACAGTTGCTAGCAATCACCCCTTAGAAAAACAATTGATTCAAAATTTAATGAATATAGAAAATCATTCAATCAAAATGCGAAAGAGAGTAAAACATATATGTATATATTTTACAGACATAGACCGCATTGAAGCATATCTTAAATTAACCTGCTATGGTGAAGATGGTAAAAAATATTATTATTTTAACTTATCGCGAAAGGCATTCTATATATATGATCAATATGGCATTAAGAATGATGAGCTACTAAATATTGAACCTTTTTTAACTCAAAAACAAAAAAGTACCCTTAAAAATATGATACCTGAATGGAGAAAGTAGGTAAGAAACGAGAACACGTGCCATTCATTAGAATAATCTTTAGTTTAATATCTTAAGGGGACCTTACAGACTAATTTTGCAAGTCCCCTATAAATTAACGCCTTTTTTGCTTGCGCACTCATCGCAATCGTGATATGTTGTAATTTTCTATGAAGCTTCGTATGCCAGCTCCAGTAAAAGCTTATTTTCGCACCAAGAAAGCGCAGAGAAAGGCGAGGAGCTTACCCTACGATGGCAGCCTCTATTCTTCCATCTCCAACGGTATCACCAGCACTCACCGCTACGAGCCCAACCGCAATCTTCTCACCAGTATTGTAGACGAGAAGGACGGCACAACCCTCAGCAAGAACGTAACGGAGCTCTATGATGCTAGCGGGGCAGTAGCCACCATTTATCAGTATAGTCCCTTTGGTGCAGTCGAAGCTTCTGGAAGCGAACCCAATCTCAACCCCATTCAATGGAGTAGCGAAGTCTACGATTCTGAACTCGGTCTAGTCTACTACAAAGCCCCCGAAGGCTTCTTTTGCTTGGGGGATTGGAGAAACTTGCGAAGCAATGTTTGCCCGAAGGGTGAGTCCCCAATGGGGTGGGGACGACATTACTACCGCCACTACAACCCACAAGACGGGCGTTGGATTAACCGTGACCCCATCGGAATAAAAGGTGGATTGAATTTATACGGATTCATCGAAAACAGAGCATGGAAAATCGATAGACTAGGAAACGGTTTGACAGATTGGGATGATGAGAAAGATTGGGTTAATAATTCAAACTGCACAGACTGCCTAGATTATTTAAATTTGGAAGATAGTTTTGATTTGGCCGGTCAGATTGTTTGGCTTGAACTAATTTACCCAACAAGCTTAAAATGTATTAGAAACCGTGATTTTCTAATGATTAAAATGAATTCTAAACCAATACCTACCACTAACCCTGCTTCAAATTTTACATTTGGATTAGGTTGGGGCGGAAACGGAAATATACATAGAGGATCAATCCTAAATTTAGAAACAGGGTTAGATTTTGATAGTAATCTGAATTTTCATAGGTACAATGGTCTCTGGGAGAGCTTAACAGCTAAAATTCAAACCAATCTTGATTTTACACTAGATTTTACAAATTTGGATTTACGGTTTTCTATGAAATATAATCAACCTATTCTAAATTTAAATTCCGATCCAAGCACAACTAGTGTAGTAGCAGATCCAAATTTTAACTTAACAGGAAGTATAGAGGCTGATTTGCGAGGTGGGGGAAGTTTTGGAGGTAACATAGGAGTGAATCTTCCGTATAATTATGACAGCAGGAAACTAGGTAGCGGTGTGATTATTTTGGGTGCTAAGTTTACACCAAATGAGGTTTATGGAATTCCCTCTCCATATAAATACAGCGCGGCCGCCTCTTTTCCAACAGATAAAAGAAATCCCACTTTGACAGTAGAGATGAGTCGCATGGGTGATGATTGGCAGGGAAGTATTTCAATTTCTAGCAATTTTAACGACAACCACACGATTTCAGCTAGTTTTTCTCAAACATCAAACTTTGGTTTCATGAACCCTGTTAATTGGGTAAAATCAATAAAGAATTTATTTAGCACAAGTAACAAATAGTCATTATGAAAAATCCTATTATGTATCCACTTCTCTCATTCGTTATTACACCAACTCTTGTAGCTGATGTAAATAAAATTGGAGAATGTCCACCTCTATGCCATTTCGAAGAACGACAAACTATTTCCAAGATTCAACGTGATGCAATGATTGGAGCACTGTGTCAGCTTGTGGTTGTAATGAAAATAGATACTTTAACTCAAAGGCCTCTCAGCGATGCTGCTTTTCGAGAGAAGATTGACAATTGTTTGGGTTTAAAAAATACTCCTGCAATTTTTCGCGCAAATTTTGAAAAGTACATCAATTCAGGCGATAATCAAAAGCAGAGGTTAACGGAATTCACTCAATTTTTAATGAGTCAATATGGTATAGATTTTTTTGAGCTCAGCAATGCAGCTGATTTCTTTGTCGAAAAAATAGGTGTTAGCGATTTAACATCCGAAAACATCATAGAAAAAGCTGTTCAGCAAACAAGAGATGTTTCCGATTTTGCTTGCCCAAAGTACAAATTTATTTCAATCGAGCTGAAAGACAGGCAAAGTAAAAAAGACTTTCATAAACAACTAGAGAGCGATTTTAATGCTCTCAATTTGAACTTAAATACATTAATTAATACCCTCAACTCAATACAAGACACTAAAGAAGCTGAAAAATCTTTAAAAGATATAAAAGATACAGCTCATCATTTAACATATTATCTCATACAGCTGGGCTATGCTAGAACAAAGTATAAAAACCTAGATGAAGAGATTCATTCGACAGCTTTACAGCAATTGGAAAAATACATATCTTTACTCAATGAATTACGCGTAGCGGCGAGTCGGTTAAATAAAAAGCAATATTTCGATAATGAAAAACTTGAAAATATCATTCAAATTAACATTCTAAGAAAATTTGAGATCAAGCTAAACATCGATACAGACGATTCTAAAGAAAAAGAATTTCATCAAGCTGTAAAGGGAGACAGTGAAGCGCAGTTTGCCCTTGCATCTGCTATACTAGAAGATGCTGTCGCCGAGGGCAATGAAAATGAACTCTTAATAGGTCTCTTATGGCTTAGGAAAGCGGCATCACAGAATCACGCCTCAGCCCTCAATCTTCTTGCAATTTATTATCTTGAAGGCACAGGAATTGAAAGAGATGAGGCGAAAGCTTTCGATCTCTTCTCCGAAGCTGCCCAATTGGATCATGCAGAAGCTCAATCAAATCTTGCGTTATTATATGAATCTGGACGAGGAGTTCTGCCAGATGTCGAGAAAGCCCTTTTTTGGCTTCAAAAGTCAGCAGAAGGCAACTATGCTCCTGCACAGCGTGTCTTGGCAGGCAAGTTCCTGTTTGGGAATGGTCTTGATCAAGATAACGAAAAGGGTCTATATTGGTTGAAGAAATCCGCTGATCAGGGAGATGTACCATCTCTGTATTATACTGGTATGGCTTATTTACAAGGCGATATTGTCCCAGTTGACCCCATCAGTGGAGTTGCTTATTTGGAAAAAGCAGCTGCCCAAAATCATTCTGAAGCCCAATATGTACTCGCTTTTTGCTATAAAAACGGAAGAGGCGTAATAAAAAATATCAATAAAGCTATGGAACTCTGGGAAAAAGCCGCAAGTCAGGGACATACAGGCGCCCAAGAACAATTGATATTACATACCTCCTCTACTAAATAGGAGAACGGACAGCAACAAATGCTTATTTTTAACATGTAGGATTAATTTCAGTGTAGCACGAGACAAGCTAGATCTCGCCTGTTTCTCATTGTAAGTCTCTCTACTTAATCGCAGCTAGGTAGAGAGGCTTTTTTGTGATAATTCTCTTCATCGTAGAATTTTGAAACTAAGGGAAAGTTAGCTTCCTCCAAGACAATGACAAGACAATGACAAGACAATGACAA
>CAYJON010000143.1:0-5244 GCA_964371795.1 uncultured Akkermansia sp. | reverse complement strand
CTCCCTACGTCCATTTAGCAAACGGGTGCTTTCAGCCACTCAGCCATCGCTCCTTGTTGTGCGTGCGCAGACTTTACCAGCTTTTCAGATCTGAGTCAAGCTAGATTTGAAGTTTTTTCTGCATTTTTTTACATTTTCCGTATTCGCTGCTTTTTCATTGACAGATAAGGAGGGCTTTTTTATAGTATACAGTATGACTAAGCCAAAGAACCCCCTTGCCTCTCGTCGTCTCAGCGGCAACGTAGAAAACATCAAGCAAGTCTCTATTCCTGTCAGCACAGGTAATCCCATCCTTGATGCTAATCTCTACGATATAGCTAACCGTTATTGCGGTTCTCATCAGCCTGAGGTACTCTTGCAGCTACTGGCTACAGTCATGAATGCCGCCCAGAGCGGACTCAATGACCATGATATGCGTATGCTTTCCGTTGCTCTCAAGGAGATGTATGAGGCAGAAAAGCTCTTCTTGCCCTATGAGCAAAAGCGCAAGATTACCTGCTTTGGCTCTGCACGCATCAAGGAGGGCACACCCGCCTATCAGATTGCGCATGACTTTGCTCGTCTCTGCTCTGAGGCAAATTACATGATTATCACAGGTGGTGGCCCTGGTATCATGCAGGCCTGCAATGAGGGTGCCCTTCCCGACATGTCTTTTGGACTCAATATCACCCTTCCCTTTGAACAACACCCCAATCCAGCCATAGCTAATAGTGGCAAGATGCTGGATTTCTACTACTTCTTTACGCGAAAACTCAATTTAGTCAAGCAGGCTGACGCCCTCGTTGCCTTCCCCGGTGGTTTTGGTACGATGGATGAGATTTATGAGACTATCACCCTCATGCAGACGGGCAAGGCCACTATCTTCCCCGTTGTTCTCATTGACCCCGCTGGGGATTTCTTCTGGAGCCGCTGGCTGAACTTTGTGAAGAAGGAACTGCTAGAAGAAGGGCTCATCTCCCCAGAGGATATTGACTTGCTCTACATCACAAAGGATGCAGAAGATGCCTTTGCGCATATTGAGCACTTTTACAGCCGCTTCCATTCCTACTACTTTGTCGGTGATGTTATTTCCATTCGTATGCATAGCCCTATCAGTGCAGAGCTTTATGAGGAGATTGCCACCGACTATGCAGATATCATGCCCAAGGATGACCTTGTGCAGCTGGATGAATGCACGAAGGATGTAGAGCCTCAGCTTGCAAAGTTACCACGCCTGCGCTTTAGCTTCAACCTTGGAGATTACGCACGACTGCGCCAGCTCATCAATGATATTAATGAATAAGTTTTTTGGATTTATTCCAATTAAGAGAATCAGGGAATGAAAAAGCATTGCTTTTTCTGAGGGTATAAGCTATCATGAGCAATCCATTGGTGTATGAAAAACTTATTATTTCCTAGCGCTTGTCTTTTTACCGTCTTATTATTAAATTCTTGCGGTCCGTTTTCACAAAGTACCTTGCCGCAGGATGGTACCATCGTAGAGGGCAATCGCCCCAATGAGGGTATGACACAGGGTAATACGCGTAACATTCAACAAGTCAACACGAACACAGGTGGCAAGGTTCAGCCTAAGGCACCAGGTAGACGCGTTTTCAGTGTGGCAATCAACTCCCCCTATGTTGCATTGACCTTTGACGATGGTCCTCATGCCACTCTTACTCCACGTATTCTCAATGTTCTCAACAAGTACAACGCCAAGGCCACCTTCTACGTGCTGGGTCAACGTGCTGACCGTCACCCCTCCATCATCAGTCGTATCGTCAATGAGGGGCATGAAGTAGGCGTACACACATGGGACCACCCTTCCCTCACCAAGGTAGGACGCACCGAGGTCATTAGCCAGATGGATAGATCCCTCGCAGCCATTGCAAAGGGCACAAGCAAAATACCACGCACCATGCGTCCTCCATACGGAGCGGTGAACAAATCTCTTGCTGACCTCTTTGCACAAAACTATGGCATGACCACCATTCTGTGGAATGTTGACACCGAAGACTGGCGTCGCCCCGGTGTCTCCGTGGTCACCAGTCGCGCGGTTAATAGTGCCAAGAACGGCTCTATCATTCTGCTTCACGACATACATTCTTCCTCTGCTGATGCTGTAGAAGGCATAGTCAAGGGCTTGCAGGCACGTGGTTTCAAAATTGTCACTGTTAGTGAGCTGCTCTACCGCGCTTACTTAGAGTCACAGCAGGCCAAGCAGGCAGCTGCGGCGGCTGCCCTCCCCACAGTGAGCACCGATGCTCCCATCACACCTAGCAGCATCCATCAGAATGCGCTGACCCCCACAACGACCGCACCTATCGCACCAGCGCCAATGCCAGCACCTGCGCCTGCACCTGCGCCTGCTGCTACCCTTCCCACTGCGGACACACAATCCACCCTTTTCTAATCACGCCATGAAATCAGGCATTGTTTACCTTGTCGGAGCAGGTCCCGGTGACCCCGGACTGCTTACCATTAAAGCCAAAGAACTCTTGGAGCAGGCCGACTGTGTGGTCTATGATGCCCTTGTCTCCCCCGCCATCCTCGGCTATGTCAATGAGACTTGCGAACGCCACTTTGTAGGAAAAAGAGCGCAGCACCATGCGCTCCCCCAAGAGGAAATCAACCAACTGCTCGTCACCTGCGCGCAAAAGCACAGCATCACCGTGCGCCTCAAGGGCGGTGACCCCTTTGTCTTTGGACGTGGTGGAGAAGAAGCCCTTCACCTACACTACGCAAAAGTCCCTGTACACATCGTCCCTGGTATCAGCTCTGCCATCGCCGCACCCGCCTACGCGGGCATACCTGTCACCCAGAGAGGCATGGCAACCCAGTTCACCGTCTTCACTGGTCATGAAATGGAGGGACGCAGCCCCGAGGAAAGCCAACTGGACATACGCGGCATAGCCCAAGCAGAGGGCACAAAAATCATGCTCATGGGCGTGAAGAGACTGCCCGTAATCATAGAGCAGCTCCTCGCCGAAGGACAGTCCGCAGACACACCCGCTGCCCTCATTCAATGGGGAAGTACCGCCAAGCAAAAGCAAGTCATAGGCAAGGTGGGCAACATTGTCAAATTGGCAGAAGAGGCGGGCATCAGCGCACCAGCCGTCCTCGTCATTGGTGAGGTAGCCCAGCTCAACAAGCAACTCAACTGGTGGACAGAGCGTCCCCTGCATGGTCAACGCATAGTCGTCACCCGCACACGCGAGCAGGCGAGCAAGCTCAGCGTCGCTCTCAGCACCCTAGGCGCAGAGATACTAGAAATCCCCACCATACGCATCGCTCCCCCAAGTGACCGCAACGCCTTTGCAGAATCCGTCGTTGATGCCCCTCAATATGATTGGCTGATATTCACCAGCCCCAACGGAGTCAAACGCTTTTTCCAAGCCTTCTTTGCTGTCTATGAAGACATACGCGAGATAGGCGGCGCACGCATCGCAGCAGTAGGCCCTGGCACGGCAGCAGAACTCAAGAAAGTGGGTCTCATGGTCGATGTGATGCCAGAAAAGGCCGTTGCGGAAGAACTCATTGCCGCCTTTGACAAAAAAGCAGAAGAATTTGGCGGTGTGGAGCACACCAGCATGCTTTGGGTACACGGAGAACAGGCACGCGACACTGTCTACAAGGAGCTCATGAAGCGCAAAGCCATTGTTGATGAGTGCCTAGCCTACCGCACAGAGCCCGTCAGCGATGACCCAACAGGTGCTCTTGCCTCCTTCCAACAGGATGGCGCGGATTGGATTAGCTTTACCAGCGCCAGCACCGTCCACAACTGGATGAAGCTGGGAGTCCCCCTCCCCAAATATATCAAGATAGCCAGCATTGGACCTATCACCACAGAGGCTCTTGCCCAGCACGGGCTCAAGCCTGATATTGAAGCACCAAAACACAATATTCCCAGCCTCATCAAGGCCATTCAAAAAGCTTGCCTTTCTTCATGATGAGCTCTGCCTCAGGGATGACATTTTACTGCATAGGGGTCAACTTTCGTGCCTGCCCCATCGCGCAGCGTGAGCAGGTGGCAGTTGCTACGGCAAAGCTTTCTCCCCTCTTTGAGCGCATCAAGGCACATGATAGCATAGCAGAATGCGTTGTTCTCTCCACCTGCAACCGAACAGAAATCTATGTTTGGACATCCGATACGCAGCTGGCAAAGCAGCATCTTCTCAACTGTCTTATAGGCGACTGCGATGAGATGCTGCATTATTTCAACGAATACTGTCACCTTGATGCTCTAACACACCTCATCCATGTGGCGGTGGGTCTGGACTCCATGATACTGGGGGAGACAGAGATATTCGGCCAGCTCAAGGAAGCCTACAGACAAGCCGCAGAGGCTGGCGCAACAGCAGCGCGACTCAACCGCCTCTTTCAGCGCGTCTTCACCATTGCCAAAAAGGTACGCCACGAGACCTGCATCACACGTGGTCCTACTTCTATTGGTGCAGCAGCTGTCCGTGTCGCCATCTCCCAGATGGGTAGCATAGAGGGCAAGCAAATCCTCCTCATAGGTGCTGGAGACGTAGCACGCAGCACCGCAAAAAACCTGCATGCGCAGGGGGCACAGGCACTCTTTGTTGCCAACCGCTCCTACGAGCGCGCGCTAGAGCTTGCCGAACAGGTAGGTGGGCAGGTCATACGCTTCAGCGAATGGCTGCCCTACTTTACCCAGAGCGACATTGCCATTGTCTCCACAGCTTCGCCTGTTTTCGTCGTACGATACGAGGAGTTACTCATCATACAGGAAAAGAGGCAGTATAGACCCCTCCTCCTCCTTGACCTCTCTGTCCCACGCAATGTAGACCCCCGCTGCGCCTGCATAGAGGGAGTGCATCTTAATGACATAGACCAGTTTCAACGTCTTCACGAGCAGAGCGAAGAAAAACGTCACAGCGAGATAGCAAACTGCCATCGCATTATTGAGGCATGGCTAGACGATGAAGCAAAATGCCTTTTAGGGCAAAAAGTTATACCTATCATCCAAAAGTCTTAGAACCCATACGCTCAAAGGAATAAGAGCCACACTCAACCAAAAAACAATGTAAGACACGCGCACAGCCGTGCGTTGTACATTGGATGCCTTCTGCTCCACGCGCTGCTGCTGCATATTGCTGACTACTTCCTCATTCTTTGACAATGTTGCCTTCATAGCTCTTTTGAGAGTATGGCACAAAGGCTATGACAGTGCAATCATTTTTCACGTAAAATAAGAATCTTGACCCGCAGCTGCTTTCCTGTACAATATAGCAAGCGATG
>CAYJON010000142.1:0-5255 GCA_964371795.1 uncultured Akkermansia sp. | reverse complement strand
CTGCTGTAAGAGCTAGAGGAGTAGGAGGAGCTAGTATTGTTTGTATAATCGTTCACGGTTGTTTTTTCTTTTTAGGGGTTAAATTCTTTCACCGCGTGTGAAAGTGCCCCTATTGTTGTACAATCGGTACAATAGGTCAAAATATCAATGAGAGGAGCTGTTCCTTGGTCAAACTCTGACGGAATGCTCTAAAGTAGAAAAACAATCCCGTACCTGATTCCCCCTAGAGAGCACGACATGTCTGGCGTACCCAATAAAGCCCCAGCCACAATGCTAGAGCTTTTTTGAGATGCTGCCTTTTATTTTGCTTTGACAAATGATGCAAGCTCTATTATAATCTCCGCTTTGAGGGAGAAAACCAGCCCTCACATATCGAGACCATGGAACCAATTTACGAAGGAAAAGCCAAGAGACTGTTCACGACAGATGATCCCAATGTCCTGCGCATGGAGTACAAAGACTCCGCCACCGCATTCAATGCTCTGAAAAAAGAGGATTTTGAAAACAAGGGTCGCTTTAACAAAGCTATCACCCTCATCATCTACCGCATGCTCGAAGAAAAGGGCGTGCAGACCCACCTTGTTGCTGACGTTGACGACATCAACCTGCTTGTCAAGCGCGTCTCCATCCTTCCCTTGGAAGTCATCGTGCGCAACGTCGCCGCTGGCTCATTCTCAAAGCGCATCGGCGTCAAGGAAGGCACAGCCTTCAAGAAGCCCATCGTTGAATTCTCCTACAAGGACGACTCATTGGGTGATCCCTTCATCAACGACGACTACGCCCGCGAACTGGGTGCAGCCACAGAGGAAGAATGCGCCTTCTTGAAGAAGATGGCCCTCATCATCAACGATACCATGATTGAGTTCTTCCTGCAATCCAACATGCGCCTCATCGACTTCAAGATTGAGTTTGGCCGCCTTGCTAGCGACCCCAATGTCATTCTCCTCGCAGACGAGATTTCCCCTGACACCTGCCGTCTTTGGGACGTGGAAACAGGCGAAAAACTCGACAAAGACCGCTTCCGTCAGGATATGGGTGGCTTCATGGAAGCCTATGAAGAAGTACTCAGCCGCCTGAACAAGTAAAACACCTTTTACCAGCCACCTCTTACCGCGTTAGGCCTAGGAGGTGGCTTTTTTTCTCTATTTATGGCAACAATAACATTAGAAGTATTCAGCCGCTTCCAGTCCACCACAGCTGCTAACAAGCTGCTCTACACCCCCATGAGCGACTCCGCTCTCACCTACAACCACACCCGCCTCTACACAGTAGAATGCAGTGGGGATGAGGCAGCCGCCCGCGCCTACATGCGCAGCGTCCTCGTAGATGAGATCTCCCAACAGGTAGCAGAAGACGGACAGGCCGCGCTAAGCGGAGAACTCTTTAGCATCTCCTACGGAATCAAGGCTGGTGCTCTCGACCTAGAAAAAGAAGCCATCCTCACCAACTACCGTGGTCGTGGAGAACTCCCCTTCTCCATCCAAAGCCTCAAAATCACCCAAAAAGTCTACATCTTTGGAGAAGCCCCAGCAGGCATGGACAAAGACAGCCTCAGCGCGAAATTTGCGCGTGACATCTGCAACCCCGCCATCCACAACTGGACCATCGCTTAACCACCATCACCTTCCCTCCCAAGAAAACCAATTCTTATGGCACGATACAGACACATACCCATCCGCGAGCTGAGCTCTGACGCACTCACACAGTTGAGCAAGGACATGAAGCTCTCCCTCTCCACAGAAGACATGCTGGCGGTACAAAAGATTTTTTGCGAAGAAGGACGCGAGCCCACTGACGTAGAGCTCGAAGTCGTCGCACAAACATGGTCAGAACACTGCAAACACCGCATCTTTGCCGCCACCATCACGCATGAACTCAATGGTCAGCAAGAGACAGTCAACAGCATCTACAAGACCTACGTCAAGCAACCCACACGCAGCATCATGGAGCAAAAGCCCGGCTTTGTCCTCAGCTGCTTTGTTGATAATGCTGGCTTTATCACACTGGATGATGAACTTTCCATCTGCCTCAAGGCAGAAACCCACAACCACCCCAGCGCCATTGAGCCCTACGCAGGTGCTAACACAGGCCTAGGTGGTGTTATCCGCGACATCCTCGGTGCAGGCAAGGGCGCAAAGCCCATAGCCAACCTTGATGTCTTCTGCTTTGGCGCACCTGATACCCCAGAAAGCGTCGTAGAGCAAAGCAATGTCATCCACCCGCTGGGCATCATGCGCGGTGTTGTCCATGGCGTACGCGACTACGGCAACCGCATGGGCATCCCCACCACCAGTGGTGCTATCCAATTTGACCCAACCTACATCTACAACCCCCTCGTCTACTGTGGCACAGCAGGTGTTATCCCCCGCAAGGACATTGACAAGGAAATGAAGCCTGGTCTCGCAGTCGTCGTCATAGGCGGACGCACAGGCAAAGACGGCCTCCACGGGGCAACATTCTCCTCCGCAGGCATGGGCGAAGACTCCCACGTCGAAGACCAGACAGCCGTCCAAATAGGCAACCCCATCGAAGAGAAAAAATGCCTCGATGTCATCCTCGAAGCCCGCGAGCGCGGACTCATCGAGTTCATCACCGACTGTGGCGCAGGCGGATTCTCCTCCGCAGCGGGTGAAATGCTCTCCGAGACAGGTGGCAACCTCTACCTAGAGCGCGCCCCCCTCAAAGAAGCCAACATGGACAGCTGGCAAATCTTCCTCTCCGAATCACAGGAACGCATGGTACTCGCCGTCTGGCCAGAGCACCTTGATGAGTTGCAAAAACTCTCCGACACCTTCCAGACAGAAATGACCGTACTTGGGGAATCCAACGACTCCGGCATCCTCCGCGTCTGGCATGATGGGGAACTCGTCTGCGAGCTCGACAACAGCAAACTGCATGACGCCCCCACAAAGTACCTCAGCTCCACCTTCACCAGCCCACCAGCCCTCACAGGCGTAGAGCTCGACGACAGCCAGCTGGAAAGCGACCTCAAGCAAGTCTTTGGCGACTTTGCCATCGTCTCCCGCGAACCCATCATACGCGAATACGACCATGAAGTCCAAGGCAACACCATACTCAAGCCCCTTGCCGGAGCTAGCGGTGACGCCCCACAAGACGCCTCCGTCATCGACATAGACGGCAGCGAAAAACTCATGGGACTCGGACTCTCCATCCTCCCAGAATGGGGCAAAACAGACCCCTACGCCATGGGTGCAGCCTCTGTTGACGAAACAGTGCGCCAACTCATCATCTGCGGCACTAACCCAGATAAGATTGCGCTGCTCGACAACTTCTGCATGGGCAACCCCGAGACCCCCACAGAACTGGGTCGCCTCGTAGAATGCACCAAGGCCATACGCGACGCAGCCCTCAGCTACGGAGCACCCTACGTATCAGGCAAAGACAGCTTCTACAACTACTACGACACAGCTGATGGTCCCGTCAACATCCCCGTTACCTTCCTCTGCTCCGGCTTTGGAGTCGTGGAAAACGCAGAACACGTACGTGGCAGCAGCATACGCCAGCAGGGCAGCCAACTCTTCCTACTGGGCAACACAGAAGACGAAATGGGAGCCTCCGTCTACGCACGCATCAAAGGCATCAAGGACTGCAAAGTCCCCGCCACTGACTGCGACGCCAACTTCGCCATGTACAAAGCCTACTACGCAGCCCTCACACAGGGACTCGTCCTCTCCGCGCATGACCTCAGCGAAGGCGGACTAGCCGTAGCAGCCGCAGAAATGGCCTTCTCTGGCAAAGGCGGCATCAGCCTCGACATAGACAGCCTCCCCACCCAGAACGGATGGAAAAACCTAGTCGTACCCTGCTTCTGCGAAAGCACAGGACGCATCCTCGTCGAAGTAGATGAAAGCATGGCCAAGGAATTCGAAGCAGCCATGGCAGGACACCCCTGTGCCCGCGTAGGCGAAGTCACCGCAGGCGACAAACTCTGCCTCACCAGCGGCGAGAAAACCGTCCTCGAAGCCAGCCTCACAGAACTCAAAAACATCTGGAAAAACGGCCTCACCCCCTATTATTAAACCCCCTTTAGAGATAGAACGAAAGAATCAACAACATGCCTCACGCACTACTATTAAAATACCCTGGTACCAACTGCGACGTTGAGACCGCACGCTCCTTGCAGGTAGCAGGCTTTTCCACACAGGTACAGCCCATAGCCACAGCAACAGCACAACAGGTAGCCAAGGCGCAGATCGTCGTCTTTTCTGGCGGCTTCTCCTATGGGGACTACGTCATGAGCGGACGACTGGCGCAGCTGGAAACAGAACGCTTCCTTGGTGACGCACTGGTAAAACACTTTGACAAAGGCGGCTTCCTCTTTGGCATATGCAACGGCTTTCAGATACTCACCAAGTTGGGAATCCTGCCAAAAGCCTCCCTCATATGGAACAAGAGCGAGCGTTTTGAATGCATGTGGGACAAGCTGGTCAAGGTCGCGCCGAACAGCCCCTACACCCAGTACTTGCCAGACCAATTTGAACTCCCCTCGGCGCATGCTGAAGGCCGCCTTGTCTGTGAAGCGGGCGACGCGGAAAAGTACATGGCAGCGGGCTGTGTAGCCTTGCAGTATGCGGACAACCACAATGGATCGGAACTGCGAATAGCCGCGCTTCAGGACCCTACGGGGCGTGCGATGGGGCTTATGCCGCATCCGGAGCGATTCCTTAAGCCCATGCATCATTATGATCCGGACTGGAGTGAAGATGCGGATTGGGGTTGGGGTTACTACTTCTTCAAGGGAGCGTTTGACGCGTTGAAGTAAGGAGAAATCACCATATAATAAATCACAAGAGGCTGCCTAATAGCAGCCTCTTTTCTATTAGCGTCATCCTGCGCTTGCGTTCAAGGAGATTCCCAAGAACTCAGTTCTTGGGCAGGGTCAAGGGACAGCGTCCCTTGCGGGTTCGGGCAGAGCCCGAGAGGAAAACCGAGCGCGTAGCGCGAGGCAGTCAGTCAGGTTAAAGAAAATTTCTCACGCCCGAGAAGAACACCCCGCAAGGTGTCAGCATCCTGACTGACGTCCCCTAATCCCTCGCGCGATAGCGCGACTCTTCTCTGCGGTGGCATACGCTACGCGTGAAGATAGGGCTAACCATACGCTATCGCGTCAGCGACGGCAGAAAAGTGTCGCGCTTCGCGCGAGCCCAGATAGGGGCGACAGTGTTACAGGGCAGGCTCGCCATGCAATCTATTCAAGGCGGGCATGTTTTCTTTTAAGGCACTGTCGCCGCCTC
>CAYJON010000141.1:0-5306 GCA_964371795.1 uncultured Akkermansia sp. | reverse complement strand
ATAGCCGCATGGAAGCAAGCCCTAGAGGCTGAGGAAAGACGCGCAGGCTGCACCGTCCACTATGTGGATGCAGGCATGGACACAGGAGAAATCATCATGCAAGCCCATGTCCCTGTCTTGCCAGACGACACGGCAGAGTCCCTGCATGCCCGCATTCAGGTGCAAGAGCATATCCTCTACCCAGCAGCTCTACTCTCTGCCGCAGCGAGAATCGCAAATCAAGATTGACCTCCCCTGTTAGCTGGTAGCGGAGTTATCACCATAGGATTACCACGCGCGATGTGCCCCGCGGGTACATCCTTGTCTACGACAGTGCCTGCGGCAATGACGCATCTATCGCCAATGCTAACCCCGCGCAGGATGACACAGCGCATGCCTATGTAGCATTTTTTACCAATGATGATGGGTGCAACACGCTGGCGGGTGCAAGCAGACCAGCCCAGTTCTTCATCATACTCATGCACAGAACTATCATAAAGTACTGTATCAGGTCCTACTACAGTATACTCACCTATCTCAATACGATCGCGGCAGACGATGTGCACGCCGCTCAACCCCACATGGTCAGACACATGGACGCGGGCTTGCTCTGTGAGTGCTAGTATGGTCACTGCTTTTGTCACCAAGGGATTAAGTCGCCCAGAGGAATTGAGAGTCACGTCATTACCCAACTCGATACGCGCCTTCTTATGGCGACGCAGTCGGGGCAATCCATGCACATATCCCCTCTGGCCTATCTGGACACCATGGCGATGTATCATCCATGCTCTGCATAGGCAGGAGCGCCATTGAAGGAGGCGAAATTTGAGTGAGGCTAGCATAAGAAAAATTGTTTATGAATGAATGGCTTTGTGATAGCAGGCCAATGTTTCCTCTGCACAGCGTCTCCAAGAAAAGTCCCTCAGGCGGACTTCACCGCATTGGATGTAGTGCTGCCTATGGCTACTGTCTTCTATCATCTTTTGGATGAGGTGGGTCATCTCCTCTGTATCATGAGAATCAAAGTAGACAGCCCCCTCACCTGCTATTTCTGGGAAACAGCTAGCCCTCGCACAAAGCACAGGGCAACTGCATGCAAAAGCCTCGAGGATGGGAAGCCCAAAGCCCTCATATTCTGAGGGGTAGACAAAGCAAATAGCGCGGTTGTACATGATGGCAAGCTCATCATCACTCACCCACATTTGTCGCACGCGCCCCGCTAAGCCCAAGTCCGCAATGAGAGTCATTTCATCATCGCGGAAAGCACCGCCACCTGCGCATAGTAGTTGCAGGTCGGGCTCTTTCTGCATAAGGGGACACATGGCGTGAACAAGACGCGCAAAGTTTTTGTACTTTTCGCGCTGACCAACAAAGAGAACATAGCGTTCTGGCAGGTCTATGTTCACTAGCTCTGGCTGCTCTGGCATGATGAGGGAGTTACCATGGTGAATGACATCAATTTTTGCAGGATCTGTCCCGCAGAGTCGTACAAGATCGTCCTTGGTCTGCTGGGAAATAGCGATGACGCGGTCGGCCTGCTCTACCATGAGCTTTTTGCGCATAGCTGATGGGTCATTCGAGGGGAAACTATCGGGACGCAGTTCATGCGTCATATCATGCACCGTGACAACGAGGGGTTTTCCATGCAGGTGCTTGAGAAGCTCTGTAGAATTATTATGCGTGGGATGCACTATATCAAAGGGTATACGATCCATGGCATGCACGCCCTCCCAACGCCGTACAAAACGTCGCACATGCGCGGCCTTGCTCGTCTTGCTCCCCCAGCGGTACAGTTGCCTCAGATGCCAAGGCAGTTCTGGTGTTTCTGCTGATGTTTGCCCGTAATAACTGGCATTGAGCAAGTAATCGGTTGGGGTATCTTTAATGGGAATATGCACATCGTGACCCATTAAAAAGAGCTCTCTACTCAGCTCACAGACATAGCGAGCTACGCCACTGATGCGTCTTTCCCAAAAGCAGCGTGGGTGCATGAATATAGATAAGGGTGCAGTCATATCGGTCAGATTATTTTTTGATTCTGCGGTAAAGGGCGAGGCAGCGGGCAAAAAGCGGCATGGGAAGCAGGCGCAGCCAGCTAAAGAGACCGCGCAACTTCTGCCTTTTCTTCACCCCTAGGCGGTAGCACATCCCACGACGCCAGTAGTCCTTGTAGTCGCGCCTCTGCTCCATGTCCTTCTGCAAGCTCTGCATGAAGGGCGCGCACTGGGCAGCGTCCTCGCGGGTGGAAAGGTATTTTTCGTACGCGGCTATATCCTCCTGCATGGGCTGCCACGTGATATTGTAGTACTTGTCGTTAAAGCGTTCTAGGCGCATGATGGCCTCATAGCCACGGCTGTTATCATCACCGCCACGGCTCATGTTCTCACTGCCCATGCGCATCATGACGTTGACGGCATTTTCCACATAGACGCCGTAGCCAAGGAGGTTGGCGCGATTGTAGCAGCAGAGGTCATCCACATAATAGCCCTCTGGATGCAGATTGCCAAATTGGTCATAGACAGAACGATGCCATGCCTTGTAAGAATACTTGATGGGATTTCTGCCGCTGACGGCCTCATAACCCTGCCGCACATTGGCTATGCGGTAATGCGTGTCCTGCTGGCGAGAGGGACGGAGGCTCTCCTCCCTGATTGCAGCATCCTCCGCATCGGTGAATTTTTTCACCCCCGTGACCACATAGGTGCAATCGGGGTGTGCAGCGATGGCTTCGCCTATGAGGGTGCAGCGGTCTATGGAGGAGTAATCATCATCATCCGCACGCACCATCCAGTCACTGCTGACAAACTGGAAAGCATGATTCGTATGCCTTGCCAGATGCCCATTCTGCGGGGTCTGGGTGACAATGACCTTGTGCGGTCCTTGGTAGGCGGCGGCGCATTCCTTGATAATCTCATAGCTACGGTCTGTGGAGCAGTCGTCGCTGATGATGATTTCCAGCTCTCCAGCGTAGTCCTGCGCAAAGGCACTTTCTATGGCTGCGCGTATGTATTTCTCCCTATTATGAGAAAGCAGGACGTAGGAGAGTTTTGGCAGCATAAGAGAGAAAGTGAAAATGCCCCTCTCCGTGGAAAGGGGCATTTTTCTGTTAAGTTTTTACTTGTTATTGACTCTTGCAAATTGCTTGAGACGCAAGCCATTGAGGTGAATGAAGCCGCTGGCGTCATCCTGATTGTAATCTTCCTCTGTGTAGTCTGCTTCCATGGTGGCCATGGCGTAGTTGTAGAGGGAGTTGGGGCTCTTGCGGCCGGCATTCATGACATTACCCTTGTAGAGCTTGAGACGCACTTCACCATTAACGGTTTCCTGTGTCTTGCTCACGAGTGCTTGAATGGCTTCGCGCTCTGGAGCAAACCAGAAACCATTGTATACCATGCAGGCGTAGTCGGGGATGAGGGAATCACGCACGCGTTGTGCCTCGCGGTCAACAGTGATGGTTTCAATGTCGCGGTGTGCTGCAAGCATGATGGTACCACCGGGTGTTTCGTAGATGCCGCGGCTCTTCATACCAACAAAGCGGTTTTCCACAATATCCACACGGCCTATGCCATGCTTTCCACCGAGGAAGTTGAGAACCAGCATCACGCCAAGGGGTGAAAGCAGGGTGTAGCCATCGCGTTCTCCCTCTGCGCTGACGCCCAAATCGGACATGATGGCAGCGAGGTTTTCATTCTTGAGACCGACGATGTCGCCCTTTTCAAAAAGGCATTCAACATATTCTGGCACATCGGGAGCATCCTCGGGGGCGGTGGAGAGCAAGTACATCTCGCGGTCTGCCTCTGTGGTGGCATCATACCATGTGTCTTCGAGAATACCTGCTTCGTAGGAAATGTGCAGCAGGTTGCGGTCCATGGAGTAAGGCTTCTTCATGCTCTGGCGGATGGGGATATTGTGTGCCTCGGCAAAGGCAATCATCTCACTGCGACCGGGGAACTGATCGCGCCATTCCTTCATGCGCCATGGAGCGATGACCTCCAACTGAGGAGCGAGGGCATTGATAGAAAGCTCAAAGCGCACTTGGTCATTACCCTTGCCTGTTGCACCGTGTGCAATGGCATGTGCCCCCTCTGCCAAAGCCAAATCAACCATGGCCTTGGAGATACAGGGACGAGCAATGGATGTTCCGAGCAGGTAGCGGCCTTCGTACAGGGCATTTGCTTGGAACATGGGGTAGATGTAGTTGCTAGCAAAGTCATCCTTTAGGTCACCAATAATGCACTTGGAAGCCCCTGTTGCCAGAGCCTTTTCCACGATACCATCCAGCTCATCACCCTGACCTACGTCGGCACAGTAGGCGATGATTTCAGCATTGTACTTCTCCTTGAGCCACACCAAAAGAACCGATGTGTCAAGACCACCTGAATATGCGAGAACAATCTTCATAGTCGATAAAGTCGCGTGGGCTACACGCGTTCGCGGAGAGTATAGCAAAAATATTTTTCAATTAAAAGCTTTATCTCTGAAAAAGTCTCTCATTTTATCTTGACCTAGTAAGACAAAGTCATTATGTTATAGGCATGTCAAGAATTGCGGTGTATGCAGGTAGTTTTGACCCACCAACTAATGGGCATCTCTGGATGATGCGTCAAGGGGCTTTGCTCTTTGATGAGTTGGTGGTTGCACTAGCGGTCAACGCGGACAAAAGGAGCTTTCTTTCCATAGAGCAACGCCGTGAGGTGTTGGAAGAGCTCCTTTCCGAGCTACCGGGCAATGTGCGTCTTGCGGTGGTGGAGTATGGCTTCCTTGTTGACTTTGCGCATGAGGTAAAGGCCAACTTCCTGCTGCGCGGGCTGCGCAACACGACGGACTTTGAGTATGAAAAAACCATTGCCCGCATGAACACCAAGATGGAGCCCAGCATGCAGTCCGTCTTCCTCATGGCTCCTAGTGAGTTTGAGCAGGTCTCATCCTCTATTGTCCGTGGCTTCATGGGCTACCCCGGTTGGGAACGCTGGGCAAAGGTCTGTGTACCACCTGCTGCCTACAAGATGCTCCAAAGCCTCACCCCTCCTTCTTTAAACCCCTAATATTAACCATATTTGATATGAATAAGCAACTCCCATCCATTCCTCTTGCCCTTCTTCTTGCTATGGGGCTATCCGTTGCCCCCCTGCATGCCGATGATGATGACAGCCCCCCTGCTTCTAGCGGTGCCCAGCTCACCCCTGCCCAGATGCGAGAACGTCAAAAAGAAATTGACAAGAAGCTCACCCGAGCCGAGCTCTCCCGCGCCAAGGATGATCTCGATATACGCATGGATAATCTCAAAAAAATCCTCACTGTTCTCAAATCCATACGCGAAAGTGATA
>CAYJON010000140.1:0-5333 GCA_964371795.1 uncultured Akkermansia sp. | reverse complement strand
CTGACTGCGGAGAGGGCTCAGCTTTTGATGAAGTCGGCTATTCCTGATGATGCCTCTATATCCAGTTTTGATAGCGTGCCTGTATCGACATTGCATCCCCTGATGCAGGCCATTCTGCTACCTGCAAGCGAGCAGAGGCGCATAGAGCTCTTGCGCATCTTGCTGGCGGCTGGTGCTGATGTCAATATGACCATGGGCTCCAGAGAGTCAGTGGAGATAGAGCAAGCCGATGGCAGCAGCAGAAAAACGTGGATTTCCTCTGACTACACACCCCTCCATCTGGCCTGCACGGTAGAGGAGGATAGCGATGCGCTTGTGAAGTTTCTTATTGATTCTGGGGCTGATGTCAAGGCACTAGCGCATGATAAGAGAGCCTTGGATTTAGCTGTTTTACATTTAAAAACAGGCGCTGCAGAGCATCTCGTGCGAGCGGGCGCAGATGTGAAGAAATTGAATCTCGAAGGATTTGACACCCCTCAGAATATTGCTGTTCATGGCATGAAGGCCTTGCCTATGATTGATTTTCTACTCAAAAATGGCTTTGCTATTAACAAGAGAGATGATCACAGAGCCACCTTTCTCCACTATGTAGGCATCAATGGAGGTTGTGAATGCCATCCACAGACTGATTATTCTGACGAGACACGCCTAGTCATAGCCCTCATGCAACGCGGTGCTAATCCTCATTTGCGCGATGATAATGGGCTAAGTGCCCTAGACAATGCCCGCGCCTCCTTGCCCCGTACTAAAGAGTTAGTGGAGGCTATGCAGAAAAAATAGGCCGTATAGTAGTTCTCAGCTATTCAAGACGGAGAGGGGTAGCAGCCAGCCCATGTGGTGTATATCTTTGCCCCAGCAATTTTCCTTGATAAACTGCGGCTCTCCCAAAAGGCTCTTCCATATGGGTTGGGCGTGGATATAACCGCAGTCGAGGCAGAATTCATCATAGCCCTGCTGCGCCATGTCCTTCGCAAGGGCAAAGAAGAGAGCTTTTGCTACCCCAGCGCCCTGATGTTCTCTGGCGACGAGGAGGTTGTTGATGCCGCGCTTTCCGTGGGATGCTCCCTCGCTGCACATGTGCATGAGGGTGTTGGCTGGGCCATGGGCTATCATGCCTGCTAGCTCTCCCTGTCGCTCTGCTAGGAGGAAGTAGTAGTCCCGCCCACCCGATTGGAGGTCGAGGCGTAGCATGTGCTTTTTCTCGTGTATCTCTTCTGCCATGTGGGCATCTTTTTCGACGAGATTGTTGACAGCATACGCCCAAGGGATGACTGTGTCGATGAGTTTTTCTACTGCGGGTATATCGGCCTCAGTGAGGCGGCGTACTGTGATAGGGGCAGGGGGTGTCATAAATCGTCAAAATGACGCGGTCTATCCGCGCGTGTTCCAGAGTACCCGCGCTCTCGCTCCATGGCGCGACGCTTCCAGTGGGGTATTTTGCTCTGCTTCTTGTGTCGCCCCGATCGTCTGGAATGGGGGCTTTGCTGACCGTAGCCAAAGGAGCGGCGGCTTTCTTGTAATTCTTGCGCTTGGAGCATGAGTTGGCGTTTTTTCACCCTCGTGCTCAGTTCTCCCTTGGCATGAGATACTGCCCAGGGCCCTTTGCCGCCAGAACGCGATATGGGGAGGCAGACGAGATCGGGATCAATGAATCGCAGCTGCCGCAGGAGGATGTCATGTATGGTCATGAGGGTTCCCATGGCTGCGGCCTGCTCTCCCGATAGCTCGATGAGAAAGCCCAGTCGTATGCGTGTAGCAGCAAGGCTGCGTTCTCCCATCTCCTGTAGGCATATACCCTCATCCACTTCCTCCATGGGGGCGCAGCAGGCAGCCGTGCGCAGCAGGAAAAGCGTGTCACGTACCTTGCGGCAGAGCTTTTCGCATAGCTCACTAACACGGGGGCGGGCATTAAAGCGGTAGTCCTTTACCTCGATGAGCCAGAGCTCCTCGCTCTGCTCATCATAGACGACGAAGTCTATCTCCTTGCAGCTATTACAAAAGTTCTGCACGCGGTGGGAGTAAAACTCCGAACACTCCAAACGGCAGACATGGCAACTGGGCTCAAAGTCAAAGCGGTACTCACCCTCAATGTAATGTGGATGATGAAACTTCTTGGACATGGCGGCAGGGAAGGGGGCGTAGGTGGTGATTAGTGCTCTGCAATGGGGCTACCCATGCCAAGGTAGCGATCGGCTTGGGCTATTTCTGCCTCCAGGCTATCGAGCTCATGAAGATCCTCTATGCAATTGGCACAGCTAACGGCAACGGGCTCATAGCCGTTTCTGGGGGCTTGCAGCCCGATGAAGTGGCGGGGCAGATCGTGGTGCTCCTTCTCACGTAGCTGTATGCTCAGCTCCCTCAGCAAAAAGAGGCTATGCGTGCTAATGGTCAGCTGTACCCCTGCTTGGCAGAGGCAGAGCATGATGCGCAACAGCGTAGGCAGGTAGCTGGTATTGAGATTCATCTCTGGCTCATCCCAATAGAGACTTGTACCCGCATGCACCTGACCATTGTCAATGAGTAGGGCGAGAGTACCCAGACGCTTGAAGCCCTCTGCAATGAGATTAAGCTCCACTGGCGACTGCTGAGGGCGTTGCAGGTAGAATCGACCATGCAGACGCATCAAACGCCCACCCAACAAATCCTCAATATGTCCCAAGGCCTCGCCTAGATAGCCATCGGGGCGTTGTGGCAGAGAAGGGTGATCCAGCGCAAGGCATAGCTGGCGGCTAGCACCGTCAAAGAGCTCTGGATAACGCTTCACCCCCTGCACATAGTAGGGGAAGATGGAAAGCACCTCGCGCGGGACAATGAAAAGCGCATTCTCCTGCAAAAACCTATCAGGCAAGCGCGTGATTTGCAGCCCTTGCTCCTCCTCCTCCGCGCAAAAGCGTAGGGAGAAATCCGATGAACCCAGAGGCACTTTTTCCCCCTGCATACTTGCCTTGATGCGGGCGCGCGATTGCCCCCTTTGGCGAGCCGTGAGAGCCGCTAGCCCCTGAATCCCAAAAACAGCAATGAGCTCGCGGCGCAAGCGTTGCTCCTCCGCCCATTGCTCTGGAAGACTGCGTGTACCATGGTGGCAGACCCAGTGACTGAGCGCGTAGCTGAGCTTGAGCAGATGACTTTTGCCCGAGTCATTGCCACCAACTACCACGTTGATGCCCGTGACAAAGGAAAAGCACTCTGGTTGCGGAAAGACAGTCACCCCTTCAATCTCAAGCTTGCGTATCATATCGTATCATAGACTAGCACAACAATGCGTCCATGACAAGCCTCTACTGCCAGAGCCGGCTCTTCTGATAGGTGAAATTTAACATTGCCACAGGGACATTCCCTGTGCTAGTATTCTAAGAAATCATATGCACAAGTATCTTCTCCTTCCCCTTTCGGCTCTGCTTTGTACAGCAGAACAGCCTGTCAAATTCTCTCCTCAGACAAAGCTAGACGCACGCCAATATATTTGCTACCGAACAGATAGCCCCATCAAAATAGATGGAAAGCTGGATGAGGAAGCATGGCAAAAAGCCCCTTGGACAGAGGAATTCGGTGACATCCTCGGAGAGAAACACCCCGTCAAGCCCCGCCACCGCACACGTGCCAAGATGCTCTGGGACGACAACTACCTCTACATCGCCGCCTACCTCGAAGAACCCCACGTCTGGGGCACCCTTACAGAGAGGGAATCAGTCATCTTCTATGATAACGACTTCGAGGTCTTCATCGATCCCGATGGCGACACCCATAACTACATGGAGTTAGAGATTAACGCACTGGGTACAGAATGGGATCTCATGCTCACCAAGCCCTACCGCGATTGGGGTGGTCTGGTACTTGATACATGGAATATCAATGGAATGAAATCCGCTATCCACGTCGATGGCAGTATCAACAATGGCGACGACATCGACAAGGGCTGGTATGTGGAGCTAGCACTCCCTCTGGACTCCCTCTGCGAGGCCGCACCAGAAAAACCCAAACAGGGCACACAGTGGCGTATCAACTTCTCACGCGTCCAGTGGACAACACGTTGGGATGCAGAAAGCAAGAAATACGTAAAAATCCCCCACGCCCTGACAGGTAAAGAGGGCTCTGGCAGCGAGGATAACTGGGTCTGGTCTCCACAGGAAAAAGTCAACATGCACGACCCAGAGACATGGGGATTCATGCAATTTTCCGAAAAAACCGTAGGTAGCGGAAAAGATAGCTTCGTCTGGAACAGAAATGAAGAAGTCAAATGGGCATTGCGTCAGTTCTACATGCGCATGCGCGAGTATCAAGAACAGCAAAAGAAACGCCCCACATCCCTAGAGGACATCAAGGCCTCAGAAATCAAGGTCGAGGGCCTAGAACTCTCCCCCAGCATCATCTTCACCGAACAGGACTGGGAAATAGCAGTAGACGGCTTTGACGGAAAACGCCTCTACATCACCTCTGATGGTAAAGTTTCTTATAAAAAATAATATAGTATCAAAGCATAAAAAACATGAAAAAAATATTTGCAAAATGCGCCCTCCTCGCAGGGCTTTGTTGGAGCAACCTCATGGCACAGGATGTCTACGTCTGGGAACACAGCCCTGAAAAAGGTGCTACAGAAGAAAACATCGCCAAGCAGATGAAGGGTATGAAAGACAACGGAGTCAAGGCCGTCTTCTACCACTCCAACTTTCACAAAAAAGACATCATCGCCATCGCCGCCCGCGAGGCAAAGAAAGCAGGGCTGGAGTTCCACACATGGATACCCACCCTCATGCAGGACAAGAGCCCCGACATCCCCGACAGCTGGTATGCCGTGAGCAGGGAAGGACACTCCTCCAAGGATAAACCCGCCTTTGTCCCCTATTACACCTTCCTTTGCCCCAATAACGAAGACCTCTACCGCTACCTCTCAAAGCACTATGTCGAGGTAGCCAAAATGGAAAACGTAGACGGCGTACACCTTGACTACATCCGCTACGCCGACGTCATACTAGCCCGCGGACTCTGGGCAAAGTACGACCTCGTCATGGATGAAGAAATGGCACCCTATGACTACTGCTACTGTGACCGCTGCGTCAGCGACTTTAAAAAGCAAACAGGCATAGACATCAAGGCACTAGGAGACAAGGCAAGAGAACTAGAAAGCTGGAGACAATTCCGCTACGACAGCGTCACAAAGCTAGTCAACCGCTTGGCTGCTGACGTCCACGCTGTGGGCAAGAAAATCAGCGCAGCCGTCTTCCCAGGGCCTAGCCTCTCCCGCCGCATGGTACGTCAGGACTGGGGCAAGTGGAAGCTTGACATGGTAGCCCCCATGATATACAACGACTTCTACCTAGAAAAACCCGAATGGG
>CAYJON010000139.1:0-5346 GCA_964371795.1 uncultured Akkermansia sp. | reverse complement strand
CCTTCCAAGAAGTCATTGGAGGTGAGGCGCAGATTGTAGTCTTTTTTGCTAGCAATGCTGCGGATGGTCATCTGTACATAAGATGCCATGCGGGGAGGAGTCTTGAGCTGGGTTTCACGAACAACGCAGACATCGCCATTGTAGCTGACTGCATGACCCTTGCGGAGTTGAATAACGGGGACTTTTGCCATAAGGCGGGAAGCTTAGCAAAGATAACAATAGCAGTCAAGACTTTTTCCTTCTAGGGGAATCTCTGAAAGCTGTAATATTAAGGGGACCTTGCAAAATTAGTCAGAGAAAAAACGTTAATGCAGAAATCAGGCGTTGCAGCATGTCTTTTGGCGCATTTTGGTGATAATTTGCAGCTTTTTGGGCTTACATAGCTCGCTATGCGCACCCAAACGCCGCAAATTCTCATCCAAACTGCTGCCAAAATTCAAAGCTGCTAATTTTGCAAGTCCCCTTAAGTGCGACACAGTCGCCCGCCTCCGCTAGCAATCTATGTAGACATGTAAACATTTGAGTGGAGGTGAAGGCAAAGCCTTTACCACCATCAAATGTGATACATGCTTTCAGCCACAGAGGGAGCGAGGCGTCAAGTAAGAAAAGCTTATAAAGTCCGCCGTAGGCGGCGAGCGCAGCTCGTTTATGCAGCTTTTCGGCTTGATGGCACGCGGACTCTGTGGCATCCAGCCGCGCAGACACAAAAAAGCCCCCCAATATGAGGAGCTTTTTTGAGATTAAATGTGATAATGCTAGATGATTATTCCTTCTCGTCGAGAGGCTTTGGCATCTTGCCTGTTGTGAAGTATTTTTCGATTTCCTCCAGTGTGCGACCCTTGGTCTCTGGCAAGAAGAAGGCTGCTGTGATGAAGTAAATCACCGTGAAGCCTGCCAAGACAAAGAATACCATGGCGTAGCCAGAATGTCCTACCCATGGCAAGAAGACACCTGCGATGGTGGTGGAGACACCTTGGTTGATCAAGAGGGCAATAGCCATACCGTTAGCGCGAATGCGTGTTGGCATGAGCTCGGAGAGCGCCAACCAAACACAGACACCAGGACCTGCGGCGTAGAAGGCGATGAAGACCACGAAGAAGAGCGTTACCATCCAACCTGTGAAGGGAGAGGGTGTTTCGCCGATTTCTGCGCGAACAACCTTGAGTTCTTGCAGGGTTGCAGGCTCTGGACTTTCTGCCCAGAACATGACCTTGTCTGTCAAACCTGGCTTCTCAAAGAGAGCAGGAGCAACGATGAAGCGGTCCTTGTTGCTTTCCAATGTTTGGAGGGCTTCGACAATTTCCTTGCGCTTTTCAGCACTACCTTCAAAGGGAACAGACTTGTCCTCTGTTCTCAGCTTTGCAGAGAGGGAGGCTGTGCCCTTATCCTTGGGCTTGTCCTTCGTGATACGTTCAGTTTCCGTTGCGGTAAACGCGGCCATGTCGACATCTGCCATAGCATCATCTACATAGGTGATACCGGCATCAGCTACCTTTTTCATCTCTTTCTCACGGTCAAAGTGCTTGCCCATGTTTTGGTAGAAGCTACCACCCTGTTCGTAAGAAACAATCAACTGTGTGCCGTCTTTGACCTTGCCGTCTTCCATGAAGTCAGCGAGATTCATTTCCTTGACGACATCAGCAACAGATACCTTCAGGTAGGATTTTTCTTTGATTTTGCCTTGGATGAGTTCTGTGACATCAACGCGCTTTGATTCCAGCGACTTGAACATGAAGCCCACACCAGCCAAGCCAGCGATGATACCTGCTGTACCCATCTTGAGGAGGAACTTGCGTCCCTTCTTGTCCACCAGAGAGACAGCAACCACGGTCATGACCATGTTAACCACCTTGATGGCAAAGTCAGCCCAGTTAGCAGCCCCACCTTCGAGACCAGCCTGTTGGAAGATAATAACAGAGTAGTTAAGCACGGAGTTAATACCCGTTGCCTGATTGCAGCCCAAAATGACAACTGCGAGGATGAATGGGATGATGTACTTGCGCTGGAAGATAGAGCTGTTCTTGGAGGCAGCTGCTTGTTCTTTCTTTTCCTGTTCAGCGGCAGCGTCTGCTTCCAACATCTCGTTAAAGATTTCTTGGGCAGCGGCATCGCCATTGTTAGCAGCAAGGGAAGCGAGGGCTTCTTCCTTGCGACCGCGCTTGTAGAGCCAGCGTGGGGATTCCTTCAGGCGGAATGCGCCGAAGAAGAGCAAGATACCAGGGGCAATGGAGCACCAGAAAATAATCTGCCATGCAGCAGTCTTTTCAGCATCGGGAATAGTCACGTCCGTGGCAGAGCCCACCCATGAGGCGGTAGCCAGACCAATGGCCGCAGCAAATACCAGACCCACCGTCAGCAAGAACTGGAACATGCCTGTACCCTTGCCTCGCGCAGATGCACCAAGACATTCTGCCAAGTACATGGGCACAACCACGCCAATAAGACCAGCGGATGCACCCTGCAAGAGACGACCAGCGACCAGCGCGTTAAAGTCACCTTGAGACAGGCAGATAATGGGGATACTCAGCGTAAAGAGCAATGCCGATACGATAATCATCATACGACGGCCAAACATTTCTGCGAGCACCCCTGCAAAAAGAGAGGAAACCACAGAACCGAAGAGCACCGCAGCTACCAATGTAGAGAGCTGCAAGGCGTTCAACTCGGTCGTTGCCTGAATATAAGGCAACGCAGCCGCTATGATGCCAACGTCCACACCGTAGAGTAGACCTCCTAGACCCGCCATCGTAATGAGATAGCGAGCATAGCTTTTCACATGGGCCGGAAGTTCGGCCGCAGTTGATTGAGTTGTCATAGTGGTAGCATTATACCAAATAGAACCCAGATGACAAGGAGGAAGCTCATATTTCTCAATTTTATCTCTTCAATTCTCTGTAGGACACGCTAGAGGCTTGACAGATAAATGTAATTGAGGCAGAATGCGACTAACGAATTTTCCCATCATGAATATCCTTCGGACTTTACTTTTATGCTCTTCTAGCCTCCTTCTTGTAGGCTGTAAAGATGATGCATCATCTTCCACAAAGAGCGGCACCTCGACAGCATCGGCTCAGGATTTTGAGCTCGTCAGCCGCTCTGCTCTGAATGATGCCATGAAAAAGCTACTAGAGCAATACCCCCTTATCAGCCTGCCAGAGCAAAGTCAGGCGCAGATAGAACAACCCATCGCCCGCCCAGATGGCAGCCAATTGGTACTAGCAAAGATACCCGTACGCATCACAGAGCGACTCATCAGCAAGGAGGTCACCCCAGAAGAACTCAATGTCCTGCGCCGCCAGAGCAATGATGTCATCAATCAGGCCATGATGCCAGAATCAGGCTACCTCATGCAAATAGGTGCGCCCACCTCGGCATTGCGCGATGAAGACAGGCAAGCAAAAGCCCTTCCCCCAGAGTTAAAGGGTCTAGCCGATGAACTCAAGCAACTAGCAGAACAGACCGTCTACGTCATCACCTACGAAGAAGGTGTTGAACTGACACTGGAGGCGAAAATTGTACTCACCCAGTCTGACAATCAAGTCTGGGGCATCAGCAGCATAGACATAGATGACCGTCCCTTGCTTAATTTAAAGCGTTCGGAACGCGCCTCGGCGCATGATCAGGGCATCACCATCCTCACCCCAGAGTGGTTGAAGCAACGCTCCGAGCAAATCACCCAACGCTGCAAGAGCTTTGCAGAACGCGCAGCCCCCTACATCGCACAGCGAGAAGAGGCCGCCCGCCGTCTGCTAGTAGAGCGCATCACCGCCATAGAAGAACAACGTCGCCGCGTCCTAGAGGCCGCCACCAAGACCCAGCAGGAATATGAAGAAACAAAGATGCACTTTGAAGAACTCATCAGCAACAGCAGCCTCTACGCAGGTGAATGGCATCAGGGAGATGACTTTGGCAAGCTAAGCCTCCGCATGGACAAGGCAGAAATCCTTGATAACACCATACACTTTGTCGGTGCTATCTTTGACACAGAACTTCCCGAGGCCATGTTAGACATAGCGGGGCGTGTGGAACTCAGCAGCTTTGAAAATGGGAAGGCAGCAATACACATCACCATCTATGATGGCAAGTACGACCCAGATGAGCCCACCGCCATGGTCTATGATGCCAAAGACGGCGTACTGCGCCTCCAGATGGACAAGGACAACCGCCTCACGGGCGTGATGACCTGTAGTTCATGGAGTGCGGATGATGATCGCAACTTCAAGATACGCCTCGCCCCCATAGAAACAGGCGAAGTGATAGAAGAAGAACCCGCACCAGAGCCAACACCAGAGGAAAATGCAGCAGAAAGCACAGAGGCAGAACAGCCCGAAGAAGTCACTGCATAACAAAAGTAAATAAACTTGACTTTTTTGGCTCTAGCTTGCACTATAGCCTCGCACGCCCCGCGTGCCCAAAGAATAAATATATGAAAGCCGTACTATTATTCCCTGGACAGGGAGCGCAGAAGGTAGGCATGGGCAAGGATCTCTATGACACCTACCCAGCCGCAAAAGAAATGATGGACAAGGCAGACGCCTCCCTCGGTTACTCCCTCACCGACATCATGTTCAATGGACCTAACGAGGAGCTGACCCGCACTTGCAACTGTCAGCCAGCCCTTTACCTGCATGGGCTTGCCCTCTTGGAGGTACTGCGCAGCATGGTAGACATCGAAGCCGTCGCCGCAGCTGGACTCTCCCTTGGAGAATTCACCGCACATGCCGCCGTAGGAAGCTACAGCATGGAGCAAGGCCTAGACCTCGTACAAAAGCGTGGCGCCTACATGGAAGAATCCTGTCAGGCAGCCCCCAGCACAATGGCCGCTATGATAGGTGGTAGTGACGAAGCCGTCATCGCCCTCGCAGCCGACTGTGACATTGACGTAGCCAACTTCAACTGCCCAGGGCAGACAGTAGTCTCTGGCAGCGTAGAAGGCGTGGACAAGGCAGTAGCTGGCGCAAAGGCAGCGGGCATCAAGATGGGCAAAAAGCTCAACGTAGCGGGTGCTTATCACAGCCGATTCATGCGTGACGCGCAGGAAAAGCTGGTAGCAGAGCTAGCCAACGTGCCCATGGTCATGCCCTCAGTACCTGTTTACTGCAACTACGAGGCACGTCCCGTGGAGAGCACAGACGACATCCGCAAGATGTTGGGTGAGCAGGTCTGCGGATCGGTTCGTTGGGCGGCTAGCATGAAGGACCTGACAGACAAGGGAGAAAGAATCTTTATTGAGATGGGACCTGGTGCAAGCTTGGCTGGCATGATGGGACGCATCTGCAAGGAAGCAACGGTAATCTCTATTGAAGACGTGCCTAGCCTCTTGGCGGCCGTGGAGAAGATCAAGGA
>CAYJON010000138.1:0-5465 GCA_964371795.1 uncultured Akkermansia sp. | reverse complement strand
CCCAAACGCCACAAATTCTCATCCAAACTGCTACCAAAATCCAAAGCTGCTAATTATGCAAGACACCCTAAAACTTAGAAAAAATATATGAAAGACACCATTCTTAAAGCCGTAGCACAAGGACGCAAAGCCGTCATCCCCTACATCACCGCAGGTTTTCCCAACACGGGTCGCTTCTGGTATGAACTCAAGGAAATCGATGCAGCAGGCACTGACGCGATAGAGATAGGCATCCCCTTCTCCGATCCCGTAGCAGATGGCCCTGTTGTAGAGAGAGTCAGCCACGAAGCCATCGCCAACGGCGTCTCTGTACGCTGGTTGCTAGACGGACTCAAGGAGCGCAAGGGACAGTACAAGGCAAAGCTCATCCTCATGGGCTACTTCAACCCCTTCATGCAATACGGCCTTGAAAAACTGGCCGCTGACGCGGCAGAGGCGGGCATCTGCGCCTTCCTCATACCCGATGTTCTGCTAGAAGAGACCGTAGAACTCCGCGAGGCCTTTGCGCCCTACAATATACACCTCATCACCCTAGTTGGTCCTAACACCAGTCTGGAGCGCATGAAGGAATACGCACCCTACACAGAGGGCTTTGTATGCGTGCTCTCCGTGATGGGCACAGCTGGTCATAATGAGCAGGATATCGCAGAGGTCACCGCCATGATGGCACGTGCCCGCGAAGCCTTCGGCGATACCCCTCTCAGCATAGGTTTCGGTCTATCCCATCCCGACCAACTCAAGGTCTTGCCCGAAGAAGCACAGCCTGACGCTGCGGTGATAGGCTCTTCCCTATTGCTCCATATAGAGAGCGGAAAACCTGTTGCAGATTTCATTGCCCCTTGGTTAGTCACCAAGAAATAAAGCGACAAGAGTCGCCAATGATTTACATGGAAAGAGCCTCCCAAGTCATGGATTTGGGAGGCTCTTTATAATATTTAAAAAAATTCTCTACGCTGTTTCTTCCTCTGGTTCTGGCTGCATGCGCTTGCGTGTTGTCACATAGATGAAGAGGCAACCTATAGCCAAGGCCAAAATGCTGTAGAAGGTGAAGGTGAAGGTGCTGGCAGGATCACTCATGAGGCTGGTAAGCACGACCACAAAGAGGTTAGCTGTGGTGATGGAGAGATACCAGAAGCTAGTCACCGTACTCTTGAGGTTCTTCCCAGCTGCGGTGTAGGCGTACTCCAAGCCCGTGGTGCTCACGAGAATTTCCGAAACCGTCAGGATGAAATAAGGCAAAATCTGCCAAGCAAGGCTCAGTTGCTCGCCCGCATCCATGCGCATCTGCAACCATGCAACAGCAAGGAAGGAAAGACCTGCCAAGCAAATACCAATACCCATGCGGCGTATAGGCGTACCATACTTTCCAACAAAGGGATAGATATAGAGGGTGAGCAAGGGGATGAGCGTCATGACAAAGAGCGGGTTGAAGCTCTGCATCTCATCGGGTCCTATCTTGTGCCCAAAGACGGTAAAGGGTTCCATATTGCGAGCCTGCAAAATCCAGCTACTCGCCGTCTGGTCAAAGAGTGCCCAGAAGGGCATAATCAGGATGAAGGCCACGATAATGCGCAGCAGATTGCGCGCGTTGCGCTGCTGCGTGTTGTCGTAAAGTTCCGTTACATCCTGCTTCTTGTATATCATATGTCCCACTACCCCGAGGAAGCCAGCGAAGCGCTTTACCTGAGCCCACTTGAGGATGACAACAGAAAGGGTGACAAGATAGAGCAAGAGCGCAATAGTAGAAGAAAGGGCGACATACTGCGGTGCGTTAAAGACATCCTGCGCCATAGTACCACCACCCATGTAGAGTGCCGTACCTACTGCGACAAGCAGAGGAGCAACAATGAGGAAGCGGATGATACCGAGGACAGTCTTGTTAGTCTCCTTCATCTGGGCGATGCCAAAGCGTTCTTGTGCGACCTCCTTACCCTTGAAAATCTGGCAGAAGAGCGAAGAGAAAAAGAGCGGCTGCACAGGCTCTCGGTGGAGGTACTTGCGCCTTCCCAACCAGAAAACCAGCGTTGCCAAGCCCATAAAGATACCAGGCACGCCAAAAGCAATGGGGTAGCCATAATGATCCTTCAAGTAGGGGATAACCAAGAAGGAGAAGAATGAGCCCAGATTGATAGACCAGTAAAAGGCAGAATACATGCGCGTGACATCCGACGCGCTGCGTCCCTGCATCTGGTCACCCACAAAGGCGGAAACACAGGGCTTGATACCCCCAGAGCCCAGAGCAATAATACCCAGACCAACAAAGAGCACAGTTCTTTGCACCTCAATATCTGATGAGAGATCGCCCAGCGCCAGCGTTGCATGCCCTAGGCAGTAGAAGAGCGAGATATAAAGAATGCAATTGTAGCGACCCAAAAAGCGATCTGCCAACCATGCCCCAGCTAATGGGGTAAAGTAGATGAGGGCAAGGAAAATATGAATCACAGTGAGAGCTTCCTTTTCCATCAGCATCAGCTGTGTCACCATGTAGGTTGTCAGGATGCTTCGCATCCCGTAAAAGCTGAAACGCTCGCAGGCCTCGTTGCCAACGATATAGATGGATTGTTTAGGAAGTCCCATAGTGAGTTATTGTGTGTATGTGTGAAAAAATAGATGAGAGAGTGGATTACTGCTTCAAGGCCTCTTCATTGACTTGAAGGTTATACTTCTTGGCCGCGTAGCTGAACCAGTCCAACATGACATTGCGGCGCAATTCCTCATTCAAGCGGGGCATGTCGCTGTTCAACTTTGTCTCAGAGAATCCTGCACCGTCTTGGTAATTGCGGCTCAGCAACAGGGTGATAGCTGCACCTTCTCCCTTTTCGATGACAAGGGGGGCAAAGCTCTCGCTCTTTGTGCTGATGAGGGCGATGTTGTTAACGCCACGTGGTCCACCAGGTATGTTGGCTCTCACATCATCAAAGTCTTCTACTGTCGCGCCAGCATCCGTTGCAAGCTTCATTGCCGCATCAGCGCCACCATCTTTGAAGGCAACTTGCATGTCGGCATAGAGCTTTTCTGCGGTCGCGACGAGGGCTTTTTCGTGCAATTCTGTGATGAGGTCAGCAGTTGCAGCTGCCTTTGCTGCTTCGTAGGGCAGCTCCGTGGCGGGCAAGAGGGAGTCAACGCGGAGCAGTTGAAGGCTCTTCCCATCTGCGCTGCTGTAGAAACCGCGCAATTGCTTGATACCATTTTTGAGAGGCGTGCCAGTGCTTGCTTCCTCAGCTTTCAGCTTTGCCAATTCCTCTGGTGTGGGTGCTTCTGTTACTTGGAAGGCGATTTCACCTAGGCTAAGGCTATCTGCTGCACCGGCAACGGAAGAACCGCCCATCTTCTGCGCAAGGCCTTCTGGGACATTTCCGCGTGTGTAGGCGGGGAAGCTCTGATGTGTCACACCATCGGCTGACTTGTATTGGAAGGCGGTGTACTCGGGGTTTTTGGAGGCTTCTTCCAGAATCTCATCCAGATTCACCTGACCGCGTTGTGTGATGTCCTCCATAATCAGGTCAGAGGTGTAGGCCAGCTCATCAAGGCTGATGCCCTCTGCTGGTGTGAGGGAGTAGAGGCTCACAGCGCATTCTGGCTCGCTGAGGTAGTTACCCTTGTTGAGCTCCCAGTAGGCGCGGATTTCCTCTTCGCTGGGTGTAGCAGGTGCAGGAATGGAGGAGATGGGCAGCCATGCGGCCTTGCCGACAAAGTTCTGCCATTCAATGTTGATCATGTTCATTGCCGCACGGTCATCCAGTGCCAAGTCTGTGCTGACAAGGTGTTGGATAATCTGCCATACCATGATGTCGGAGATAAAGGCACGGAAGGCGCGCTCTTGCGCTTGGTCTGCTTGACCACCATGGAAGCCAGCCAGACGCTGGTAGAGCTCCTGATCAAATGTGCCGTCAGCCTTTTGGAAAACAGGCATGGTCTGGATGAAGGTATCAATCTGCTCCTTAGAAGGCACGATGCCAAGGCGTTCTGCCTCTGCTGCAATAAGGGCGCGGGTGATGGCAATATTCACTACATCGTTAGCAGTCCCGCTGCTGCTCCACAGCAACTTAATACGCTCCAACTGCATCATGGAAAGCTGCAAGGCGAGGTTATTACCCAGCATTCTGTTAAAGACAGTCATTTCCTCCTCGTTGAGTTGGCCATTACCATCCGCATCGGCCGCATTGCGCAGGCGTTCTGGACCAGCAGAGATGATACTACTCAGGTAGACAAATCCCTTTTCGCCCAATGTCCCCAAATCCTCACGGTTGTAATTGCGTCCATCAACTTGGATAAGATAGTCGCCAGAGAGGCTAGCACTGCGCTGACCGTACTCTGACATAATGAGACCGAGGGCAATGCCGACGATAACGATGAGGACGAGAATGGAGTTCTTGCGGATAAATTCAAGGATATTCATGATAAAAATGGTAAAATTTCCAGTAAGTGCAGGATTATACATGACGCAACGACAATAGGCAAGCACAAACAGAGCTATCACAAAATCTGCGTGCAGAAACACTGAGCCTCGCCCCCCTGTGAACAAGGAGCGAGGCTCGGTGATTTGTGCCAAGATGTCTTTAGAAAGCAATTCTATAGCCTACGCTGGCATTGCCATTTTGCTGATTTTCGCGCATGTCGATAAAGGCATCGAAGTAGACTTCCCCGCTATCACCCACAGGCATGCTAGCACCCACGCCCAACTCCACGCCTACAGAGCCAGCATCTGCACCCTCAATGCGGGCATGACTACCCGCAACGCCAGCTATACTTACGTCAGCCTCTTGGACGCGGTCACCTGCGTCCACCTTGAAGAGGGCGCGTGCGCCAAGTTGAAGACCAGAGTCCAGTGTGTTTTCTATGCGCGCACCTATACCAAAGGTGGCGATGGTGTTTTCTTGTTCACCCACACGCAGGGCTGCATCGCTGCCTGACTCTGTGTAGCCGTCAATGCTGTTGTGCACCAGTACGGCGTTAAAGATGGGGGTCAGCGTACTGCTCTCGCCCAACTGGATATCATAACCTACTTCGTACATGAAGCCAAAGCTACTGCCGTCCGTATCACCCGTAGTGCTGTAACTGCCACCAGCATAGCTGATGTGGCGGTCAAGGCTAGCATCCACCCAGCCCCAGCTCATCAGGGCGCGGTGCTGCCACTTTCCACTTTGATATTGGGCAGTGAGGCTGAGGTAATAGCTATCAAGCTCTCCACTAGCAGCATCCACGCTATTAGCATCGAGGTCACCATAGAGGGCGGTGACGGCAAAGCCCACGCTGAGGTCTTCTATAACACCCCAGTCCACACCTATGCTGCCACCCCAATTGTCTATATTGTGACCAGCGGCCGCGCCATCGCCATCCAGCTCATTGCGGCTGCCTTCGGCGGATATCCAGTAGTTGCTCTCCCCAGCGGGCATGAAACCACCAGCGCGGTTGTGCATGCGCATGAGTTGTCCTTCCATATTGCCCAATGAGGCAGAGCCAAG
>CAYJON010000137.1:0-5480 GCA_964371795.1 uncultured Akkermansia sp. | reverse complement strand
GTAAAATAAGAATCTTGACCCGCAGCTGCTTTCCTGTACAATATAGCAAGCGATGAAAGAGCCTATTGTCAAAAAAGTCCAGCATATCACAGTCAAGCAGTTTGTAGAAGCCTACCGCGAAGAGCGCCAACTCATACTTATCAACGACTCTATGGGGATGAAGCGACTCATCACCCAACCCGCAATTAATAGACCGGGTTTGGCTTTAGCGGGTCATTTTGACTACTTCGCGCATGAGCGTATACAGGTCTTTGGCAATGCAGAAAATGCCTATCTGGCATCTCTACAGGGGGAAGAAAGACAGCAGCGACTGAGACGCATTTTCTCCTACGAAACCATGCCCTGCCTCGTCTTCTCCCGCAATGTAGTTGTGCCTCAAGATGTCATTGAAATGGCTAATGAGGTTGGCGTCTGCATCTTCATCTCAGAGCACAGAACCATGGAGTTTGCTAACCTTTCTACGCTGATTCTGGAGCGACTTTTCGGGGATAGTACCGCCCTGCATGGTTGCATGGTTTCCATACGTGGCATAGGCGTGCTCATCAGGGGCAAGGGTGGTGTGGGCAAGAGCGAGATCACCCTCGGTCTCGTAGAACGCGGTGCCTCCCTCGTCGCGGATGATATGGTGCGCATACGCAGGGTGAACAACCAGCTTATAGCCAGCTCTCCTGACCTGAGTCGCGGCTACTTAGAAATACGAGGATTGGGTATCATCAACGTGACCAACCTTTTTGGACTCAAAGCCTACAGCAAGAAAGAGACCATCAATCTAGTCATCAATCTCACCACCATAGCAGAAAAGCCCATGAGTGAGCTAGAGCGACTGGGACTTGACCGCCAAAAAGTCAACATCCTTGGCGTTGATGTAGAAACCCTCAACCTGCCCATCGCCCCAGGTCGTGACATGTCTCGTCTCATCGAAATAGCGGCCCTAGAAATCTACCTCCGAGAATGCGGCTATCACATGGCTAGCGAGTTTAATAAAAGACTGCACCAAGAAATTGCCCGCAAAAGCAAAAAAGAAAATAACCCCGATATAAACGAATGAGCACCCCCCTCTCCGATATTGTCCAATTCTTAGACAGCCAACTCAACACGGCTGCTGTGCGTGATGCCAGTGTCGCCCTCAATGGTCTGCAAGTAGAAAATGACGGCAGCATCAGCCGTGTCGCCCTCGCCGTTGACGCGAGCCAAAAAACACTAGAAGACGCTGTTGCGATGGGAGCAGACCTGCTCATCGTCCATCATGGCTTGTATTGGTCAGGCCTGCGCCCCCTCACAGGCTGGTGGAAGAAGAAGCTTTGCACCTGCCTCAATAACAATCTCGCGGTCTACTCCTCCCACCTCCCCCTAGATTTGCACCCCACACTGGGTAACAATGCCTGCATAGCGGAAAGCCTCGGGCTGCGCGAAATATGCCCAGAGGTGGATTATGGCGGTGTTAATATTGGTGTTGCAGGAGAGTTTGATGGCACTATTGGTGAGCTACGTGATGCCTTTACCCGGATATTGGGAGGAGTGGTCACAGCTGTCATTCATGATGCGGATGCACCTGCTGGTCGCGTTGCTATCTGTTCTGGCGGCGGCGGTGAAGAAATCTATCAAATGCAGTCCAAAGGCTACAGCTGCTATGTTACTGGAGAGGAAAACCACTGGGTAAGCAATGCTGCCGCAGACATGGGGATGAGCATCCTTTTTGGTGGTCATTATGCTACAGAAACTTTTGGTGTGAAGGCACTTGGCAAGCTACTGACGGAGCAGTTTGGACTGCCCTGTCATTTCATTGACAACCCGACCTATATGTAACAAGACATGGACTTTGTTGTCACTGCAGAGCATGTAGGCATGCGTCTGGATCAATACCTTGTCGTGCAGCTGCCAGAGCTATCGCGCTCTCGCATCCAAGCTCTGATTAAAAGCGAGGACATCCTCCTCTGTCAAAAACCCACCAAGGCGAAGACTCCCGTGGAGCTCGACATGCGTGTGACGGTAAAAATCCCAGAGCCAGAGCTAGCAGAAGCCCTCCCACAGGATATACCGCTGAGCGTGCTTTACGAGGACGCAGACCTGCTTGTCCTCGACAAAGAGAGCGGCATGGTTGTCCACCCTGCGGCAGGCAATCCCGATGGCACACTGGTCAATGCAGTCCTCTTCCACTGCCGAGAGGAACTCTCTGGCATAGGTGGCGTGGAACGGCCGGGCATTGTCCATCGCCTCGACAAGGACACAAGCGGCTGCATTGTTGTAGCAAAAAATGACGCGGCTCACCTCTCACTGAGCGCGCAATTTGCAGAGCGCAGCACCTCAAAGGTCTATCTAGCCCTCGTCCAAGGACGCCCCAAGGAGGATGAAGGCAGCATCTTCACCAACATTGGCCGCCACCCTGTCAACAGGCTCAAAATGTGCGTGGTCAACCCCGGTTCTGGCAAGGCAGCCATCACGGACTGGAGACTGCTGCACTACGATATCATGAGCGATGTCTCCCTCATACTCTGCACGCTGCATACAGGGCGTACGCATCAGATACGTGTCCACATGCTGCACCTAGGACATCCCCTCATTGGTGATCCCATCTACGCCAAGCCGCATAAGCAGCGCGTCAAGACAGGGCGACTCATGCTGCATGCGTGGCGACTAGGCTTTACCCACCCACGTAGTGGAGAGCGCATTGCCCTCGAAGCCCCCATCCCCTCGGAATACAGCCCTTGGTTGGAAAATCTGCCAGAGTAGCCAGCCCTGCCATCATAGTCCTTGCCAAAAAGTCTTGGCAAACTGCTTTTTCACGCCCTGCATGCTCAGGTAACGCGTGCGCAAGAGTTCCGCGCTTCTGTGCCCCATTTCATGCTGCAAGCGCGAGTAGTCATGCCATTGCTTGATATGGTAGCTGGCAAAGGTATGACGCAGCACATCCTGCCGCCATGGTAGTAGGCGAGCATCACGGCGCAGAGCCTTCCAGCGTCTAGCCCAATCTGGTGGGCAGATTCTCCCCTCCTGCTCTAATCCAGCATCTTGCAACCAACGCTGTAGGGCTGGCGTGATGCTCACATGACGGCAGCCCCCAGTCTTTGCATGCTGGGCGCGAACGATGATCACATCCTCCTCCCAGTCCACATCCTGCCATGTTGCGCGCTCCGCCTCAGCTGGTCGCAGCCCAGCCCAGAGCATGAGTCCCAGTGCTGGCATGCAGGCGCGATGCTGTGGACGTCTCGCGCATTGGGTAAGACGCCTCACTTCCTCCTCACAGAGTGGGACAATTTCCTGCTCCCTTACAATGGGTTTAGAGATGAGCCTTATAGGATTGCGAAATACCCAAGCGCGTTTATAGCAAAATTCAAAAAAGGCGTGCAGTATCACCCAGCCCTTTGCCATCTGGCGTGGACTGGCAAAGGTGGCATGCAGCAGCCCCTCGCAGTCTGACACAGACAGACTATCCAAATAGCGCAGTCGCAGATCTGGATTCTTACGCAGAAGCCGCGCGAGCACTCCACGCAACTCTGCCCTTGTCCGCGGGCGGCAATGCTGCTTGCTCTGCAAAAATTTTTCTATCCCCTCCTCCACTCGCATCTGCGACAAAGACTCGGAGAGGTATTTTTGCTTCAATTCATCTATAGCTTTGAGCAGAGCCATCTGCTCCATTTGACTGTATTCTATCATATTCTTTTGGAGGTGCGGATTGGTAATCCGTTGTCAAGAATAAGAGTCAAATTTTCTCAATAAATCTTTTAATATCAAATAATGAACAAAACTAAAAATGTTAGAATCTCACTATTAGAATCGGAAAAAAACATAATTAACGAAATACACAATTCCTTAATTAATAAAAAATAAACACCTATTAACTATGTATAGCGGATTACCAATCCGCTATGCTTTGCATAGCTTGGCTCCGCTATACACACCTAACTATCCATGATGCAAGCTACCATATCAACCTCAAAATAGGAGGAGCAGGACAGTAATCACTATGAAGAAAACAAGTAATAGATCCATCACCTTTCGATGCTCTTTGCGCATGCATGACATCATCAGTGACATCATGTATGAGCGCAATTTAGATCGCAGCTCTGTGCTAAAGCTCGCGATCTTTCACTTTCACAACTTTATCCAGCATGAGGATAACGCCCATCTGGATAACCATGAGCTAGTAAAGAGAATCAATAGCAAAGCCGTTGATTCTCAAAAGTTATATCAGCACTACAGTACTTTTAATTAAGGATGACGGATTTCTACCAAATTGAGTTTGCCAGAAGAGGGTCTCGTCAAGGCTATACAAAACTCAATGCGATTTTTTATCCCACTAATCATAAAATCTTTACTTAAAATACCTTGCACTACGGGTGAATACATTATCTGATTATTAACCACAATGGCTATGCGATCCACACCGGACTCCATGCTCTCTGTCAAAGATTCCATCTTTTTTCCACCCTCTTCATCTAGCGTGAGCCAGACACTACCATTGTTATGCCAGTTTGGACCTGCAAACTCCACATTTGCTCCAGAGATATAGAGACCTTGATCAGACAGGGTACTTGGTCTCTCTACCACAACATAGCGTACAGCGGGCATACCAGTCTCCTCGTTAATGACAATTTCATCTTGCTCATCTAGGCGCTGCTCTTCGAGTATCATGTATTCGGAGAGATTAAAGGAGGCTGGAAAATAAATAACTTGTGCTAAAGGCTCATCTGACTTCGCCGCAGCAAGGTGAGCCTTTTTTTTCTCTTCATATTTTTTGATAAGGGCTTGCACCTCTGGCTTGTTTATAATGGTCTCGCTATCCCGATGAACAGGCAGTAATTCTAGATGATGCGAGACTGTGAGGACGCTCTGAAGTTTTTCTATTTTATCAATCTGTGTTTTAGGTATGTGGATTAGCACCTGATGAGATTGCCTCGTGATAATGCCTCCATTCACCTTCAAAAGATCCAGACATTTATCAAGCCAGCTCACCACCTTCTGCATATCGGAGTCGGAGGGTGCTGCCTCCTTTCCAGCTACAGCACTCTGCTTGGGCTGTAGCTCAATCACCATAACAACATCCTTGCTAGCAGCAAGACTCATCCCTTGACACAAAAGAAAAGCCACGAGAGCACTTTTTCGCATTGAGAAAAAGCGGCAAAACAAAAGCAGTGTCAAAAATATGCTTACAAATAGAATCTCCATCATGCTATCAATATAGCAAATCCTCTGATTCTAGGCAAGAAAAAAGCTCTTATGCCTAGGGAGCATAAGAGCTTTCATAACGATATGAAGTGGAGAATAAAGATTAATTATTCTTTTCAGCGCGCTTTGCTTGGATAGCAGCCTTCATGGCTTCGCGCTCTTCTTTGCTGAGTTTGCCGTCACCGTCGGTGTCGAATTTTTCGAGAATCTTCTTCATCTTTTCAGGATCTCTTGGTCCCTTTGGGCCTTTGCCCTTGGAGTCGCCTTCAGCACCTTCTCTGGGGCCTCTTTCACCCTTTGGGCCTTTGCCCTTG
>CAYJON010000136.1:1838-5491 GCA_964371795.1 uncultured Akkermansia sp. | reverse complement strand
ATCTGACGAAAATCCTTCCACGAGCCCTCCTTGCGAATTGCGAGAACTCCCCTTATAAGATCACCTGCAATCTGTCCTTGTATTGCTGGAGTATTTCTGGGTAGGCGGTGGGGTGTTCTCCCTCCATGGTGACGACTTTTTCCATGAAGCGGATGGCTTCGCGGTAGCTGCGGCGGGCTTCGTCGAGTTGCTCGCAGCTTTCGAGCATGAGGCCGAGGGCGTCATAACAATGCGCGAGGCTAGCTAGGCAGTAGCGATGGTCATTGGGGTGTGCTCCCTCGGCGTGGTTGATGAGGTAGACAAAGATGAGGAGATTTGCCTGCACGTAGGGGTAGGCTATGGCGTCTCTGTTGTTCTTCCACGCGTCAGATACGCAACGAGAATTGCTGTCAATGAAGGGACGGAATGCGTCGAGTAGTTCTTTGTGCGTGCTGCCCTCTGGGGGTGCGACAAGTTGGACTCCGATGAGCTTTTTTACTTCATCGCGCAGGGCGGATAGGGTGAGGTCGTTAATGTTGCGATTCATGATTTTCTAGTTTGAGGGAAAGTGCTTTGTAGGGAATGGCTTGTTCTGGGCGATTGGTGCATTCATAAAAATCTGCTAGCTCTTCGCTGGCGCAGTATAATTCATTTTTCCACTCATCACCGAGTTGATTGTAAAGCTGCGAGGCATGCCCAAAGTATTCTTTAAAGAGCCCCTCAGCTGCGCTTTCATCTTCTGACCATAGCTTGATAGCGAGGATGCGCTTGATGTCTAGTAAGAGGGCGCAGAGATGGAGAGGCTGCTCTGAGAGTTTATCGCTGAGTAATGATTGCTGTTCTTTGAAGAAGTGGATGGTATTACCATCTGTCTCGCAGAGTATGTCGGCTACTTGGTTGAGTAGGAGAGAGTGGAGCAAAACATGCTCTTTCTGCATGTTAGGAGGCAGCTCCTCTAGTGCGGAGAGTGCGTCCAGCGAGGTAGCGCGTGCTTGGGCAAAGTTGTCCTCCTCGTAGAGATGGTTCGCTAGGTAATAGCCCTGCCAGATGAAGTCTATGAGGTAACCTGTCGTATTCTGCTGCGAGAGTTCGCGGTAGAGCCCATGGCTTTCTCGAAGTAGCTTTTCAATGCACCTGCTATCGCCACCCTCTTGCTGGAGGGCTTGGGCTTCTTCACGCTTGGCAAGCGCAAGCTGTGCAAGGGATTCCATAGGCTTCTAATTATATCGTCCTTCTGGGCTGCTGGTCAAGACTTATTCAATACAAGATCCTCTGGCATCCAGATTCGATACAGGTAGCTATTCTTCGGGATGGAAATGGAGTTGATTTGAGGAGTATTGATTTTTTCTATTTTGCAGGACTCTGGAGATAGAATATGCGTTACACCGTAGCTGCCCATGAAATCATGCGAGGGGGTAACTCTGATTATTTTAAACTGTTGTTCACTCAATGACTGCCTAAGCAATGTTGGCATAGGCTCAGAGCAAACAAGCATGATGTGTTGATGCCCACCGAGTAGGTATTGCTTGCGGAGGAGCTGGATAAAATCAGCAGCTGTGATATTTTTTTTGCTTAGCTGGGTGAGGGGAGTCTCGCTACTTGTCTTAGTTACTGTTGATAGGCTATCATGGGGCTTGATTTGATGTGTTGAATACAATTGATATTGATTGCCATGTTCAACTAGAAAAATGTAATTGGAGAAAAAGCTAGAATACATCACAGCTTCTGGCGTTTTTTCTTCTTCTATATTACCCTGCCAGAACAAGTAGCCTACTGATTTTACCATCATACTGCATGAGCATAAGGATAATGCAAAAAGTAATGTTGTTAAATGAATTATTTTCATGAGCTTTGATTATTTCTTGATACGACAAGGGAAGAGTGGCAGTTTGCCTTGCGCTGAAACAATGTTGGGCTCCATATAGGTGCTGTAGTTGTAGCGGATCTCATCCCCCGGCTGTATGGCATGTGGTAAATCTATGGATATGCTCTCGCCATTGAGTTTGGCGGTGACTGGGACAGTAGTTTTCGCTGTGGCGTAGCAGAAGCCCTGCGCGCTTTGCCCATTTAGGGTGATGACTGGGGCACTTAGTTTGAGTATCACGCGATCCTTCTGCCAAATTGTCCCAATGATGCGTGGTGAAAGGGCTGCCGCAGTATAGTCTTTCTGTTGATAGAAGTGGTGGAGGGCTAGTGCGCTGAGGCGTTCTCCCACGGGTCGCTTGGGCGAGGGGTGTACATCGGCATTGGGCATGCCTAGATCTAGGGTGCATATGAGCTCCACGCCAGCCATTTCATCTGCGACAGCCTGCTGTACTTCTCGAAACTGCGCCCAGTGGGCACGTAAAGGGCTGCTGTCTTTGATGCGCGGGAGCTGCACCATGTAGAAGGGCAAATCCTCATTGCTAAAGGCGGTTCTCCAGCTGCCGATGAGCTGCTGCATCAGCATGCTGTTGCGCTCCCTGTCTGCGATTTCTGCATTGCTCTCTCCCTGATACCATATCACTCCGCGTATGGGGAGGCGCAGCAGGGGGCGAAGGGCATGCTCATAGAGGCAGGAGGGACGAAAGGGGTGTTGGAGATTCTTCTCACCCGCAGCGAGAAGATACTGCAAATTCTGCCTACCACGCCCCGCCATCCAAGGGGAAAACTCCTTCGCTGGGGCTGACATCCATTGATCCCCTCGTAGAGAGCGCAAGTGAGGGTGCTTCTCTATGAGCTTTTGGGGAAGCCATGATTCCATACCGACACCGCCCACAGCATTGCAGATGATGCCTACAGGTATGCCTAGCTCTGCCTGCAAGGCACGCCCAAAGTACGCCGCCGTAGCAGAGAAATCGCGCGTGTTCTCAGGCGTACAATTTTGCCATGTGTAGCTGAAAAAGCCGCGCTCTTCTGCCTTTTTATAGCCTTCGAGACTGTAGCTCATCGCGCCAGTAGGGAGACTGTTGTGCATCTTCATGAAGCGTAGCTCGGGGATGTTAAAGCTGGCATAATCTTTTTGCCCATCTGTAAAGCGGCTCATGCTGAACTCCATATTCGACTGACCACTGGCAAGCCAGACATCACCGATGAGGATATTTTTTAATGTGACACTACCTTCATCGTCAGAGGCGGTGAGGGCAGAGGCATTAGCCTTTGCCGCGAGAGGAGGAAAGCTAACTGTCCATTCTCCCTTGCTATTGCTGGTGACTACTTTTTCCTCTCCCTGCCAGCTAATGCTCACAGAGCTCTCAGGCTTCGCGGTTCCCCAGATAGTAATGACCTCATCGCGCTGCAAAACCATATTGTCCTGAAAAACAGAGTCAAACACAGGCGCAGCCTGTACGTATAGACTCAGTAGCAGGAAAAGATGAATAGAGAGTTTGCCTTGCATGAGAGAGTTACTATAGCACGCCCATTCTGCATTGGTCAAACGTATTCTAATGCCTGCATGCCTTGACTTTGCGTGTTGGTTGATATAGTGTATCTAAAACTGACATGAAGGCATATACTATCAAAAAGGCGACAGAGCAAGAGAAGGCTGCATTTTTGGCGCTGGGGCAGAAAATAGTGGATGAGTATGAGCGTACTCACCTCGGTGATGAAGTCGCTGATACCTACCTCCGTAGTGGTGCTTGTGAGCGTGATTTATCTGCCGTCTATGATAATACGAGTGTCATTCTGGAGGGGGA
>CAYJON010000136.1:0-1738 GCA_964371795.1 uncultured Akkermansia sp. | reverse complement strand
GGGGCTGTCGTATTCTCTACAAGTGGACTATTGCTGGCTAGATCCTGAGTGCGCGTGAGGTGCTTCTTAAAAAATGAACATTCTGGCCATCGCGTGAGTCAACTTTGCTTCCCGTGCATCATTTTATAACCTATGCTGTGCGTGCCTGACTCGACAAGATAGTAATTGTAGTTCTCATCGCGATGTGTGGCTTTAATCTTCCCCGCGTCGGGAAGTTGCAACTGTGACGCTGATAGAGGAATGCGAATATGCGCGCGACTCTGAGCAGGGATTTCTATGGACATTGTGACTAAATCGTTTTCCTTTTTGATATCCAAGGAGATGATGCCCTTGACGGACAAGAATTGACAGTCGAGATGCTTGTAATCAAGAAGCTCTGGAAAGATGGAAAACTCTTCAAATCCTGCTTTCACGGGGACAATGCCAGCCAATTTCTTGTAAAAAACGGATAGGGGGCCACCGCTCCAAGCATGGTTAATTGATGCCTCATAGGTCCAGAACTCCCAGAGAGTGGAGCAGTGAGGATGGCGTATCATCGCGCCGTAGCGTTTCTTAAAACGCTCAATAGCATAGCGTCCCTCATCCATATGGAAGAGGGCCTCCATCACGTACTTTTCCATATAGGGGCTAGCGTGCTCTACTCTCTTTAGTAGCTTGATGATTGTGGGATACTTTTCCTTATCTGCTATACCAGAAATCACCGCCAAGGCATTTCCTCTATCATCAATCTCCTCGCTGTGATCTGGTGTGATGTAACCCTCTTCTGTCCAGAACAAGTTATTGAGCCTCTTTTTGATTGCCGCTCTATCAAGCCTTGCCTCGCGTGCCTCCTCAGGCTTGCCCAGAATATCAGCCATATGTGCTAGCTGTTCCAGCGCCATGTAGACCCAAATATGTTCTGCTAGCTCTCTGTCAATCTGGCTGCCCCAGTCTCCCCATGTCCAGCCACCCTTTCTGAAGGGGACTGTACCATCGTCTTTCACATCCCATAAAGAAAGATACTTCTTCACATGTGGATAGGCCATCTTGATTAATTCCCTGTCTCCCGTGTACATGTAAAGGCGGCCAAGTCCCTGTGTCCCAACTGCTGCAAGAATCTGCTGAGGCAGTTCATTATGCCAATTGCCTGCGGGGATAGGACCAAACAAGGTTCCATCAGCACGCTGCCATTGAAATAACTCCGAGTACATCTTGCGTGACATATCAGTGGACTTTTCATCCAGCAGATAAAAGGCCTCCTCCATCAAGATGACACCATCGCCTATCCATTGAGCGCGCTCGCGGTCGGGGCAGTCGAAATAGGTATCGCGCATATTCACGTAAAGCGTGCGCTTTGCCTTCTCTATATAACGCATGATATCATCATCAGCTATATCAAAGTTACCAACAAACTCTGTATCATAGCCCGACTCCTGATAGCCTAGTTCCAAAAGCTCCACCCCATCCTCCAACTCAATATGTGCAGCATGACCACTCAACCACGGAAGATGCAGGTAACTCTGCACTCCCTCCTTCGTCACATACTCCGCACGGAGAGGAACATCATTGAGAGTCTTCAAATTATCTGGACTGATGCGTATCATCTTTCCTGCCGCGGCCTTCACCTTGATATAGGGGTGATACTGCATATTATAAGGGAAAGTGACGGTGATGCGATTTCCTTCCTTCTTAAAAGCACTCGATTTTTTTAATTCAAAGCGTATGAACATGGGGATGGGGCGTTTCACCAAATCATTCC
>CAYJON010000135.1:0-5798 GCA_964371795.1 uncultured Akkermansia sp. | reverse complement strand
AGGAGTTCTGCGGCGTTGCGTCCGATGTTGCCAGCGGCTACTTCGTAGGAAACAATCTTGCCTTCTGGGTTAACGACGAATGTACCGCGCTCGCTGAGGCCGTTGCACTCGATGTAGACTTCAAAGTCTTTTGCAAGGGCGTGGGAGGGGTCGCCAACCATGGGGTAACGTACCTTGCCAATTGCAGGGGAGCTCTGGTGCCATGCAAGGTGGGTAAAGTGGGTATCACCAGACACTGCGTAGATTTCTACACCCTCTGCAACAAAGCTGTCGTAGAGATCAGCCAAGTCCTCCAACTCTGTGGGGCATACAAAGGTAAAATCCGCAGGGTAGAAGAAAAAGACGCTCCACTTGCCGAGGATGTCGGCCTTGGTGATTGTCTTGAACTCGCAATTGTGGAATATTTCTGCGCTAAAATCGCTAACTTCTTTATTGATTAATGACATATTGATGGGTTGAGATTGATTGTTTGAATCTCGTGAGTTCAGCTTAACAAACAATTTTGAAAGAGTCAAGCTATTTTTTGGAATTATTCTAATATTTTTAGATATAGACAAAAAATTTGTCATACAATCAGCCTAACTCCTTGATTTGAGCAATCAGCTTTGCTATAGTCAGCAGGAATCAAAATGAACACGCAGGAATTAAACGAAGAAATCGCCCAAAAATCCTCTTGGGTCAGTGCGCTGAAGATGGAGATGGGCAAGGTCATCATCGGTCAGCAAGATCTCATCAATCGCCTTATTCTAAGCCTTCTTTGCAAAGGTCACGTCCTATTAGAAGGTGTACCCGGTCTGGCAAAGACGCTGTCTGTCAAAGCCCTAGCTGGTGCTCTGCATGCACAGTTTGCGCGTATCCAGTTCACGCCTGACTTGCTGCCAGCCGACTTGCTCGGGACGATGATTTACAATCCCGATGAGCGTCAGTTCATCGCGAAGCGCGGTCCTGTCTTTGCTAACCTCATTCTGGCGGACGAAATCAACCGTGCCCCAGCGAAGGTGCAAAGTGCTCTACTCGAAGCGATGCAGGAACGTCAAGTCACCTTGGGCGAGACCAGCTACGCGCTGCCCTCCCCCTTCCTCGTCCTCGCGACGCAAAACCCCATAGAGCAAGAAGGTACCTACCAGCTGCCCGAAGCACAGCTTGACCGCTTCCTCTTCAAGGTTGTTGTTGATTACCCCAAGCGCGACGAAGAACTGCGTGTTCTCTCGCTAATGGGAAGCACAGAACCCCCACCACAGACACAGGCCGTTGTGAGCATTGCGCAGCTGGATGAATCCCGCGCCCTCATGAACCGCATCTACCTAGACCCCGCTGTGGAGAACTACATTGTTGACCTCGTCCGCGCCACACGTAATCCAGAAAAGCTGGACGCAAAGCTGGACGGCATGGTACGCGCTGGTGCTTCCCCACGTGCTACTATCAATATAGCACTGGCCTCCCGCGCCCTCGCCTTTACACGCCAACGCGGATTTGTCACCCCACAGGACATCAAGGATATTGCGCATGACATCCTGCGCCACCGTATCCTGCTTTCCTATGAGGCAGAGGCAATTGGCATGACCAGTGAAAAGGTCATCGACCAGCTGCTCATGAAGGTTCCTGTCCCATAAAGAAGCATCCCTCCATCCCATCTATGGACAAGAGTCAAGAAATCATGCAAAAGGTGCGCCGCATAGAGATGATGGCGCGAAAGCGGGCTACGGCTAGCTTTGCAGGACAGTTCCGTTCCAGCTTTCGCGGGCAGGGGCTGGATTTTGACGACTTTAGAGAATACACCATAGGCGATGAGCCTCGCTTCATTGACTGGAAGGTAACGGCACGCACAGGCACGCCCTACGTGCGCAAGTTTTATGAGGAGAGAGAGCAGATTATTCTGCTAGCCATAGACACCAGCGCCTCCATGAGCTACGCGAGCTCTGCAAGCCCGCATAGCAAACTGGATCAAGCTGCGAGCATAGCCGCCGTGCTGGCATACAGCGCAGCGCAGAATGGTGACAAGGTGGGTCTGCTGCTCTACGGCAGAAAGCCCCACTTCTACCTCCCCCCTGCACAGGGGGTGAAGCAGTGCTTGCGCATTGTGCGCGAAATCATATCCAGCCCACCAGAAGGGGAGGATGAAAGCATAGAGCAGGTCGCCAATGAGATTCTACGCACGCAGAGAAAGCGCGCCATGGTTTTCCTCATCAGTGACTTTTATGCAGAAGTGGACAAGAAGGCACTGGGTCGTCTCGACTTCCGCCATGAGATTATCCCCATACGCATTGCTGATCCCTATGAGTTGAGTCTCCCTGCCGAGGGGCTCATCAACTTCCGCGACCCCGAGCAGGGTACACAATGGACGGCTGATCTCAGCGACCCGAGAATACACCAGCGTTACCAACAACGCCTCCTAGAGCATCGCGATTCTTGGGAAAAGTGCTTTCACCAGCTGAGCATTGACTTCATTGACTTGCAAACACAGCAAGACTATATCCACCCCCTTGCACGGCTCTTTGCGCGTCGCAGCCGCCACTTTGCCAGATAATTATGCCCACGACAGTGCCCAATACAGATTCTGCTACATCCTTGGTGGACAAAATCCCCACCCTCGATTCACGCCCCGCCCCCGACCTCTTTCTTCAAGAAACCCCATGGGGGCTCTACATAGGTCTAGGTGCGGCTGGGCTTTGCATCATTGCACTGATTCTTTGGCTCTTGCTCCGAAAGCGAAAAGTCGAAGTAGCAGTTGGCGCAACACCGCAGCAAATCGCCCTCTCCTCCTTGGAGAATGTGTCAGCAGATACGCTAAGCCTCAAGGATATGAGCATAGAGCTTTCCCTCATCCTGCGTCGTTTCATCACGGGAGAAACTGATGATCCCGCCCTCTTTGAAACGCAGCAAGAGCTCAACCAGCGCATGAACGCTCTCGCCAATCTACCCAAGAGCTGCCAGCAGCCCTGCCTGCTACTGCTAGACCAACTAGCGAGCAACAAGTATGCGGGCAGTCAGCAACGCGATGCCATGGAAAATAAAAAGCTCCTTGAGCAGGCAGTAGAGCTCGTCCACCTCGTGACCAAAGAACAAGAACGCCTTCTTGCCGAAAAATCCAACATGTCACCCACATCATGATTTTCCCGCTACTAGCCCAAATTGAGAAAGAGCAGCAATCCGCTAGTGTCGTCAAGGACTTTGTCTTTGGCTCTCCAGAGTGGCTTTGGTGCTTGCTCATCCTGCTGCCCCTACTGCTGCTGCGCCGCCGCCTTGGTTCAGCCTCATCTCTAGCGCACCCAGGTATACGCCTCATTGCGCCCCTGCTCCAGCAGCCCAGCACACTCATAGGACGTTTGGGCCCGATTTTTGCCCTGCTTTCCCTTGCATGCCTCATTATTACTCTGGCTAACCCCCAGTGGCGTTCGGAGTTGAGTGAGGAAAAGGTCAGCGGCATCGACATCATGATAGCCTGTGACCTATCTGACTCCATGGTGGCGCGTGATATGGACTTCATCAGGCAGGATAATTACGGGCGCGCTGTCCGTCATACCATAGACCGCCTCAGTGCCTCAAAAATCGTGATGAACAAGTTCATCGAAGGTCGCCCCAATGACCGCATTGGCATTGTTGCCTTCTCTGGCAAGGCGAGATTGAGCTGCCCTCTGACCCTCGACCACGCTCTGCTTTCCTACATCATCGACCAGTTCTACCTCATGGATGTCATGAGGCGCACACCAGGTTACATGAAGGAACCGGGGACAGCCATTGGCTCTGCTATTGCCTCCGCAGCAACGCGATTGGAAGAAAGAGAGGAAACCAAGTCAAAGGTCATTATCCTTGTCACCGATGGTCAAAACAACCGTGGTAGTATAGACCCCGTGGATGCGGCTAAACGTGCGGCAGAGCTTGGTATACGTATTTTCACCATTGGCATTGGTCAGGCGCAGCAGCTTTCTGCCCGCGTGCGCACAGACGGTGTGGATGAAAAAACACTACGAGAGATTGCCCAGATTACCAAGGGCAAGTACTTCTATGCCAACAGTGGACAAAAGTTTACACAGGCCTTTGCTGACATTGACAGACTGGAAAAAAGTGAGGTAAAGCGTCGTAGCTTTGTGCATTTTGAATCCCTTTTCATGTACCCCCTTGCGCTGGGATGCTTGCTGATGAGCACAGCCTTCCTTCTGGCATACATCCGCCCACAACCAGCCCCTTAATCATCATATTATGAGCTTTTTGTATCCCTATTTTCTTTTCCTACTCATCATCCCGCTCATCCTGCTGGCTCTGGCCATCTGGTACCAGCAGAGGCGCAGCCGTAGTTGGAAAAAACTCATCTCCCCCCAATATGAGGCAGAGCTAGTCACACGTCCCCCAGCCTACAAGCGCAACCTACCCGCCCTACTCTGCCTGCTTTCGCTCATCTGCGGTATACTTGCTCTGGCTCGACCCATCAATGGTTACAAGCAACTGCACGCGCAGACCAGTAGCCGCAATCTGCTCATCGCGCTGGATGTCTCCCGCTCCATGGAGACGGCTGACATCAATCCCTCTCGCTTGGACGCGGCACGCGCAGCGGCGGTGGAGCTAATCGACAGCCTGCCTGCGGACAAGATAGGTCTCATTGTTTTCTCGGGTGAGAGTGAGCTCATCGTCCCCCTGACCTATGACCACCAAGCCCTCAAATCCACGCTAGCCCACGTTGACCGCAATTGGGCACCCATGGGTGGTACTAACTTTGCACGTGTTTTAGAAAAGGCCATGGAGGACTTCGCACGCAGCGCACCTCAAGGCACTAACGCCCTTGTCATTTTCAGCGATGGTGAAGACACCGTGGGCTCAGAGGTAGATGTTGCCGAAAAGGCGAGGGAGAAAAAACTCCTCGTCATCACTGTGGGTATAGGCACGGAGACAGGCGAAACCATACCTGATGCCGATGCCGAAAATGGTCTCTATGAGGACAAGGATGGAAAGTACGTTATCAGCAAGCTCAACTCCGCCTCCCTCATCCAGTTTGCCAAGGCGACAGGGGGCGATTACTTTGCCATGAACAGTGGGGCTGACCTGACAGACTTTGCACAGCATGCGGTGAGAAAGCTCGATTCACATGAGGATGAAGTATCGCTTGCCAAGCAGCCTGTTGACCTCAATCACTACTTTGTCATTCCATCGGCTCTTCTGCTTATACTAGCTATTCTCATTGCCACGCAATGGAGAAGACCGCGCAGCATGGCTGCCCTGCTTCCCCTTTTGCTTTTCTTACTAGCAGCACCTTCAGTTTTGGCAGATAATGAGCTCTACAAAGAAGTTAAGGCAAAGTTCAATGAGCAAAAATACCAAGAAGTGGTAGACCTCATTACAACAGCGAGAGATAAAGAGCCTGATTTATTGCAGGACTACAGCTTGGACTACAGTCTGGGCAAGGCGCAGCTTTTCCTTGATGACAAGGAGGCTGCGCGCAAGGATTTTTCGCAAGCCCTGCTCAGCAAAAACAAGAATCTTCAGGCCAGCGCAGAATGTGAGCTGGGCAACATGAATGTCGAAGACAGTTTTGAGGAGCTGCGCCAGCTCTACGCCCCCAAAGAAGGAGAGGCAGCAAAGCCCCCCAGCTCTGCTGATTTGGAAAAACTACGCGACAAGCTCCAAGCCGACACCCAATTTTACCACGATGCCCTAGCACTACAACCAGAGCACGAAGCCAGCAGCAAGAACCTCGCCAGCACAGAGGCCTTTATCAAGGAGCTGGAAAAAGAGATAGAAAAGCTCAAAGAGCAAGAACAACAGCAGCAGGATCAACAACAAGATCAACAAGATCAACAAGATCA
>CAYJON010000134.1:0-5839 GCA_964371795.1 uncultured Akkermansia sp. | reverse complement strand
GCTTTGCTTTTTTCCATTGGAGAGGGGCAATAAAGATCCCTTTTTTGTCCCATCCTGTATTGGAGATGTACCATTCGTCCTCCGATACTTGGATGACCTCTGCTGCGTGAGTGGGTATTTCGCAGACAAAGTTTTCCATGGGGAAGTCGCAGGGATCTTTGGACCAGTAGACATGCGTTTGATTGTAACTCAAATCGGCACGGCAGATGAAAAGGTAGAAAATGTCACCTCTTTTGACGATGTAGGGACTTTCTGCTGATCCTCCGTGGTTGGATTTTGCTTCTTGGACATGCGCCTTTCGGGCAGCGCTCCAGTGGATGAGGTCAGGGCTAGTACGCACAGCAACAGTAGAGCGCAGATCAACCTCGCTTGCTGTCCTTGTGTAATAGAAGTAATAAAGACCATTTTCTTTCATGACGAAGGAATCACGCGCATGCCCAAAGTCGGTGAATTGTGGGTTATGCTCATGACGCTTCCACTGGAACATGTCCTTGGAATCAGCACGGCACAGCCCACCCCAGCTGCAATAACCGGGTGCATGCTCCTGCATATTGCCTATATTATAAAACATGTGCCATGTGTCAGAGCCCTTTTCATGGTAGATATGAGGCGCCCAAAGCACGCGCTCTACCCCCTTCTTGGTGACGAGTGCGTAGTCATGGTTTATCCATTTTTTCTGGTTGAACTTGACCGCCGAGGCGTGGAAGAATTTCGTCTCTCCCTTCCATGGATTGATGGGCTTATGCCCAATAATACCATAGACATGCCACTTCCCATCTGGACCTTGGGCAAAGCAGTGGTCATTGGTGTACCATTCTGTGCTTTCCTTGGCACGTTCTGGGTCATCATTGGGATTGAAGATATGTTGCCATTCTCCAGCGAGGGTGGGGACTTCTATTTCTGGTTGAGCAAGGCCGTAGCTTGCAAGAAGTACGGAACAGAGGATATTTTTGATTGCTTTCATTTTGTGATAGGGTGGATGATTTGCTCTAGCGCGAAATATCACTATAACAAATGCCCCCAAAAAGTCAAGAAGGAGATTCTGTTACTCAGATAAAATGCGTAAAACTTTATGAAAATAATGCGATTAATTTAGGTATAAAGATGATGACACCTATCGCAAGAGCCGCGAGGGAGGCGACTAATACGCCACCAGCGGCGCAGTCTTTGGCGCACTTGATAAGGGGATGCTGTTCTGGGCTCACACGGTTGCAAAGTGCCTCAATGGCTGTATTAAAGAGCTCTGCCATCCAAACAGCAGCCATGCAGGCAATAATGACAACCCACTCTATGGGAGAGAGGCTCAGGAAAGAGGCAAAGCCAATAACCAAAATGCTTGCGCCTAGGTGGATACGTGCATTGTGCTCCTGCCTCACAAGAGTCGTGATACCCTGCCAAGCGTGCTTGAAGCTCCCTAGGCGTTGCCGCCAAGAAAATGACTTATTTTTAGGATTCACCTTGATTCTCCTGATTGATTTGGCGTATGACGCGGCAGGGGTTACCTACCGCGAGGCTGTTGGGCGGAATGCTCTTGGTAACGACGCTACCCGCACCGATGACACTGCCAGCCCCAATGGTAACACCTCCTATGATGACGACATTAGCACCAATCCAGCAACCATCTTCTATGGTGATGGGGAGGGCGTAGGTGCGGCAAAAATATTCTTTGCTATCAGGGCTGCGGTTGGGGGTCAGCCTATCGGCCAATTCTATGGGATGGGTCGCAGTGGACAGGTGCACATTGGGGGCAATGAGCACATTGTTACCGATGATGATTTTATTGCAGTCGATGAGCATGCAATTCAAGTTGATGGAGACATTAGAGCCTATCTCTATATGGCAGCCATAACCACAGATGAAGGGTGTACCCACGGAGACATTATGCCCTATTTTGCCGAAAAGTTTTTTCAAGATGTCGGTGCGCTCTTCTTTCTTTTTGTAGCTGGTGTTATTGTATAAGGTGCAAAGCTCATCCGCGCGGCTTTTGTATTCTATGAAAATGTCGTCATGGCAATTAAACCACTCGCCCTTGAGGCATTTTTCGAGTTCTTTGTTCATGTGGTACTATTTTACAAGTTGCCTATAGATTATCACGTGATATGAGCAACGGTCTATATAAAAATTAGCCTTTAAAAAAAGAAATGATGAAAGTCTGCCTGATATTGACAAAGGGATAGCAACTCGCTAAAATACCGCTACGCGCAAAAGCGAACAGTCATTATGGAATTCAAAAAACTGACCCCACAAGAAGCCGCCGCCATTATTGAGGACGGCGAAACTCTCGGATTTAGCGGATTCACCGCAGCTGGTTCTCCCAAAGTCCTCCCCGGTGCCATCGCAGAAAAAGCCAAGGCAGAGCATGCCGAAGGCCGCCCTTTCAAGGTAAACGTCTACACTGGTGCCTCCACCAGTGGCTTGGCTGATGGTGTTCTTGCAGAGGCTAATGCCGTCGCCCACCGCTACCCTTACCAAAGCGACAGCGCACTGCGCGCCCGCATCAACAACCGTGACTGTGACTACAGCGACATTCACCTTTCCCTCATGCCCCAGCACGTGCGCTACGGCTACCTGCCTACACCACGCACAGCTATTATTGAGGCAGCCGCCATCACCGCCGAAGGCGAAATCACCCTCACAACCGCTGGTGGCAATAGCCCCACATTCTGTCAGGTTGCAGAGCGCATCATTATTGAGCTCAACACCTACCACAAGCCAGAACTCGCAGAGATGCATGACATCTACATGCCCCTTGATCCTCCTCATCGCCGCGCCATAGATATCTACAGCCCCAGCGACCGCATTGGCACAAAGACCCTCAAGGTAGACCCTGCAAAAATTGTTGGTGTCGTTGACTCCCACCAGCCTGACCACATTGCAGCCTTCAAGGATGGCAATGCTCTGACTGACAAAATTGGTGACAATGTCGTCGCCTTCCTCGAAAAGGAATATGCCGAAGGCCGCATCCCCGAGGGCTTCCTCCCCATCCAAAGCGGCGTGGGCAACATTGCTAATGCCGTACTTGCAGCCCTTGGTCGCTCTGCAACCATCCCTGCAATCAGCATGTACACAGAGGTTATTCAAGACTCCGTCATCAGCCTGATGAAGGACGGCCGCTGCGCCTTTGCTTCTGGTTGCTCCCTGACAGTTTCTGACGATATGCTGGCAGAAATGTACGAAAACTTTGGTCTCTACAAGGACAGAATCGTCCTGCGACCCCAAGAAACCTCCAACAACCCAGAAGTCTCCCGCCGTCTTGGCCTCATCTGCATGAACACAGCTATCGAGGTTGACATCTTTGGCAACGTGAACTCCACACACTTCTACGGCACACATATGATGAACGGTCTCGGTGGTTCTGGTGACTTTGCACGCAGTGGCGCGCTCACCATCTTCTCCTGCCCCTCCGTGGCAAAGAAGGGCGCAATCTCCGCCATCGTCCCCATGGTCTCCCACACCGACCACACAGAACATGATGTCGACGTCGTCGTCACAGAACACGGTGTAGCCGACCTGCGCGGACTCTCCCCACGCGAGAGAGCAGAAGCCATCATCAACAACTGCGCCGACCCAGAATACCGCGATGCGCTCAATGCATACATCGCTCTCACCCCCGTCGGTCACAGTCAGCATTGCCTCAAAAAGGCCTTTGCTATGCACACCGCCTTTGCAGAGCATGGCGACATGCGCAGCGCAGACTTCAGCAGCGCTGATGCCTAAAAAGTATACCCCCCACACAACACAACAAATAATCATATGAAAATCCTCATCACTGGCGGCTCTGGCTTCATCGGTTCTCACATCTGTGAGCACTATCAGGACAAGGCAGAAGAAATCCGCATCCTCGACAACCTCCGCACAGGTTACAAAAAGAACCTCGACGGACTCAAGCACACCTTCTTCGAAGGCTCCATCACAGACCGTGAACTAGTCGCCAAGGCCGTAGAAGGCGTGGACTACATCTTCCACATGGCTGCACTCGTCTCCGTCCCTGAGTCCATGACCAAGGTAAGAGAATGCCTCGACCTCAACATCAACGGTCTTCTCATCGTTCTCGAAGAAGCCAGCAAGGCAGGCGTCAAAAAGCTAGTCCTCGCTTCCTCCGCTGCCATCTACGGTGACAACCCCACCGTGCCCAAGGTAGAGACCATGTACCCCGAGCCAAAGAGCCCCTACGGCATCACAAAGCTTGACGGTGAATACTACCTCGACATGTACCGCAGCACAGGTCAGCTCAACACAGGCAGCTGCCGCTTCTTCAACGTCTTTGGTCCTCGCCAAGATCCCAAGGGTGCATACGCCGCTGCTGTCCCCATCTTCATCGAAAAAGCCCTCAAGGGCGAAGACATCACCATCTACGGTGATGGAGAGCAGACACGCGACTTCATCTACGTGAAGGACATCGTCGGTGCCCTCAGCTATGTTGCAGAGCACCCAGAAGTAACAGGCGTCAACAACGTCGGCTACGGCGGTCAGATGACTGTTAACACCCTCGCAGAGATGATTATTGAGGCCTCTGGCTCTAGCTCCACTATACAGCACCTTGAAGAACGCCCTGGCGATGTGAAGCACTCTCGCGCCTGCGCTGACAAGCTGCTTGCCGCCGGCTGGAAGCCCCAGTACACCATGCAAGAAGGCCTCGAAGCCACACTTGCCTACTTCAAAGGCGTGATACAGGGATAACGGGCACCTTGCAAAATTAGTTTACCGAAAAGCGGGAATGTCAAAAATGCTCATCACAGCATGCCTTTTGGCGCATTTTGGCGATAATTTGTAGCTTTTTGGGCTTACATAGCTCGCTATGCGCACCCAAACGCCACAAATTCTCACCCAAACTGCTGCCAAAATGCAAAGCTGCTAATTTTGCAAGATACCCTAAATATAGCAAAAAAATGAACTCAAAAGGAGATGCGCCCTAGGCTCATCTCCTTTTCCTTCTTCCTCCTCTCAACAGCATCATAAAATATGGATGAATACAGCCCACGACGCAAGGCAAAGGACTGGCAAAACCTTGCAGAACAACGCCTCCAGCAACTGAGAGAAGAGCAACCCTGCCAAGCCCTCCACCCCATACAGGTCTCCACGCGCAAGCTAGCCACACAGGTATGGGGTAGCGCGTGGATGCGCCAGCTAGCCTACTGTGAGCAACAAGAGGGGCTGCAACTAGCCGCAGGGCGCAGCCTGCTGCGCCACGGCTGCGTATTGGACATACAGATGCGCCGCGGTGAGATTAACGCCATCATCAGCGGAGAAGAACTCTACGATGTCAGCATCACACTAGCCCCCCTAGAAGAGGAGGAGCTAGAGCAATGGCAAGAACACTGCCGTGGACACCTCGACAGCTATCTTTCCCTGTTAGAAGGCAAGATATCCCCAGCCTTACTAGAACACCTCTGCCAACCAGAAGAAGGTATACTACCGCGTGGGCAGGACTGGCACTTCTCCTGCACCTGCCCCGATTGGAGCAGTCCATGCAGTCATGCAGCAGCGGCCCTCTATGCTGCGGGTTGCCTCATCGACCAGCAAGCAGAAAAGCTCTTTGAGCTACGCGGCCTCAGCGCAGAACAACTACTCAGCCAGCCCAGCACACCCACAGAAGGGGAGGATAGGGGGATGCTCAGTAGCATATTTGGCATAGAGCTGGATTGAGAAAAAATACATCCTGATAGTCAATGTGTAATATATTTTGTGTAAAAAAATCAAAAAAAACACAAAAAAATCATTGACTTCTCAACTCAACACAGGTATAATCTGCGCACCGCAAGAGCGGTACCAAACAAAGCGCCGATAGCTCAATTGGATAGAGCATCTGACTACGGATCAGAAGGTTTGGGGTTCGAAT
>CAYJON010000133.1:0-5846 GCA_964371795.1 uncultured Akkermansia sp. | reverse complement strand
ATGGTCAATGTGGCATTCCCTGTCACGGTGAGTGTACCGTCGGCGATACTGCCATCACCAGTAAATACCCATGCACCGTCACCTTGTACAACAGTTGATGCAGGCGCAAGATCGCCGACTAGGGTAATCGTGCCACCCAGTTGACCTGTTGCACCTATTGTGACAACGTCACCGTCTCCGAAGGCAACATTGGCACCTGCCATATCCCAAGGCGTATTGCTCGCATTGGTGTCCCATGTTGCATCACCTGTTTCGAGGGTGAGGCGTCTGGCGAGGCTGTCTCCAACAACCAGTTGCAGTTCATCGCCCACCCATTCCAGTGACTGGATACGCAGGGGGTCGGCTAGCCCTGTGATGGTGAGTTGGGCTAGGTTATAGTCAAGCGTGCTTGTGTCGTTGTCACGTGTGAAAAGTGTGTATGTGCCATTAGCTAGGTCTCCAGAATTACCAAGATTAATAACCAGAGAGCTATCAAGGCTTACGCTGCCAGAGATATTTAGCGCAGGGCCGCCGAGGCTGTAGTTGATAGAACCTGTGAGGGTTATATTGCTGCCTTGTACTGTGCCGCCCAATGCTCCGATGGTGAGAGCGGAAGAGAGTGTTGCACCGTTAGCACCCATGTTAATGACACCATTGCTGATAGTGACTGTGCCCAAATTAGCGGTTGCTCCTGCCGTGATGCTAGAAAGATCCATGGTAGAGCCCTGAGAGATTGACCATTTGGCATTGTCTGAAAGATTATAATTGGTAGCCAGAATGAGTTTAAGCGTACCCCCACCATGTATCAAATGCTCATAAGGTGTCGCAGGGGCCTCTCCAGAGCTAAGCATCTGATTGGCGTATATGGTGAAAGTCTTGCCAGCAGCAATATCATAGTTTGCCCCTGCTGTGTAGCTCCAGTTTGTCCACGTGCCGTTTACACCATTGCCAAAGGAAAAGTCCTCTTCCATGATGAAGTTTGTTTTCAAAAACACACCACCTATAGAATTGGAATCGGCCTGCACGGATGCATTCCAAGTCACTGTACGTGCATTAGTGCCACTTGGTGTCATGGAGAATCCTGTCGCTTCTGTCTGGACATAGAGACCACCCATGGCTAGGGTGTTAAAGTCTACTAGCACACGTGTGCCAGCGACGGCATCAGTAAACTTAAGCATATTTTGACCATTGCTATACTCTGTATCCGCTGTGCTTTCACGAAAACCTTGTTGGCCTGTTCCGTCCCACTGGTATGTCACATCACCCGGCCACGTACCAGCACTCGCATTCTGCATATTAGCAGCGTTGCTGATATTGTCATTTTCACCAGCACCAATCCAAGTCCAGATATAGGCCTGACTTTGCTCCGATAGCAGTGTGAAGGAGAGTGCGCCCACTAGCATGGTGGAAGAAGCTGCTGTTGTTACAATAGAGCCAAGCATCGAACAGCAGGCCAATAGTGCAGAAAATAATTTCTTTGGTAAATGGAGTTTCATGATTTTGATAAAGTTTGTTTTAGTTAGTATTCAAGAATGTCTCTAATGAACACGTCGCTACCATGCTAGCAAATTGAACAAGTCACGTCAAGTATATAGGCCCGAAAGTTAAATAAAAAATAGAAAAACAGTAGTCGGCAACAATTGTTACATGTTAAATGATATGCTATCTGTGAGTATGACATGAAAAGATAAATAACTTGCGTCTTGACAGGGTAAATTTCATTTGCTAGTCTACATAGCAATGTACAAAACTTTATTCCTATCGCTTGCGATGTCGGGTATTCTACATGCCCAGAATTTGCAACAAATAGCCAATACTCTTCCTGTACCGAAGGAAATCCCTACAGGTCAAAAAATGCTCCAGATGCCCAAGGTATCAGGGGTTAATATAAAGTTCCTCGGTGCGGACTATGAAGAAATCATCTCCGCTAACGGCAATATCCAACCCGTGATATCCGACGTTGTCGTGCGCGTGAGTTTTGAAGTCACCAAGGGCAAAGAAAAAGCCATCAGCCATGACTACCCCATCGTCATCAAGCGCATGTCAGCCCCCCATGGTCCTAACCAAAAACCCACTGTCATCCCAGATCTGCTCCAGTGGAGTGGGGCTACTGGCGAGTTCTCCTGCCTTGAAGAATTAAGCATCAGCGGTGCTAGCCCAGAGCTCATAGACGAACTCAATGTCATGATACCTGGTGGACTCAAGCAAAATGACGCAGCCAAAAACAAAATCTCTCTCAAAAAAGACAAGGCCTATAAAAAGAGCCTTGGCCTTGGTGAAGAGGGTTACCAGATACTCATCCGACCAGAGGGCATGGAAATCGTATCGGGTACAGAAAAGGGACTTTACTGGGGCACACGTACCCTGCTTCAAATGATTAAAGTAGGTGGTGGCAAAATCCCCTGCGGAGAGATCAAAGACTTCCCCCGCTTCCCCATACGTGGCTTCATGTTTGACGCTGCACGCACACCCTTCCCCTTGGAGTACTTGGAAGACATCGTTGACACCATGTCATGGTACAAGATGAACGACTTCCACGTTAACCTCAACAACAACTACATCTTCCACGAAAAGTATGTGGACATGGGCAAAGACCCCTTCAAAGAAAGCTACTCGGGCTACCGTCTTGAGTCTGACTACGTCAACAAAGATGGCGTGACCCTGCACAACCAAGACCTGCACTACACCAAGAAGGAATTTTCGGACTTCATCAAGGCCTCCGCTAAAAAGGGCGTAGCCATCGTCCCAGAAATCAACAGCCCCGCGCATGCCCTTAGCTTCACCCGCATGCGCCCCGACCTCATCTACCAAGCCCCCATGGGCGGTAAGGAAAAGCGTCGCTGCGAGATGCTGGATGCCACCAACCCTGAAACGTTGAAGTTTGTAGCATCCGTCCTCGATGAATATCTGCTGAAAAACAAAGAACTGGGTCACCCCGTCTTTGAAGACCTCGTCATCCACGTAGGCGCTGATGAGTTCTACGGAGCAGCAGAAGACTACCGTGCGTACACGGACTCCATCCTCAAGTACATCAAAAAGCGCGGTTACCAACCACGCCTCTGGGGTAGCCTCAACCAAAAGAAGGGCAAGACCCCTGTCTTGGCAAAGGGCGTGCAGCTCAACCTCTGGAACGGTGGTTGGGCACGTGCATGGGACTCCATCAACCAAGGCTATGACATCATCAATACCAATGATGGTGCGCTTTACATTGTACCCTACGCTGATTACTACCGCATGGACAAGAACCAGAAGTGGGTATACAGCCACTTTGAGCCCAACCGCATCGCAGATGAAGTTGTGCCCTCCGGTCACCCTCAATTCCTCGGCGCAACCTTCGCCGTATGGAACGATATGATTGACATGGATCACCCTGGTTATCACTACCGCGACATCGAAGGTGTTATCAATAGCTCCATCGACATCGTTGCCCAAAAGACATGGGGCAGCGTAGCCGTCCCACGTAACTTTGAAGAACAGCGTAAGTTGGTAGAGACAATTGGCTACCCCGACAATGCTGAGAAGCAGGACATCGTTCATCATAGCACGAACCTGACAGAACCCGTGACAACAGAGCTGCCCATCCTCGCCCCTCCCTACGTGATGGAGGCTGTTGTAGAGCTCTCTGAAACAGCCGCTGGTAAGGAGCAAATCCTACTCAGCGATGGCAAGGCCGCCTTCTTTGCCGCTATGGCAGATGGACGCGTGGGCTTCCGCCGTGATGATACCCTGACATTTGCCTATGACTACAAGCTGCCCCTTGGCAAGCCCGTGAAGTTGAAGCTAGTGGGTTCTCTGGGTAAAACACAGCTCTTTGTCGATGACAAACTCGTCGCAGAGCAGCCCAAGCTCATCACCTTTGACAGCCGTCACAAGGAAAAAGTCAGCACCTTCCCCTTACCACGTAAGGAAGTGGGCAAAAGCTTTAATGGCACTGTAAAGAGCCTGCATATCCGCCCAGAATAAGCCAAAGTTATCTGTTTATAAAATAAGCACCCCCCCTGTTCTCCACGTCGTGAGGACAGGGGGTTTTTCAGGTGCGCTAGGCAAGGCGTATCCGCTGGGGTGAGAGTCACCAATAGGATGCGACGGGAAGTGTTTTGCCCCCCTGCTCGATTACTGCGATAGTAGTGCCTTGCGTAGGCAGAGTGCATGGTGCATCTCTGCCACATCATGCACGCGGTGTATATCGGCTCCGCGTTCTGCGGCCATGAGGCTCATGCTCACCGTGGCCAGTGCAGAGCGTCCTAGGCTAATATCCTTGAGAAGGGTGGATAGCATGCGCTTGCGAGAGAGTGCCATGAGGATGGGCATCTGCTCACTGGGACGCAGTTTTTCGAGATTGGCGATGAGTTCTAAATTGTGTTCCAAGGTCTTGCCAAAGCCTATACCGGGGTCAATGCAGATGGAGCTGCGCTTGATGCCCGCGCTTTCTGCCAGCTTGACGCGCTGGATAAAGAAATCCCGCAGCTCTCCCACCACGTCCTCGTAATGGGGATTCTGCTGCATGGTTTCGGGTTGTCCCTGCATGTGCATCATGATAACACCGCAACCATATTGGGCGCAGAGTAGTCGCATGCGCTCATCTGCTAGCCCTGTGATGTCATTGACAATGTCAGCCCCTGCCTCTAGGGCGGCTTGGGCTACCTCCACATGACGCGTGTCTATGGAGAGCAGTGTGCCATGAAAGTTTTCGCGCAGGGCTTTGATGAGGGGGATGGTGCGACGCAGTTCTTCCTCTATATCCAGTTCTGCTGCACCGGGGCGGGTGGATTCTCCACCTATGTCGATGATGATAGCACCCTGATGGATGAGGGATTCTGCATGGAGGATGGCATCATCGAGGTGCATGTACTTCCCCCCATCAGAAAAGGAATCGGGGGTGGTGTTTACTATTCCCATGATAACGCCCTCTAGGGGGAGCTTCCATGTACCGCGTCGTAAGTGCCAAAATCGTTGCATCATCTAGTAAAATTAGCAGCTTTGGTAGATGATGGCAAGGAAAAAAGCGCGCTGCGAAAATCTAGGAGTTGACACGGGTCTTTGCTAATCATATCATAAGTTGTGAAAAGAATTTTGTATGTGATATTTCAAGTTATTTTTCTTCATGTGATGTGTGTTGCGAGTGCTAGAGATGGGGCGGCTTTGGAAAGGACGCGTGACGGTCTGGGTGATGATATGGGGAAGCCTGTCTTCCTGCGTATTGTGAAAGAGGATCTCAAGCTAGAACTCTGGGTGAAGAGGGAGAAGGCATGGGAAATCAAGAAAAGCTACCCCATTCTCGCGATGAGTGGCAAACTGGGTCCTAAAAAGGCGGAGGGCGACAAGCAGGCGCCAGAGGGCTTTTATGCCGTGACAAAAAATGCGCTCAACCCGAAGAGCAAATTTCACCTCTCCTTTAATATAGGCTATCCCAATGCTTATGATAAGTCACTGGGGCGGACTGGTAGCTTTATCATGGTGCATGGTAGAGCTGTCTCTATTGGCTGTTTTGCGATGGGTGATGACCCCATAGAGGAAATTTATACCATGGTAGCCCAAGCTTTGAAGGCAGGGCAGCCCTCTGTGCCAGTAGAGATTTATCCCTTTGAAATGACAGAGGATCGTATGAAGCAAGAGTCAAAGAGTGAGCATTATAAGTTCTGGCAGTACCTGCTGCCTGGATGGCAATACACGCAGAAAAACAAGGCTCCTTATCAGGTGCAAAATGAAAAAAAATAAAAAATATCAAAAAAAATCGCAAAAAGTACTTGACGCGCGTTCTTAGTTGCTGTATACTGCCGTCACCCCCTGCTAGCAGGAGGAACCAAAAACAAAAAGTCTGGTTCGTCTAGCGGTCTAGGACTCCCGCCTTTCACGCGGGCAACACG
>CAYJON010000132.1:1308-5850 GCA_964371795.1 uncultured Akkermansia sp. | reverse complement strand
GACCCTGCCCAAGGCCAGTGGCCTTGGGAATCCGTTGAACGCAAAGCGCAGGGCGATGGCTTTAGCTCTTACCTCTGCTCTCCAAAGGCCTCCTGCTGCTTCTCTACCTCGCGTAGCTGCTCTTGCGCACGCTTCGCCTTTTCCTCGTTTGCCGCGTCCTGTGCCTCGCCTTGCGCTTTCTCTACCACCACCTTCTCCTGCTTCTTCTCCTCCTGCGCCACCTTCAAGGCGGTCTGCTGCGGTGCAATGCTCTTGATGCTCAGGCTAGCTGGCTTTGCCGTGTGTACGCCCTTCATCATGGGCTGTACGCTGATTTTAATGTCACCCGCTTTTTCCGTGGTGCGTACGAGGATGGAGGCTTCTCCCCATTGCATCTGCGCTGGGTTATTCATGGTTAGAGGGCTACAGACAAGCTCTCCCTCTCCTTCTATGCTAAATTGCACGGCACTATTGTTCAGTCGCTTGGTTGCTCCGAGTTCATCGGTGATGCTGGCGGTGACTAAGAAGAGGTCTCCTCCATCAGCTACGGGGCTGATTCCCATGGTGTCTGCCTGTAGTTGCAGTTTGACGGCACGACGCGCTGGTCGCTTTGTCTCACTAGCGATGACTTTGCCTTCTGCATCAAGTCCTTCTACGACGAGGCGTATTTCTGCCTTTTTGCTGTTGTCTCGCGCTGCTCGCATATGTGCCTTGTCTTTCTGGTGATCCCAGATGTCGTTAAAGGTGAACCAGAGTTCTCCCTTGGCTTTGCTGCTTTCCTTGACGATGCGGTCTCCTATGTAGCTGGTGAGGCGTACGCGGGGGCAGTTGGAGTAGATGGTGATGTCCTGCGGGGAGAAGGGGGTGAGCTCATTGGCGATGTAGACGTGGGGTTCTGCTAGGGGGCTCTGGGCACGGAACATGGCGGCAGAGATTTTTTCGCGTCGTAGTGCGTCCCATAGTCCTCCATAGAAGGGGTCTGGGTGGTAGCCTCGCTGGTGGTCAAAGCTGTGCCACAGTGCCCCTCCTAGGTGGTGCTTGGGTAGGTCTAGGAGGTCTCTGTAGTTGGTGCTGTCATAGTTGGGGGCAGCGTAGTGCTTTGATTGGATGATTTGCGGTACTTCTCCCCAGTTGCGCGCTGTGCGGGAGGTGGAGTTGTGGGAGAACCAGTCGTCTACGTTGTCACCCCATTCTCGGGTGAAGGTGACTTTGCCAGGGTAGTTGCTTTCGGTGGGAAGTTTGCCTTCTGTGTCTCGCTTTAGGTTGGGATGGAGGTAGATGACGTCGTAGCCATTTTTGCCGTCTGGGTCATCTGCTGCCTTGGCATAGTGTTCATCTATGGCTGTGTAGTTGGAGCCCTCGTAGGGCATTTCTGCTTTGACGATGTGGTGGATGTCTTTGACAAAGCCTTCATCTCCCCATGTTTCGTTGAGCATGGGTTCCCACATGATGACGCTGGGGCGGGAGCGGTCGCGGCGCACCATCTCGGCTATGTCGCTTTTGACGCGTTCTGCAAAGATGGGTTCTTTGCTCCAATGCTGCCACCCTGGTGAGTTGACGATGACGAAGAGTCCCAACTCATCACAGGCGTCCATGAAGGCGGGGTCTTGGGAGTAGTGGGCGTTGCGAATGATGTTCATGCCCAGATCTTTGAGCTTGATTGCATCGCGCCAGTGCAGGGAGTTACTCAGTGCGTTGCCTATGTAGCCGTAGTCCTGATGGCGGTTCGCGCCTATGAGTTTGTAGGGATAGGGTTTTCCGTTGAGGATGAAGCCTTCTTTCTCGCTGAGCTGGATGTGGCGTACGCCCACGCGGCGGGTGAAGTCGTCTGTCAGTCTATCCTGTGTGTCAAAGAGGCTGACGCGCAGGGTGTAAAGGTGGGGGTTTTCTGGTGACCAGAGTGCTGGTTGCAGTAGTTTGAAGTTGATTTTGTTTTCGCCTAGTTTGACAGGGACGATTTTTTGCTGGGCGACGATGCCATTCTTATCTATCCATTCCAGTCTCGCCTTGCCTTCGCTGATGCTGCCAGCGATGTCTAGTTTGACTTCGACGTCGGCTTCTGCTTCTGTAGCACGTATTGTGGCGACTAGCATGCCGCCACCTGCGACCTTGTCTGTCATGTTTTCATCGGTGACGTAGAATTCTCTCGAGGTGCTAATCAGCCACGCGTCACGGTAGATGCCGCCAAAGTAGCAGAAGTCCAAGGCTGCCTGTGCCTTGCCTGGTGGGCAGATGGGGTCATCGGAGTTGTCTGCCCAGATGGTGATGAGGTTGCGCTGATTGGGTTTTAGCTTGTCGGTGATGTCGACGGCCATGGGTAGGAAGCCACCAAAGTGCTCATGCAGCAGTTCTCCATTGAGGTAGAGTCGGCTCTTGCCCATGATGCCTTCAAAGTAGATAACATGGCGTTTTTCTGCGATGGGGGTGGGGAGTTCCACCCATTTTCTGTACCATGCCTCTCCTTGGTAGTTCACGCCGCCACTGGCATCGAGGGGGAGTAGCTCCAATCCATGAGGTAGGTTGACATCCTCCCATGCGCTATCATCATAGTCCATGGCATAGGGCTTTGCTCCCTCTGGCACGGCACCTAGGTGAAAGCTCCATTGCGGATTGAGGGCATGAACAGTGCGGGGTGAGGATTCTGTTGCATAAAAACCCGCGGTGGAGTAACGCTTTGGACTTGATTCTGTGGCCTGAAGCCCCAGCGCGCCAAGCATGAAAAAGGGAAGGATATGGTGCATTCTCATACGCTCGACAGTATACATTCTTGTATTGCTAGGGCAAGCTCAAAATGGAATTAATAACAAATTATCAATAAATTAGATCATGACAAACTTTTGAGCTTGACCAATCGTTTTTGCTATGATAATATTTCAGCAACCGCTACGACCCCCCTATGCAATTTTTGCGTATCGTGGCGGGAAACAACGTCTCTTAATTAATGAGTAAACTATCCATCATTACCCGTTCTTGTGTCACAAGTCTATTCGTAGGTCTTTGCGCCTTTGTTGTAAGTTGCGCGGACGCAAGCTCTAAGGGTTTTGTGGAGCCAGCAGCTCCCACCCCCGCCGCCGTGCCTTCTACAAAGCTTCCCAATCTGGGACGCGACAAGCATGGCATGCCCTTCTACCACCCCAAACAACTCAACCGTGTGGTGCGCACAACAGCCTACACGCATACTGAGAGCGATCACGTCAGCTACGGCCGCAAAAATGCCATTGGCACGCGTCTCCAGTACACAGAGAACATTCGCAGTGCAGCAGCAGACTGGTCAGTCTATCCCGTGGGCACAAAGTTCCGTGTCAAGGGGCAGCCCTATACCTATGTCATTGATGACTACGGTAGTGCTCTTGTTGGCACTGGCACAATTGACCTTTACCAACCCACTCGCTCACTCATGAACAAGTGGGGACGTCGCTACGTCGAAATTGAGATTATCCAATGGGGTTCTTCCAAGCTCAGCATGGAAAAACTCGCATCCCGTACGCGTCATCGTCATTGCGCGAAGATGCAAGCTGCTTTGATTAAGCAGCAGAGCCACAAGAAAACGGCTCAACACTAATTTAGTAAACGAGAGGTGGCTTTGCTAAGTCGCCTCTCGCTTCACAAAGCGCGCTTGGGGCAAATCTCGCTAATACAATTTGTTAGATTGTAGATTTTCCCGCAAAAACATGTCGTATGCTCCTATTTCTAAGGTGTTGCGCATTTGTTTAGAAATTTTTTTTGCAAAGAGGCTTGAATTTAATATCAAGAGAATCATGAGATTGATTCTCTTTTCTATTGTTTTATAGTCAGAAGTAATAACAATTTTTCTTGATGTCTGGGCTAGTTGATGTATAGTTTAAGATGAATCAGTTAATATATTTCCCGCCTAGGGTGCACCATGTGCATGGGGAATACACTAATGATATTTTACACAACAAACTATAAATCATAACTATATGAAGCTCCATATTAATAAGTCGCTGCGCGCGGCACTCATGGCATGCTACGCTGTCGTAGCTAGTTTTACCACCACAGTAACCACAGGCACTCTCGCAACGGGTGTTGTTGCCTACTCTCTTCTAGCAGAGGATGTTCAGGCTGCTGTCACCGTTGTCACTGGAGACGGCGGACAGATTACACCGGGCAGCCCCAATGACGCAGACTACATTTTGAGCAATTTCGCTGGCGGTTGGTTTGGCGGTGGTGATTTCGGCTGGACGGCTCCCACTATCTATATTCAAAATTGGAAGCAAAGCGGTGGTTCTTCATCAGAGCACGTTCTCATCAATGGTAACCTGACGGATGTTCAATACATAAATGATTACAACGAGGAAACTCACGCAGGCAGTGGTAATATAGAGTTTGCCCATTCTGGCGAGGTATGGAATAATCATGTTATCAATGGTGATCACAGCAAATTTTCTGGTGATTTCATCATGTCGGTCACAGCAAACGGCAAGGATTTCGTCTTTACGAATCGTGAAGGCACGGGCGATCTAGATAATATCTCTGGTACTGGGGCTATACAGTTTGGCCTCCGTACGGGTGTTGACGGCTACGCTGATAATGCAGTGGCAC
>CAYJON010000132.1:0-1208 GCA_964371795.1 uncultured Akkermansia sp. | reverse complement strand
ATCCTGACGGGTGATGGCTCTACTGTCAATGCCGTCACCTACGCAGGAGGCAGCAAGTTGCAAATAGGCGATGGTGGTTCTCTGACCTTGGTTAACGCCTTTTCCTTGGGCGATGGTAATATTACCATCAATACAGGCGGTAATTTGATTGTCGGGCAGGCTCTCACGCTGACAGGGTTATTCCAAAATGATGGTACTCTCTCCTTTGCTACTGATGCGACACTGGACCTGACTGGCGCAACGCTTGTGGTTGAAAATGGCGTTTACAAGTATGATATTTTTGATGGCGCGGGTACTATCGATGTAGCCAATCTCACCAGCGATTCCATTATCGGCGTAAGAGGCATAACCGATGAGTCCGTGATTGGCTTTGAAAATGGTATGCTCACTATTTCGGGCATCAGTGGTACTCTGCTGACCTACACAGGTAGTGACGATCCAGCAGCGCCCACGGCTATAGACTGGAACGCTGCAAATATTTTTGATGGAGGCACAGCGAGCTTTGAGGACGGAAACTCTGTGAGCTTCTCGGGTCACACGAGAGCGAATCTGACAAAAGATACGACTCTCGATGAGCTTACGGTGGGCGTCGATAGCTCTCTTTTCATTACTTCCACAGATGGTTTTGATCTTGAATTTGGTTTTGGTATGACATTGGGCGCTGGTTCTGTATTGAATATAGATCATGGCGTGATGAATAACCTAGTAGCAGTCTCAGCCAATGGTGAAGCTGCGTCTAGCCTCTTCTTCACTGGTGACACGGCAAAAGCTATCACTTTGTCCAGCTTCTTGAATCTCACCAATTATGCTGGTGAGCTGGGCTTCTCAAATGCCACAGTAACTGTGGGAGCTGCTGCTGACCTTGGCGCTGTGTCCATTCTGACACTGCGTGATGGCGCAACACTAACCTCAGGCGGTCTGGCACTGGGGCGTCGCCTCCATGTAACTGGAAATGCAACTGTTACCGCAAACAACGATGGCACAACTGCCTTTGGAGAAATTACGGGCGAAGGCGGCAGCCTAACCATCAACGGCAATTCCACCATGGCTAGCAATGTAGGCTACACGGGTGATATCATCATCGCCAGCGGTACAACTACCTATGGTACAAACCAGGTCGATACCAATACATTCGCTGCCTCCTCCCTCACGATACAATCTGGTGCTCAATTTACTGTAACACACGCTACAGCTGACCTGTCAGCTAC
>CAYJON010000131.1:0-5904 GCA_964371795.1 uncultured Akkermansia sp. | reverse complement strand
GCGAAGAAGTTGACGCAAAGCTCCAAGGCATCATGAAGAACATCCATGACAACGCTTACAAGCACGCACGTGAGTACTCCGCTGACTCCACTGGTGATTTCACCAACTACGTTGCTGGTGCTAACATGGCAGGCTTCGTCAAGGTGGCTGACTCCATGATTGAGCAAGGCCTCGTCTAATCATCTAAGACACAAAAAAAATCTAAATCACCTCATCTTCTAGAGAAGATGAGGTGATTTATGCAAAAGCCAATGAAATCGCGCCTAGACGAGTTTGCCGAATGGGGCACGGAGGTTATCTTCGGGCGCGCACATGGCTTTCGCGCGTGGGTACTACGCTGCATCCTGCGGGTGGGTTCATGGGTCTTTTATCTACTCATCAAAATACGCCTCCTGCTCTTTCGACGACGCATCAAGCGCGTTCACTACCTCGGTACCTTCGTCATCAGCGTAGGTAACATCACAGCAGGTGGCACAGGCAAAACCCCCGTTGTAGAGCTTCTTGCCCGCACACTGCGCGATAGAGGCCGCCACTGCGCCATCCTCACACGTGGCTACAAAAGCGAGGATCTACCCGAAAAGCAAAAATGGTACAATGCCGCAGGAAAGCGCGTCAAGCGCATTCCCAAAATTGCCAGTGATGGCAAGACCCGCTACCTCAGCCCCCTCTACGCAGGAGATGAGCCCTACATGCTCGCGCGCAACCTCGACGACGTAGCAGTACTCGTCCACCGCGACCGCATACGCTCTGGCATCTTTGCCATAGAGCAACTGGGCAGCGACACCCTCATCCTAGATGACGGCATGCAGTACCTCAAACTGCGCCATGAACTCGACATCGTCCTTGTCGATAGCGGTGCCCCCTTTGGTACAGGCAGCCTACTACCGCGCGGCACCCTACGCGAGCCCCGCTCTAGCCTAAAGCGTGCTAGCTACATCATCATCACCAAGACAGCGGGCAAGAGCGAAGAAGAAATCACCCAGCTCACCAACACCCTGCGACGCTATAACCCCATAGCTGACATCATCGTCACAGACCATGGTCCTGTCCATCTGGAAAACATCTTTACAGGAGAAATCCTCCCCCTCTCCGCCCTGGACGGAAAATATGTCGCCTGCCTCAGTGGTATTGCAAGACCAGAAAGCTTTGAAAACCTTGTTGAACAGCTAGGCGCGCACCTAGAAATCTGCCGCCGCTATCCAGACCACCATTGGTTTGCGCAGGATCAGCTAGACAGCTTTGTGCAACGCTGCGCAGATCGCGCTGTGGACATGATAGTCACCACAGAAAAAGATGCCGTCCGCTTCCTCCAGCCAGAGGAGATGGACGTACCCATCTACTTCCTACGCATTGAAATTAAGATCAAGCAAGGTGAGGAGCTGTGGGAGAAAATGATTGATCGCATCTGCACACTGGGACGCAACCAGCCGCCGCCAGAGTGGAGTGACGTGCTGTAGAGAACTCTCCTTTAACGAACTCTCCTTTAGCCCAAATCACTAGCCAGATCTGAATACAGGGCAGAATGCTTCTTGATATGCACGCGGATTTTCCTTGCAATCAAACGCAGGGACGAAGCCGCCTGCTTGCGCACCTCGTAGGAGTCTGTCTCCTCTGCAAGAGGAGTGATTGCTTTTTGGAAATCAGCAGCTAAGTGCAATTCCTCCAAGAGATACTCAATAATCAAATCCTGCGAGGCAAAAATTCTTGCCGCCTCGGGGTATTTCTCATCCAGCTCTCGCTGCTTCTCACGCAGCTCATCAATGGTATCCTGCTGCGACTCTAATTTTTGCTCAGGATGTGCCAAGAACTCCCCATTGAGAGCAGCTCGAATCCTTTTTGTCTCGCGCAGGTAGATGCGCTTTTCGCGGGGCAGACCATCAGGAGGCAGCGTCAGCAAGATTTCGCTCCAGCTACTCTCTAACAAAATCTCATCCCCGTCAAGATCAACATCCGCGGCACGCTTTGCCATCGTCTCCAGAGAAAGCACAACAGAGCGCAGGAAAAAATGGCGAGTCTCCTTATCGAGATTCTCCGTTATTTCCTCACTCGCAACAGACTCCGCATTCGCGTATGAATGATTTAACATCCAAACGCCGGAACACAGTAATAGAGCAATAATAAAGAATAAACGTAACATCGTTTAAAGCTTATCAGCAAAAAAATTAGAAATCAAGCATTTTCTAAGTCATAACAAGCACAGACAGAACAGTAACATTACTGCACGATCTCAACGCGCAGACTCGTTTCCCCAAAGTTGACCGTACTGCCATCATAAAGAGGAACCCGCTGCTCATAAGGACTAAGACGGTGATCATTGACATAAAGACCATTAGTGGAGTCATTATCAGTAATCACTAGCTGATTATCTATGTATTCCAAAATAGCATGCGCTCGCGACACCCCTATCTCGGGGATGACAATATGCGCCACAGTCGGATCGCGGCCAATGACCATTTTGCCCTGATTGGCAACCGTGCTCAGAGGCACCTTGCACTGACAGGGAACACCAGAGGGCAGAAGCCCAAAAATACGCAAATACCCCTTTACTGTCACCTCTTGTGCTTGAGGGCCAAGCTGCGCAGCGTGTAAAGCAGCAGAACTCTTGCTGCCCATCCTTCTCGCCTTTGCCACCGAGGGCAAACCTAAACCCAAGCCCCACTTGTTGCGCAGCGGGTCTTGCAGAGATAGCGGGCGCAGCAGAATAGTAGGCAGGGGAGAATCCTCCTCCAAGGGCTTTGTAGAGACAAATCGGCTATTATAGTCAGCTGCCTCAGCAATATCCTCCTCCACAGGCAGATTATCATCCTTCTCCAAGGCACGTAGCATCTGAGAATCAGGCGCACCCGTCAGAGCCATTTTTGCAAGCCTATCACGCAGCTTTTTGAGCTCTTTCTCCAAAGCACGCTCGCGCTGCAACAACTCGTGCATCGTTGGCGCGGCTTCAGGCTTAGGAACAACAGGGGGAGGCATACTCATGCTACAAAGAGAATAGCAAAGCACGGCGCACAAAGCAATAATAAATCATGACACCCATGCAACTCAAATTGATTAAGCAACTGCTCCACCCCTCAAAAATAGTGACCTGAGCGCAAAATAATGCTTTTATTGCAATTGGCAAGAGCACAGGAGCTAGCAATTCTCCCTCTCGTAGCGAGAACCAGCACCTGTTGACATGCGGCATGACCCCGACGCGGGCAATCATCACAACCGATTTGCCACCCTTGTTAAAAACAATACATCATATATAGAAAACAGACATACCATGGCTGATATAATTCAGAATTATCAGGTAAAATATAGTGAGAAGTGGGGTTCCTACCTCCAGCAAGAAATCTCCCGCTTGGACAAATTTGTCACAGTGGAATCAGGTCTCTCTGGAAAAATGGTGGCCTTTGACCAATTTGGTCTTCTCACCTTCGAAGAAAAAACAACGCGCATGGCGAGCACCGTCCTCAACGAAGCGCCCACCACACGCCGCGTCATGCACCCCAAAATCTACACCAAGGCCGTTGGCTTTGATGAGTTTGACCCCAAAAAGCTCTCTGCTGCCAATGAAATTGCCGTAGCAAAGACCATAGAAAGCCTCCGTGCCGCTGCCGCGCGTAGCATGGATGCCGTCATGCTCTCTGGATTCATGGGCACTAACTACACGGGAGAAAACGGCACCACAGCCGTCGCCCTCCCCCAGTCTCAGATTATCGCTGAAGACTACGTGGACACAGGCACAGCTGCCGACAGCAACCTCACCGTTGCCAAGCTGCGCGAAGCCCTCACCATGCTGCAAAAAGCAGAAGCGTGGAGCGAAGAACGCCGCGCCTACGGTGATGAGCTAGTGCTCGCCTGTTCCAGCAGCCAGATTAACGCCTTGCTGCAAGAACCAGAAGTCTCTAGCTACGACTACAACACCGTCCGCGCCCTCGCAGAGGGCAAGGTAGACAGCTTCTTGGGCTTCCGCATCATCCGTACAGAGCAACTACCCATTGCCGCTGGTGGCATACGCTCCTGCCTCGCATGGGTCAAGAGCAAAGCACAGTTTGGCATATGGGATGACTTCAAAGTCAAGGTCTCCGTCCGTGATGACCTTGATGAGGCATTGCAAATCAGAGCCAAGTTCGCCTGTGGCGCATGCCGCCTCCAAGAAGAAGCCTTTGTGCAGATTAAATGCGCAGAATAACCCCTCATAGAAGAACCACCGCTAGAGACAGGAGTTAACTAGTAACAATTTAAGGATAAGTCGAACGGTATTCACCCTAGGTATCACATGATGCCTAGGGTGTTTTTTTAAAGTTTGGAGAAAACCTTATTTAGAGAAAGAAGTCAATGCCTCTTGGAACTTTGCGTCCTTAATCTTAATAGCGGCAGAGACTACATGGTCAGAGGCCTCTTCAACTTGCTTCTTGAGTTCCTTGCCCTTGTCGGATTTTTCGAACTCTTCGACCAGCTTCTTCATTTCCTCTTTCTGAGTCTCATCTGCTTGCATGGCTTTTATTGCATCCATGTATTTCTGATTCGACTTCTTGAGCTCATTGATTTTCTCTGCACCTTCCGCAGGGGTCAATTTACCTTCGGTGACCTCCTTGCAAATATTACCCAGCTCTACTTGAACTTCGGCCATGCTTACAAATTTGTCAAGGGGACTTTCACTGCAGGAGGAAAGAACTATCGCGGGAACAAGACATGCCCCACTTAATGCTATAATTGATGCCAATTTCATAATCGTTATCGTGGTGGTTGACCACTGATTTCAATCTAATGCTTTTTACTTTGCATGGCAAGAAAAAAGCATAATCTCCTTAACCTATACGGCGTAATGCGGCGCGGATGAGCTCATCGGTGCTGGCACTGGGCTCTTCTTTGAGATGCGCGGTCAGGGCCTTGCGTGCCTCTGCCTGCTTGAAGCCGAGGGCAATGAGAGCCAGCTCTGCATCTGCGGCGGCCTCTGTGGTAGTACCCTGCTGCTGTGCCTGCCATGTGGCGGCTAGCCCCACCTTGTCTTTGAGCTCTAGGACAATGCGCTCTGCGGTCTTTTTGCCCACCCCCTTGGCGCGGGATATGGCGGCAGCATCTGCGGAGGCTACAGCTGCCTTAAAGCTTTCCACATTAAGCCCACTGAGGATGGAGATGGCCGTGGCTGGACCTATGCCGCTGACGCGGTCTATGAGCAGGCGAAAGATGTCGCGCTCTGCATCACTGGCAAAGCCATAGAGAATTTGCGCGTTCTCGCGTATATGAAAATGCGTGCGCAGCGTAACCTCCATCCCCTCAACAGGGTTGAGCTGGTCAAAGGTGGAGTGAGGGATAATGACCTCATAGCCCACCCCATTGACATCAAGGATGAGGGCTTGGGGGCGTGATTCAACAATTTTTCCTCTGATAAAGGCTATCATAAGTCGCGGGCTATGGGTGAAAAAGTCACCCTCGCGCGGGGTGGCGGGGGTGACTTGATAAAGTTTGATTTTCGGCGCGGCTCTTAGTTATTCACGCGACCGAGGTAGCTGCCGTCTTCTGTCTTTACAGAGATGCGCTGACCAGCGGTGATGAAGAGAGGTACTTGGACAACCAGACCTGTGGACATGGTTGCGCTCTTGTAGACGTTATTTGCGCTGTTACCCTTGACACCTTCGGGGGCATCTGTGACCTCCATGGTGATGGCGGCGGGCAGCTCGATGGAGCAAACAGTCTCATCGGTGAAGAGAACGATGTAGTTAGAGCCCTCGATGAGGTATTCCTTGACAGGTTCGATGATGTCCTCGGAGACGCAAACATCCTCATAGCTTTCGTTATCAAGGAAGTGGTAGCCCATGCCATCAACGTAGGAGAACTCCATCTCGTTGCGGGTGAGCATCACACCTTCCAAGAAGTCATTGGAGGTGAGGCGCAGATTGTAGTCTTTTTTGCTAGCAA
>CAYJON010000130.1:0-6075 GCA_964371795.1 uncultured Akkermansia sp. | reverse complement strand
AAGGCTTTCTTCGTTGTACGCCTGACATGGCGTAGGAGCTGGGGTGAAAATCGGGTCAACGCTAAAAATTGTGGAATTGCATTTTCTTGACTTATAAAACCAAACTTTGTTCGCTTTTGCCACGCCTCCTTGTCCAGACGATGCAGTTCGGGACGCTTCGCTCAAGCAAAAATCCGTGTAAATACCCACGTTAGGAACTGCGCCTCTTGCTTACATACGAAGGTGTAAATCTTACTTTACTCTTGCTTTTTGGCGAGCATTCTTTTGTGTGCAGGGAGTGATAGAATCCAATTTGTAATAATGGTTTTCAAGAAATTATTATTATATTTCTGCATATTTACTTGCGTAACACTAAAATCTTGAATTGAACTATGCAACACACCTTCTGATAGATTTTTTTCGTGCAAAATCATAATAGGTAGACCTAATCCACAAGCAATCCCGATTTCTGCATGTATCCACGGCGATGTGATTTCAATATTTTCCAGTATTTGTTCTTCATTCGTATACTTTCGATACACACCTCTTTCTATATAAGTATCTCCAAACGCTAAAACAATAACTGCATCACTAGAAGCCATTTGAGACCGAATATATGAGAGCTGATCCTTCGCTATATATTGTCCTTTTTTAATCTCTACAAGAAGAATTTCGATTTGTGCACTACTAATCTTTCCTATTGTGCCTTTAATATAGCGCTTAAAGTGTCCATTGTGGGCAGCTAGCTCACTAGAACAACTTATGAAAATTTTCACAACTCGCCTATTTTGAATATCTTTCTCTTGTTGACAATGATTCATACAGTCAACATAATCAGGAGTTCCTATTGAATTCCTAAAATCGGTATTTTTCAAATTACATCGTATAAAACGCGCTCCTTGTAGATTAGCATCATTAAAATTTACATCCGAGAAATCGCAATCTCGAAATGTTGCTTTATGCAAGTTTGCTTGATAAAACACAGCTTTATTAGCATCTACGCTTTGTAAATTTGCATACGATAGATCTGCCATAAAAAAATCAGCTCCTTTTAGTGAAATAGGTACTATATAAGAGAGGTCTTTTTTTCTGCTAAAAAAATTCACTATTTTGCTTCTCGTGATATAATTTCTAGATTTCAATAGCATATTTTGCATATTTGCATACTGAAAATCACAGAAATCCAAAGATTGAGAATATGCTAAACTGTCCGCTAACGTCTTTTGATATAATCCAGATTTTTCCTTTCTCAGTAATGAAGCAATTATATTAATCGCATCTAGTTTAAAAGAGTCTTTTAACTTGCCTTCTTTATTATTATAATTTAAATAACGTCGCATCAGAATAGCCGAGCTCATTCTTTCTTCTAATTTTTCGGAAAATAGACCTTTTGTGGTACTCACGAAAGATTCTTTAAAATCTGATTTTGCTAGCTTAGACTTATAAACTTCTAATGCAATAAAAGAAATAACTGTTATAAGAGTACAAACGATTGTTGTTGTATTCCCTAGATCACTTATAAAATTAAATAGATTTTTAAACAGCTCCATAATTATAGTTGCATTTTCATTATTGAAACAAAATAATTTACCGCTGTCAAGTTTATATCATTAATCACAAAAAATTATGGAATTGCATTTCCTGCTTGTACTCTTATGGCTATCGTGATATATTGCAATTTGCGAAAACTATGAAATCAAATGAAATGGTCACCCGGCTTATTGATAGCTCAAAGCTTATTTGTATATATGAGTTTTGCCTAGGAACTGGGCTTGCTTTTACAGTTGATAGACAACAAGTAGTATTTATATATAAAAATAATGATTATGCAGATGTTTATGCCTATCATTCGGAGGATTTTAGAAACGAATTAGCCCAAGCTCAATTGGATTTGCAGCAATCTGGCATTGATATTGAATATTCGCGATTTCCGAGTATTGATTTCTATAGCAGGGTTTTGTATCCACCTGCTGATTTGAATAAAGAATATCTTACTATAGTGAAAGAAAAATGGTTAAAACGACTTATTAACAACTTATTATTCCGTTTTACGTATATGATTAATCCCAATCTATCCTTTTATGAAGAGTTGGATAATATGAGAATTATTAGAGCAAGTGAATACGCTGGTTTAGAGCTATGTATCGAAAAACCAGCAAAATGTGACACTTCGAACAAATCAACAACGCAATGAAGACAAAGATACTAATAGTGATATGTACAGCATTTTCCTTGCACAATTCTTTGGCCGATGAGGTGAAGGATATTGACAATAAATATAGGGAGGTCTTGCTTAAGATAAGCTCAGAAGTCAGTCCTCCTAAGGACGATACCTCTCGCAGGCTTGTTTGGCAAGAGCTCAAAAAATTGCTTTATAATCATTGTTCAGATGAGGATTTATTTTTTAAGTATTATGCCACGGCTAATGCCAAACAGATTCGTCTCAGTGGGGACTTTATTACCTTTCTTTGGTGCAAAAGCAATAATCCCAATGTGAGAAAATTACTGCTTTCTGATCACGCGCATGCCCTTAGCTCTGGTCCACAAAAATATGGTACCCCGAGTTTTGTCGATTTTGTACCACGTTTCAACAAAGAGGAGCAGGCAATAAGGAATCAAGAAATACAAGAAGTTAAAGGGCATCTAAGAAAGGACAGCAAATGAAACACTCTATCTTTATCATCTTCATAGCACTGAATTGCTCCGTTCTCAAAGCTAATAATCAATACGACAGCCCAGACCTTGAATCCAAAATCATCAGCGCACAGCATGAAGCATCCTACTGCCGCTACTCTAATTATGAAGATGTTGCAAGAGCTTTAGATTTTTTAAATCAGCAGAAAACTCTAACACCTATGTATTTAGAATATGCGTGGTGGCTGAGCACTTGCCCGAAGTGCAGAAAATTGATTCTAAAATATTATTTCCAATTATCAGGCGACAAGCAAGACGTGAATTATTTCATCGAGCAGTCCAAGCGATTTTGTAAAGAAGAACAAAAACAACGATTAGTAGAATTACCAGAAAGGCCAGTCCCATAGAAATTAGGGAACCACTCTTGCAGAATTAGCTCGAATCAAGCAACTGGCAGGCGATGACATATTAGTTTTATCAATTAGGCTGGCTATATGCAGCATTTCTGCTATGATATCGTTAGTTCTGCACGAACATCACAACAAGAATTCCCCATATGATTATATCAAAACTAATCCGCTACACCCTCGCCGCAGCAGCATGTGTCGGCACACTCTCGCTTAACTCTTGTGGTTCAGATTCATCCAGCCCTAGCTCGACTACAGAGAATACGCTAGATCTCATCTCTCCGTACCAAATTACTCTCCAGTGGAATGGTGCCAACGAAGTACTCACTATGCGCCCCAATACAGCAACCGACGGATCTGTCAACATCGAGGTTCTGTCAGATAGTGACGAAATTATTACAACACAGAGCATTTATGAATGGGTTACCTTCCCAAATGATGAGACGAATCAAGCAGAACTAAAAATCACACACTCTTTTTTCGAGAATGTTGACCCAAAGATTTTTAGTGTATACGTATACACCATCTACTTCACCTTTACTGATACAACGACCGCTAACGCGACGATAAAGGTCGTGAAAACAATCAACAGTGATACGCTCCCTGAGACATGGGTAAACGATCAACCAGCAACATTCTCGCGACCTCTGTACTAAGCGTCACGCAGCAGTGGCAACAATACATGGGGGCTTTGTGCCCCCAACCTCAAACGCACCTTCTTTGATGCGCTCAGGTTACTTTGATTACTTTGACGCAAAAATACATTGCAGTAGAGGTGTGTTTATGCTAGCTTAGCATATCGCCATAGCATGGCTCACCCATCATGAAAACGAAAAAGATTTTGCCCTATCTGCTAACTCTTTGCGCCTCGTCACAAATAGCACTAGCTGATGCTAATCAGACCTTTAGCATCACCTCCCCCGACCAAGCCACAAAGCTCAATATCTACGTGGGGCAGACGCTGCAGTTTGATGTGTACCAAGATGGTGTTCAGATAATAGAGCCCTCCCCCATCTCCATGACTTTGGGTTCTGGTGAGCATTGGGGGATAGCCCCCACGCTGATTGATGAGCAGGAGGTAAAAGTCTCCCAACGCATCGAATCCCCCTTTTATTCCAAGGCTAGTGTCGAGGATAACTATGAGGGCATCCGCCTTAACTTCAAGGGTGACTGGAGTGTGGAATTCCGCGCTTACAATGACGGCGTCGCGTACCGATTCATCTCCAACAAGACTGGCGACTATGTTATCCAAGATGAGCAGATGGAGATCAACTTCCCCGACGATGCCAGCGCGACCGTCCCCTATGTGAATACGCCTGTCTACGATAGCGTCGGTAAGTCCCTGCATGAGTGCTTTGAGCAACAGTTACACAGCTCCTTTGAAAACACCTACACCACTGCCCCACTCTCAAAACTGGACAAGAGCAAGCTCATGTTCCTCCCCCTCATGGTGGATGGTCCACAGGGCAGGAGGGTGAGCATCACGGAGAGCGATCTGCGCGATTTCCCTGGGCTTTTCATGCACGCGCCAATGAAGGCACGCCAGCTAAAGGGCTACCACGCTGCCTACCCAGCCACAGTGGAGGAGCACACAGGGCATAATAATCTGCAAACCATCGTCAAGACACGCGAAGACTTCATTGCAAAGGTATCAGCCCCGCGCACTTTCCCTTGGCGCGTGCTCACCATAGCGCGACAGGACATTGACCTCGCCAATAGTGATCTAAGCTACATCCTCGCCGCGCCCTCAAAAGTAGAGGACATCTCATGGATCAAGCCCGGTAAGGTCGCATGGGAATGGTGGAATGACTGGAACCTCGAAGGCGTCGACTTCAAAACAGGCGTTAACACCCAGACCTACAAATACTATATTGACTTTGCCGCGAAGAATAATATCGAATACGTCATCCTTGATGAGGGCTGGGCAGTCAACAAGAAGTACGACCTCATGCAGGTTGTGCCCGAGATTGATTTGGAGGAGCTCATCAGCTACGGCAAGTCCAAGGGCGTGGGCATCATCCTCTGGGCAGGTTACTACGCATTTGATCGCGACATGGAGCGCGTCTGCGAGCACTACGCCAAGATGGGGGTAAAGGGATTCAAGGTAGACTTCTTGGATCGCGATGACCAGCTCATGGTGCAGTTCCATGAGCGCGCAGCAGAGACAGCCGCGCGCCACCGCCTACTGCTAGACATGCACGGCACCTACAAGCCCGCTGGCCTACAGCGCACCTACCCCCATATCCTCAATTTTGAAGGCGTCTATGGGCTAGAAAACATGAAATGGGCAAAGCCAGAGGTAGATCACGTCACCTATGATGTCAGCATCCCCTTCCTGCGCATGGCATCAGGCCCTATGGACTACACACAGGGTGCGATGATTAACTCCTGCAAGGGCGACTACATGCCCAACTACCACAAGCCCATGAGCCAAGGCACAAGAGCCCACCAAGTAGCGCAGTATATCATCTACCTAGCACCGCTCAACATGATGTGCGACACACCCACCAATTACGAGAAAAACGAGAGCACCACGGACTTCATCGCCTCCATCCCCACAACATGGGATGAAACACGCGTCATTGACGGCAAGGTAGGAGAATACATCGTCACCCTGCGCCGCAAGGGCCAGGACTGGTACCTAGGCGGTCTCAACAACTGGCAAGCTAGGGATATCCCCATCAATCTCACAGAGCTAACAGGCCTCAAGAGCGGCGAAGTGCAAATATTCAAAGACGGCAAAAATGCAGAGCGCAATGCCGAGGATTTTTCCATAGAGCACATGCCCCTCAGCGAGGTACCAGCAAGCATCCATATGGCACCAGGTGGCGGCTTTGTCATCAAGCTGACACCCTAAGCCTCCCCTTCCCTGCACGGGACACTCCTCTCCGACAGCCTCTTCCACCCAACTTGTGGTGGGAGAGGCTGTCTTTACTTTGCCTCAGACTGAAAGCTAATTCTCTATGACCTTTAGCAGCTCTGCAATGTCGATTTCAAGAATTGCAATATCACCTTTTACGATTTTTGATACGTATTAAAAATCGTTGAACTGGGG
>CAYJON010000129.1:3262-6151 GCA_964371795.1 uncultured Akkermansia sp. | reverse complement strand
TCTGCGTTGCCCGCATCAGCCGCCTTTTGGATTAACTGGGCAGCTAACTTGTCGTTCTTTGGTACTCCATTACCTATCAGATAATTAGTGCCTTGTTCATAGTAGTCCTCACCCTTAGCCTGTGATTGCTCTTGGGAGAAAAGAGGGGCTGAAAGCAAGCAGGAACTCAGTACTAAAGTGGCTGTATGCCTTAAGAAAGAACATTTTTTGGAATGCAATGATTTACTCTTCATATGAGATTAAAGTGGGGTGATTAATTTTCAGTTTATCATGATTCAGCACATTAGCAATCCATTTTTTAATGCTGTGCAGACTGATGATTCATCCATACTTCGACCTTGACGCATTGACTGTTCCGTGTTACCCTCTGACCCATGGTTCACACTGATTTGATACAGGAGATTGCAGAGCTTAAAAAGCAGCGCAATGCCATCATACTTGCCCATAGCTACCAACGTGGTGAGATACAAGATATAGCTGACTTTGTTGGTGACTCTCTCGGTCTGGCACGAAAGGCAGCGGAGACACAATGCGATGTTATTCTCTTTTGCGGTGTCCACTTCATGGCCGAGACTGCCTGCATCCTCAATCCCACCAAGACGGTGATTATCCCAGACTTGGACGCGCAGTGTTCTTTGGAGCAATCCTGCCCCTCTGAGGAGTTGGCGGCCTTCCTTGAGGAGAATAAGGAAAAGAATTACTACGTCATCGCCTACGTGAATTGCTCCATAGGCGTGAAGGCTCTCTCCGATGTCATCGTGACCAGCGGCAATGCTAAGAAAATTGTCGCCGCTGCCCCCGAAGACCGTCCCATTCTCTTTGTCCCAGACGAAAACTTGGGCGCATGGACAGCGCACCAGTGCGGCAGGGAGATGACGCTCTGGCAGGGACATTGCCATGTTCACCAAAAGTTTTCCCAAGAGCAGATTATTGCTCTGCGTGCCCAGTACCCCGATGCGCTCGTTGTATGCCACCCAGAGTGCCGCGAGATTGTGCGCCTGCTCGCCGATCATATCTGCTCCACAGAACAGATGATACCCTATTGCAAGGAGTCGGAGGCAAAGCGTTTTATCATCGTGACAGAGACTGGTATTCTCCACCGCCTGCGCAAGTTAGTACCCGAAAAGGAATTCATCGCCATTGATGCGACATCTTGCAGCTGCGCGGAGTGCGAGTTTATGAAGCTCAATACGCTCGAAAAGCTGCGTAACTGCCTCCGTGATATGTCACCAGAAGTACGTGTGGAGGAAACCCTGCGTCAGCAGGCAGAACGCCCGCTGCTGCTCATGCTTGAACAGTCATGAACCTTTCGCCTCTCATCCATTCTCATGGCAACTGGCTCTCAATGGAGCAGTTCATGGATGTGGCTCTCTTTGACAAGGAAGGGGGCTACTATTCCCAGAATATGTCAGCCATTGGGATAAGAGGGGATTTTTCCACCTGCGCGACGCAGAGCCGTCTGCTGGCGCGTGGCCTAGTTGCAGAATGGCGTCGCCAGTGCAAGATTTTTGGCAACCTGCCCTTTATGGAGATAGGCGGCGGGACAGCTGCCTTGATGACCGATATTGCAAGGGAGCTTAGCTTTTGGGAAAAGCTGCGTGCGCGCTACTACATGGTGGAGCGCAGTGATAGCCTGCGTGCCCACCAGAAGATGCTGGGCGGAGGCTTTGTTCGCAGCTATGAGACCATAGAGCCCGCCCTCAAGGCGGTGAATGGTCGTGCCTTTATTTTCAGTAATGAGCTGCCCGATGCCTTCCCCGCTCGACAATTTGTATTCCAAGAAGGGCAGTGGCATGAACTGGGCTTGGCCCATGTGGATGGGCGCGTGCAGCGTCAAGCATGGCTGCGCCCCTTGCCCAAGTCCACGGTCTTTGACCGCTGGGCACAGGAGGGACAGGTAGTCGAGGTGCATGAGAGCTACCACCGCTGGTTCAGTAGCTGGCAGCCTCTGTGGAAGGAGGGGGCTATGATTACTATAGATTATGGAGATGTAGTAGATAGCCTCTATTACCGCCGCCCCCATGGTAGCATGCGTGGCTACAAGGCGCATCAGATGCTGTCCGTGGATGATCTGCCAGCATTGGCTGGACATTGTGATATCACCTGTGATGTGAACTTTACTGATTTGCGTGATTTGGCAGAAAGCTGCGTCGGTGATGTGGTGGAGTTGGAGACGCAGCATGATTTTCTTGCACCACTGGCAGACCCGCAGTCTGCGGCTGATGCCCACCTCATTGCCCGCCCTGGTGCTGGTGATCATTTTAGGGTGCTGCGACAGCTGCGTTTTAAATCCTAACTCGCTCCTAACAAGTATTCAACTAAAGGATGCGCGTCATTGTCTCTAATGAGACATGATACAGGTTGCTCTCATTTCTGATTTGATTAAGGAACAGTCCCGCGCAGAGGCTCTTTACTTTGCGCTGGATAGTGCAGATGGTGTTCATCCACGCTGTTGGGTGGATAAGAAAAGACATACTTGGGAAAATAGGCTCAGCTCCTTGAGGCGGGAGGATCAGCGCGCTCTGCAAGCAGCGCGTATTAGTGATGCTGCCCGCTATGGTAAGACCAAACGTGTGTTGCATCTGAGCAATCCCCGCAGCGCGCGCCTACGCTGGTGGCAATTTTTGCAGATGGACAGCCCCATGGTCATGGAGCTGCATGATAGATCGGACTTGGATGCCCTCTTGCCAAGGGCAGGGGAGTCGGGTGAGGGGCTGCGCACTATGCCCCGCATGTTGAAGTACTTTTTTACCCGCGCACGCCGTGCCTTGTCCCAGTTGGACGGGGCGCAGCAGCTGACGCTGGTGACGCACTCCGAGGAGATGAGGCAGGCCATAGAAGTCACAGAGCTAGCATCGCGTTATGCTGTTCATTATATACCCGCACCTG
>CAYJON010000129.1:0-3162 GCA_964371795.1 uncultured Akkermansia sp. | reverse complement strand
ATAGAAGTCACAGAGCTAGCATCGCGTTATGCTGTTCATTATATACCCGCACCTGTAGAGACAGATGCCCTGCGTGCTTTTCCGCGTGTGCGTAGCAAGTTGCAGCTAGGTGTGCATCCCCATACACGGCTCATAGGCTACTTTGGCACAGAAGAGGAAGAGCGGACAGGTCATGAGGAGTTGATGGCTCTGTGTCAGCAGTTCTCTATGCTTGATTGTCATGATGTGATGATCATGTATGTAGGTGATAGACCGCCTGTCAATCTGCCTATCCCTATGATACATAGGAAGAGCGCGCCAATACAGGCGCAGTACTTGGCATCCTTTTTGAGTAGCTTGGATGTCATGGTGTTGCCACCAAATGGGGAAAGAGGAGAGCGGTTGATTTTGCAGGCCATGGCCTGCTCCTTACCTGTCATTGTGCGCCAATCCCATGGCTTTGCGGAGTTGGTGCAGCATGAGGAGACAGGTTACGTCTTGTCAGAGTCCTATGGCGTGCAGGAGCTGGTATCGCGCCTCTATGACTTACTGGATTCTCCCTTGTTGCGCTTTCACTTTGGCTTAAAGGCAAGGCAACTTGTCTGCCGTCAGCATGACAGTGTTGCTGTGGGGAGGTGTTACAAGGACTTGTATGAGAGTATGCCCAGTTGATGGCGCAGTTTTTTGTTATTTTTATTGACCACTCAGGTGCCTTGGCTTAAGCTCCTCGCATGCCAAAAACCCTTGTTCGTGTTCTGATAGCACTGTCGCTGCTTGTTATTTTCTTTTTTTCTCGCCCTGTTTTTGCGGTGGTCTTGGCGGCAGCCCTCTTGGTGAACAAGAGGCTGTGGGAGCCCATGCGCCTGCCTCGCAAGTTTTATGCCATCTTGGCTGGCGGGATGATAGTCTATGCTGGCATCTTCATTGCCTACCAGTGTATCCGAGAGCAGGAATGGCTGTGGGTAGCACCTCTGGTTGCCATCGCGCCTAGTGTGATAGGCTTTCTTTGCTATGCCTGCTTGCTGGTCCTGCTCAAGGATGTGCTCTTTCTCATCATGCGCAAGGGACGCTCTGTTGCCTTTCAGCGCGTGGCGGGGCTTCTTATTGTCTCGGCGACCTTGTATCTGGGCATCATCAGTGTGAAAAATAGCAGTGAGCTTCATGTCAAGGAGGTCAATATCACTCTGCCAGAGGGTGCGGAGGGCTTGGATGGTCTGACCATTGTCCAGATTACCGATACCCATATCACCCGCGACACGCCCGCTGCGTGGGTGGAAGAGCTAGTCGCGCTGAGCAATGCTCAGAATGCTGACCTCATTGTGGTGACAGGTGATATTATAGAGAGTGCGAATCCCGAAAAGCTTTTGCAGCTAGAGCCCTTTACCCAGCTGCGCGCCCGCTACGGGGTCTACAGCGTGCTGGGAAACCATGACTACTTTCACACGGATATAGAGGACATCCTCGCCCGCCTGCATGAGCTGAAGCTAGAGCCTCTCAATAACGAAAATCGCCTCATAGAGCATGGCGGTGCTGTGCTTCTGCTGGCTGGAGTGACTGACCCTGTTGCCAAAAAGCACGCTGCCTTACTTCCTTCGCCTGCAAAGGCTGCTGTACAGGAAAAGAGCAGTGATTACAAGCTGCTGCTCAGCCATCAGCCCGTCCTCGCGCCCGAAGCTGAAAAAGCGGGCTTTGACTTGCAGCTTTCGGGACACACGCATGGGGGGCAATTTTTCCCATGGACGGCATTGGCTGACGCAATAGCTGACTACAATCGCGGTCTCTTTGAGCTGGGTAAGATGAAGCTCTATGTCAGTGAGGGCACTGGCAGCTGGATACCTCTCCGCCTCGGCACACAGGCAGAAATCACTGTCATCAAATTGACTCGTTAGAGGGAAAATCTGAATATGGGCTTGCATTAGTCTTTTTATCTGCTAATATGTCCACATGTCCAAACATTGGGTGTTTGGATGTATTTTAGATAAATAATTAACATTTATAGAATAATCACTATGGAAATTCTTCATGACAAGGACGCTGACACCAGCGTATTAAATGGTAAGACAGTTGCCGTCATCGGTTACGGTGCTCAGGGTCGTGCGCAAGCACTCTGCATGCGCGATAGCGGCGTGAATGTTATTGTCGGTCTCCGCCCTGGTAAGAGCTGGGACAGTGCTGTGCAAGATGGCTTTGAAGTCCTCAGCGTGAAGGATGCCTCCACACGCGGTGACATCATCCACCTGCTTCTTCCTGATGAATCTCATGGCAGCGTCTTTGAAAATGAAATCAAGCCTCAGCTCACAGCTGGTAAGGCATTGAGCTGCTCCCACGGTTTTGCCTATGTGTTCAAGACCATCGTGCCTCCTACAGATGTTGACGTGATTCTCGTTGCTCCTAAGGGCCCTGGTACAGAAGTTCGCCGCGTGTTTGAAGAAGGCTTTGGTTGCCCCGGTCTCATCGGTGTGTATCAAGATGCTACAGGTAACGCACGCAGCCTTGCGCTCTCCATGGCAAAGGCAGAAGGTCTCACACGCGGTGGCGTGCTGGAGTGCACCTTTGAGCAAGAAACCTACGAAGACCTCTTCGGTGAGCAAAATGTCCTTTGCGGCGGTATTGTTGACCTGATGAAGTACGGCTTTGAAACCCTGATTGAGGCTGGCTACCCAGCTGAGATGGCTTACTTTGAATGCGTGCACGAAGCAAAGCTCATTGTTGACCTCATCTACGCAGGTGGTATTGAGCGCATGAATGAAGTGATTTCCAACACGGCAGAGTTCGGTGAGTACTACAATGGTCCTCAAATCATCCAGCCCGATGTGAAGGAGAAGATGAAAGAATCCCTCAAGCGCATTGAAAGCGGTGAGTTTGCTCGCGTCTGGTTGGAAGAAGCAGCCAAGGGCGCTCCCCTCCTTGCCGCAAAGCGTGCAGAACTACACGACCACCCCGTCGAAATCGTAGGCCGCAAGATTCGCTCCCTCTTTGAGCGCAAATAATTAAACTTTGACCTATCGGGGGCCTTGCGAAATTAGTTTACGAAAAGATGTGATGTTAAAATATGCTCATTACAGCATGCCTTTTGGCTCATTTTGGCGATAATTTGCAGCTTTTTGGGCTTACATAGCTCGCTATGTGCACCCAAACGCCACAAATTCTCATCCAAACTGCTGCCAAAATGCAAAGCTGCTA
>CAYJON010000128.1:0-6293 GCA_964371795.1 uncultured Akkermansia sp. | reverse complement strand
CTATCTTCTGACATATCCATGGTGACAAACTCCACCAGACTGTTGCCAGTGCACTTGAGCAAAGCGGCCTGATCCATAAAGACATGGTACACATCTGCTCTACCACCTGCAAAATAAGCACTACCGCCTTCGAGGCTCAGATTTTGCCCATTGAGGCTACCGTGTGCATTGACCATGAATTCATTACCCTTCGTCGCCTTAAAGTAACGCATGTACATGTTGATACCCACATTGAGCTTTCCAAAGTCAGCAATAGGGCCTTCTCCACCTATGAGAGATACACCCTCACCAGTCAGATGCCAGTTAGCCTTCTCCAATAAGAGGAACTCACCGCAGCTCGCGGACTGCGCGAGATTTATCTTATATGTGGGTAAGGCGTCTGTGTTTTTCTTGCTATTATCACCAAGCTCCACATAGCTACCGCTCATAAATTCCTTGGTTTTCCCGTTCTCATCAAGCCAAACCATTTCTTCCCAGTTGGCGATTTTTGGAGCAACAAGAGAACCAGGTTCAACGTACTCTTGGGCTTGCGAGTAAGTTCCGAGACAGGAGAGCAATGCCAGACAAATAGTGCTGTAAATTTTCATATTATAAATAGAGTTTAAATAACACACCCCACCCATCTCCTCAGCCGATTTGCCAAAAGCCATGAAAAGAGGTGCTTATGATTCTATTCTAGCATATATTTCTCAGTCTTCAAGTCATTTTAACTATCAAAATAATATTTGCCATAACAAGCCACTTTTTGCTTGCACTCAGGCATTGAGGGTTTATACTAATACCTGATTTAAGAATTTTTATATTCACCCCACACATATACAAACATGAAAACAACATTACTAACACTCGCTATGGCGGCTCTTAGCCCTCTCGCCCTTGCAGAGACTTTCCCCCTTGAAGAAGCAGCACACAACAGCGACGTCGCAGCCGTCAAGCGCCTCATAGAAGCAGGTGCTAATGTCAACCAACAGAACAAGCATGAGCCAAGCGAAGTCGCCGATGGCAAGACCGCCCTCATGATTGCCAGCTGGAATGGCGACACAGAAATCGTAAAACTCCTCCTCAAAGCAGGTGCAAAAGTCAATCTCAAGGACTCTGACGGCTCTAGCGCCCTCTACATGGCAGCCGTCAATGGGCACGCTGATATTGTCGATCTTCTGCTTGCCGCCAAGGCTGATGCCAATGAAGTCACATCCAGCGGTTACACCATCATCATGATGATGGCCATGCACCCCGCAGAGGAAAATCTCGAAAGAGTCGTCAAAGCCCTCGTCGCAGCTGGCTGTGACGTCAACGCAAAGGATGAATCCGGCAACACCGCCCTACACCTCGCCTGCGACCCCGGTGAAGAAGGACAAATCATCATCGCAAAAGTTCTCCTAGAAAATGGCGCAAAGCTCGATGTCAAAAACCAGGATGGACTGACCCCCGCTGCCATCGTCAAGAACATGGATGGAGGCAAGGCCATGCTAAAGCTCTTTGCAAGTCACAGCAAGAAGTAAGAATTCAAGAACATTTCGAATCTATTATCTCGTACCTTTTTTATTTAAAAAGGTACGAGATTTTTTTCACAGCGGGCAACGCTGTATGAGATCATTCCAGAGGGGCAGCACTTCTTTAATCTTCTCTGCCTTGATGGAGGACGAGAGCTCCCAGCTCAGCGGCATTCCTTGGCGGAAAAAGCGAGGCATCAAGGTATCAAAATCCACGTCACCACCCAAGAAGGGGGCACGGTGGTCACGCGCTGGCCACTGGACATCATTAATATGTGCCCCATAGAGGTAGGGAGAAAGCTGCTGCAAGTACTGCTCATGGTCCAGTTGGAGGAGGTTATGCTTTCGCTGGATATGCCCAAAGTCATGCCAGTAGACCACATTCTCATCCTCGGAAAATTCCTTCATCAGCAAGTGCATTTCGGACTCTGATGGCACTTGGTCATAGTTACTGCGCCCCTCAACTGCTAGCTTGATACCAAGCTGGGCTGCGCGCTCCGAAAGAGAATGCAGAGCAAGGCGTGCGCGGTGGAAGTAGAGCTCCCCCTTCTTTGCACGCTCTCGCATCAGCTCTCCCTTTCTCTTGGCATACTCTGGTGTACCCAGTGCGCCATGGCGAGCCATGCGCTCCAGCTCCTTTGTCCCACCCTTGCCGCGCAGGGGGTGGACACTGCCCATATGAAGAACAATATAACGCGCACCAAGAGAGGCCGCAAAATCCATCGTCTCCAAGGTCAGACGCATGCAGCGAGAGCGCTCCCACTCCTTGTAAGAAGTAAATTGGTAAGCATCAGGCGCATCTCCCGCCAACTCCAAAGGCGCAGGGCAGTAATTGTGAACACCCTCCACGATAATACGCTTTTCCTCCACCGCCTGCACCATACCAGGCACCAGTAGCAGGGAAAAACCGTGAGAGGCCTCAATGCGCTCAAAGCCCAGCTCTCGGATCTCATCACACATCGCCCCACCATCCTGATGACGACGACTGTTCCAACATGTAGAAAAGACATTCATAACACCATAAAAAAAACACGACCGAGTTGCCTCCATCGTGTTTCTTCCTATTAAATTGACTACGAGAACCGGGACTCGAACCCGGGACCAATAGATTAAAAGTCTACTGCTCTACCAACTGAGCTATTCTCGCATTCCACTGACAATGCAGCAGAGAGAATATAGCAAAGTTTTCAGCATAGTCAAGAGAAAAGTCATATTTTTCCTGAAGATTTTTTTTTATTGCAAGTCGGAGCCTTTCCAGTCAATATATAAGCATGACTCAGCCAGATAAAAGCAGTGAGACATCCGCCACGGACAAGCCCATCAAAAAGGGCTTGCAACTCAGCTTCGCGAGCAAGCTAGGAATAACTCTCTGTCTGCTCTTTACACTTACAGCCATCGCATACATATACATTGATTTTAGCAGCAAAATCCCCACGGCAAAGTGGCGTGATCGCAGCATAGAGCTCCCTTGGGAGACCGATGGTTTCACCATAGAGCGCATCAGTACCTACTGGCAGGACTCCTCCAACCATGAGCGCATGAAACTACGTGCCGCCTACTACCCCATCAGCACCATAGAGCTAGGAGCCATCAACAGCAAGGGCGTACTCATGGTAGATATACTTAATAGCCAGCAGGTAAAGGTAGGTGACACCGTCACCCTCCACTTTACCCCAGAGGGATTTGTGCCCATTGATAACGAAAACATGCAAGCACAGGGAAAAAAAGCCATCTTCCACATCTATGATGGACTCAAAACCAAGGAAGACTTCACCCTCTATAACATAGACCATAATGCAGACCTCTGGTGCGTCGAAGTCAACTACAGACTAGAAGGCGACAAGGAAACCAAAAAACTGCATCGCCACAGCATACACCCTGTCACAGAAGCACAAGACTAGCACATACGCACCTCACTTATGCCTGACGATACAGCCCCGATAGCAAACGCCTCTCGCTGCCGCAAACTGTGGAACAGCCGCCTCCTTCGCCTCCTCATCTGCTTTTTGGGTGGTGTCGTGATGGCGCTAGCCTTCTTACCCTACGACATCTCCGTCCTCGTCTGGATAGGCCTGCTGCCACTGCTCTGCGTCCTATGGACAGGTAAAAAAAGCTTTTGGGCGGGCTTTGGCTATGGATGGTTCTACGGCATGGGTTGGTACTGCGTGAGCTTTTCTTGGATACGCGAAGTAGGAGAAGTATTTGGCATCAATGACTGGGTCTTTCTCGGCATAGCCTTCATCCCCCTCATGACCTACTACGCGCTGCTGCCAGCCCTCTGGGCAGGTGTAGCCGCGCGCTTTTTGCGCCCCAACTTCCCCGATGCCCCACAGCTACCCGCCCAGTCCAAACTAGAGGAAAAGCGCAGCGCGTGGAAGGAGTGGGCCACACTCGACATGCTAGCCACCCTGCGAAGTGCCGTGGGACTAGGCGCATTCTGGGTCGTCATAGAATGGCTACGCGCCCATGGCACCCTAGCCTTCTCGTGGAACAGCATGGGCATGGCACTTTATGATGGGCTCTCCCTCGCCCAGTGGGCAGAATTTGTCGGCACCAGCGCGTTATCCTTCCTACCCGTCTTTGTAGGCATCATCATCTGGGCAGCCATGCGCCGCTGCTACATCCACAGCAAGGCCGTGGGAAAACCCTGCCGCCCATGGGACTTTTATGCAGCCATCCTCCTCCTCATTGGACTCTTCATGGGGGGGCTCTCCCTCTCCCAACGATACAGCGACCGGCAAATGCTGCAAAGAAAAGACAGCGTCATCGCCCTACCCGTCCTAGCCGTCCAAAACAACCTAGGTCAGGTCAAAAAGAAAAGCCTGCCCATCTTCCAGCGCATGCCCTTCTTGGATGAGTACCTCAGCGAGACAGCAGAAGCCTACGTCAACATACAGCGCGAAACCGTCCAACGCGCCATGCAAAGCGAAGAATACGGCATCACCCAGCAACTCCCCATCTGGGTCATCTGGCCAGAAAGCGCGCTCCCCTTCCACCTATGGCGCAACCTAGCAGACAACACACTGCGAGCAGACCGCCTCAGCAACAAACTCTTTTCTCCCAATGAAGGCGGACTAGCCACACTGCGCCAAGTCATCAGCGAAATGGGAGGAGCACCCATGGTACTTTTCACCGGTGTTGACGAAGTACTCTACAAGCAAGAAGGTCGCTCCATGGTACCCGAGGGCATGTACAACTCCATGGCCATCATAGAAGACGGCTTTGAAAGCATCCAAACCCGCTCCAAGCAGCACCTCATGCCCTTTGGCGAATACATCCCCCTTGCACGCGACATCAAATGGATAGGCGAAGCCTACTCCAAAATAACAGGAACACAGACAGGTGATGGCATACGCCCCGGTAGCGGCACCGACCCCATCCCCATCACCCTACCCAACGACATGGGCAAGGTCTCCGTCATCCCTGCCATATGCTACGAAGACACCGTATCGCAGCACCTACGCCCCTTTGTCCGACCAGAGGCACAAGTCATCGTCAACATCAGCAACGACGCGTGGTTCCAGCACTCCGCCTGCGGAGAACAGCAGGCGCGTAATGCCGCCTTCCGCTGCATAGAACTACGTCGCCCCATGATACGCGCCGCCAACCAAGGCCTCAGCTGCGCCATAGCCCCCAACGGCAGCATGCTGCATGAGCTTCGCAACGAAAAAGGAGAACCATGGACAAAAGGCTACAGCTACGCCGTCCTCCCCGTTGACACAGAAGCGGGACTCACATTCTACGCACAATTTGGAGACTGGGCCGTAGTCCTCTGCCTATTGATAGCCATGGTACTAGCCATCCCCTCTCTGATAAGAAGGAAATAATGGACAGCCACCCCTACCATATAGCCTTTGCAGCCGATGCGGATTTTGAAATCCCCCTCGCCCTCGCCCTCCACTCCCTAGAAAAACATCTTGCAGAACCCGAAAAGTACTGCATACACATCCTCCACACAGGACTCAAGGAAAGCAGCTTTGCCCCCTTGGGGCTCAAACTCTGCTTCTACCCCATGGATGATGCCCTGCATCACCTACCCACCCAACCACGCCTCCCCACCAGCACCTACTACCGCTTTTTGCTACCCCAACTACTACCGCAGCATGTCACCCGCGTCCTCTACATGGACTGCGACATCATGGTCATGCAGGACATAACGCAACTTTGGGACATAGAAATGGGTAACGCCCTCATAGCAGCCTGCCCGTGGAGCATCTACGGCAAGTACAGAAAAGAGTATGAGCCCCATGTACAATCCTTCCCCCGACGACTGGGCATCACAGACTGGAATCATGATACAGACCAATATTATTATGCCTCCTTCCTACTGATGGACATCGCGGCTATGAGAGAACAAGACATCACCGCCCAACTCATCGCCACAGCGGAAAGCACACCGCGAGAGCAACTCATTTGGTTAGATCAGGACACCATCAACCTCGTATTGCGACATCGGATAGCGCGGCTACCGCTAGCCTGCAACGTCATCCCCCTCTTTGCGGCAGACATGCAGCAAGAGAGTGCAGCGGCGCAAGAAGCCTATAGGCATCCCATCATCGTGCATTTTGCGGCAACAAAGCCCAACATACTCACAGGAGCGAAACTTCCCTTTGAGCGGGAATTTTTCACCCTATGGCAGCAGAGCCCATGGAGACGGCGCATACCCTATCCACTGGTCTCGCTGCGGCATTATCCTGCGGCACTGCGATGGGTGATTACCTTACCGATACGCTTGGGGGTGAAGTGCCCAAGGTTTTTGAGATTTTACGGACGTTTGCTTAACGCGCTACGCAAGGCATA
>CAYJON010000127.1:0-6377 GCA_964371795.1 uncultured Akkermansia sp. | reverse complement strand
TGGTGGGGGTGGGCGAATTATACAGATGAACAAGGGACACGTCAACCATTTTTTATAGATTTTTTTGTTTTTTTTGCACATTTTTTCAACTCCCCTTTAAAATCAACATTTTAAATTTATCGAATACTTTTCAACCAAGACACCTACAGCAAAAAAGCATCCTTGCCTTTCTCTTTCCATCCTATATAATAGCTCAATCCATGAGCACCTCCCCCCTAACCATAGATATCAGCTACCTTCACAAGGTCAACTACGCTATACAGCATAATGGCATACCCTTTATCCATAGTTGCCTGCTACATCACGAGGGGGAGCAGGATTACACCCAAGTCCTCATCAGACTCTCCTTGCATGAGGAGCTGTGCGAGTCCTGCGAGCTGCGCTTGGAACGCGTGAGCGCGGGAAGCTACGTGGCACTCCCCGACCTACAGCTCAAACTTTCTGCCAGCTACCTCTCCCAACTGACAGAGAGCGTCAAAACGCAAATGCGCCTCAGCATACAGGCTGGCGAGGACTTATTATCAGAGTCTTTCTACCCCGTGGAGATTCTACCCTTTGACCAATGGGGTGGCGTGAGGCAACATCCCGAGATGCTCGCTGCCTTCTGCACACCCAATCACCCCGCCATCAACCGCATTTTGCGCCGCGCCGCAAGCGTACTGGAAGAATGGACAGGCGACGCCTCCTTTGATGCCTACCAATCGCATTCCTCTGACCGCGTGCGCAAGCAAATGGCTGCGATATTTCAGGCTTTGGGCGAAGAAGAAATCATCTACTGCACCTCACCTGCTAGCTATGAAAAAACAGGTCAGCGCATACGCCTAGCGGATAACTGCCTTTCCCAAAAACTAGGCAACTGCCTCGACATGTCCCTGCTCTTTGCCTCCTGTCTGGAGGCGGTGGGCATCAACTCCCTCTTGGTCATCACCCACGGTCACGCCTTTGCTGGTGCTTGGCTGGTGGATGAGATGTTCAACGACTGCGTGAATGACGATATCAGCGCGCTGACAAAACGCCTCGCTGCGGGCATCAATGACATTGCCGTGGCAGAGTGTACCCTACTCAACGCAAGCAAGACCGCCCCCTTTGACGCAGCCTGCCGCGTGGCAGAAGACGCCCTACTGCGGGAGGAAGACTTTGTTTGCTCTCTGGATATGAAGCGTTGCCGCCTCTCCTCCATCAAGCCCCTGCCCCAACGTGTACTGGGTGATGAAGGCGCAATCACTCTAGAGGAAGCCCCCCAATCCCCCCTCATCCAAGCATCCCCCTACAGCATCAATCCCCATGCAGAGCTCATGACACTGGAGGCGGGGCTTGCCACCAAGCAGAAGGTGTGGGAAAGAAAACTGCTCGACCTCAGCCTGCGCAACAACCTACTCAACGCCCGCATCAGCCGCAGCACGGTGCAGCTCATGGCGAACAATCTCAATGTCTGGGAGGACAAGCTAGCAGAGGGCGAAAGCTTTGTCATCCTGCCCAAGCCACAGGAGTGGACAACAAAGCAGGCAGAGAGAGAAAGCACGCGCGACCTCTTTTCCATGATGGCGCAGACAGACCCCGTAATGGCTCTCTTGGATGAGCAACTGCGCCAAAACCGCCTGCACAGCTACCTCAGCGATGCGGAGCTGGACAAGTGCCTCACCTACCTCTACCGTCAGGCGCGACTTTCCCTAGAAGAAAATGGCGCAAACACCCTCTACCTAGCACTGGGCATGCTGCGTTGGTATGAGACAGAGCGCAGCGAGCGAGCACGCTTTGCGCCCCTGCTGCTCATGCCCGTGGAAATCACCCGCAAGTCCTCACGCCGTGGCTACACCATACGCGCCCTTGATGAGCAGACCATGGTCAACATCACCCTGCTAGAGATGCTCAAGCAGGACTTCGGCATCAATATCTCCTCCCTCGCAGAACTACCACGTGATGTCAGTGGCGTGGATGTGGAGCTGATTTTCAACTCCCTGCGCAAGGTCATCATGGGTCAACCACGCTGGGATGTAGAGCAAAAGGCCTTGCTGGGCATCTTTTCATTCAGCAAGTTCATCATGTGGAATGACATCCACCAGCACGCGGAAGTGCTCACCCAAAACCCCATTGTCGAGGCACTCACCACAGCCAGCTACGAGGGCGCAGAGCTACCCCAGCAATGGGACAAGGTCATGCCCCTCCCCATCAGCGCAGACAGCTGCCAAAGAGAGGCCATTGCCCTAGCCTCGGAGGGGCACAGCTTTGTCCTACATGGTCCACCGGGCTCTGGCAAATCCCAGACCATCACTAACATGATAGCCCGCGCCCTCTATCAGGGCAAGAGGGTGCTCTTTGTCGCAGAAAAGATGGCAGCTCTCACCGTGGTGCAAAGCCGCTTGCAAAAAATTGGGCTAGCCCCCTTCTGCATGGAGCTGCATTCCAATAAATCAACAAAATCAGCCGTCCTCAAACAATTGCAGGAGGCTATTGACTTCAAATTTTCTGCCTGCCCACAGCACTTCCAACGAGAAAGCGAACGCCTCGCGGCATTGCGGGACAAGCTGGCTCTACCCATAGACCGCCTGCACCATCGCTATCCCCTAGGGCTATCGCTCTATGATGCCCTTTCCCAGTGGCAGGAGGAAGAGCAGCCCTACATCCTATCTGGCGACATTGCCTGCCAAATCAGCGAGGAGGACTGGGAAAGCATGCAGAGTCAATTGAAGGAATTGCAGCAAAGCGCGGTTCTCTGTGGCACAGTAGCCGATCACCCGCTAAAGCTCATCGGTCTATCGCAGTTCAGCCCCAAGCGGCAGAAGGAACTGCAAGAGCTACTCACCCAGCTCTGCCAAGTGGGGCAGCAGCTAGAGAAGGACCTAGCCGCGCTTTCCAGCATCCTACCGACGGTGGAGGCAGAAAAGCTCACCTTTACCCAGTTGGAACAGCTTTGCCAACTAGCGGAAAAGCTCCACTCCGCCAAGGAAGAACTACCCCCGCTCTCTCTACTGCGCGTCGAATCCCTGCCAGAGCTCTCAGAGCAATTTACCATCCTCCTCCCCCATGGACAGAGGCGCGACAGCATGAAGAAGCAATTGCTCAACACCTGCAAGGAAAGCATGCTCACACTGCCCGCTGTGGAACAAAAAGAACGCTGGCAGAGCAACAGCGAGAAGTGGTTCTTGCCCCGTTTCTTTGCCCTGCGCAAGCAGAGGAAGGAACTGGGCACACACATGCGCATGGGCGGTATCGATGCTAGCGCTGTACCCGATTTGCTCGATGTGATCATCGCCTACCAAGAAAAGCAAGAATTAGTAGAAGCCTATGTCCCCTACTTCACCCACGCGCTAGGGGCGGCACTGGGCAGTCTGCCAGAGTCCTGCTGGTCAGACATAGAAAAAGCCCTCCAACAGGCAAGTGAGCTCTCCGCCCTCCTCCTGCCCCTCTGCCCCTCCATAGCCGATGTTGCAGCCCAACGCCATGCGCTGGCAGAGCAACTGAGCGAAGGCGTGGATGCCTTCTTGAGCCTCCATGGCAAGGCACTGAGCCAGCTACTCAACCAGTGGCAGCAATACCAGCAGCTAGAAAACCAGCTGGCAGAACAGGCTAGCATGCACATACGCCTCACCGATGCGGGCACGCTGCGCGACTGGATCAACCAGTATGGGCAGATGCTACCCGCCCTTCCCCAACTGCGCGACTGGGCACTGTGGAACAGCAGCTGCGCCCAAGTCCAGCACCCAGCCCTCATGAGCTACGTGGAACATCTGACAGAGGAAGAAACGCGGTTGGAGCAAATCAGCACCCGCTTCACCAATGCCCTGCTGCGCAACCTCATTGACAACTGCATAGAGAAAGAAAGCTGCCTCGCGCAGTTCCGTGGTCAGCTCTTTGAAGATAGCATAGAGCAATTCCGCCGCCTCAGCAAGCAGCATGAAGAACTGACACGCGGGGAAATAATCAACGCCCTCGCCTCCCACTTGCCCGATGCGCAGGCGCGCAGCTCCCAGCAGTCAGAGCTAGGCATACTCCTACGCGCCATCAAGAGCCGCGGACGCGGGTTGAGCATACGACAGCTCTTTGACCAAATCCCCGACCTCCTCCCCCGCCTCAAGCCCTGCATGCTCATGAGTCCCCTCTCCGTCGCCCAGTTCATCGCACTGGATGAGCAGCCCTATGACCTCATCATCTTTGACGAAGCCTCCCAAATGCCCACCAGCGAGGCAGTAGGGGCTATAGCCAGAGGCAAAAACGTCGTCATCGTCGGTGACCCAAAACAGATGCCACCCACTAGCTTCTTCTCCACCAACACAGTGGATGAAGACAACATCTGCTTGGAAGACCTAGAAAGCATACTGGATGACTGCCTCGCCCTAGCCATGCCCTCGCGCTACCTACGCTGGCACTACCGCAGCAAGCATGAAAGCCTCATCGCCTTTAGCAATCATCAGTACTACGACAACAAGCTGCTCACCTACCCCTCCCCTGACAACCTCAGCCAAAAAGTCACATGGCAGCATGTCGAGGGTTACTACGACAAGGGCAAGACCCGTCAGAACCCCGCAGAGGCCGATGCCATCGTCGCAGAAGTCATGCGCCGTCTACGCGACCCCCAACTACGTCACCGCAGCATAGGCATCGTCACCTTCAGTCAGGTGCAGCAAAGCCTCATAGAGGACAAGCTGCAAGAACTACTCTGCCTGCCAGAAAATAGAGAACTAGAGCAAATAGCCTTTGAATCTGAAGAAAACCTCTTTGTCAAGAATCTGGAAAATGTGCAGGGAGATGAACGCGATGTCATCCTCTTCTCCGTGACCTATGGACCAGACAAGCAGGGAAAAGTCAGCCTCAACTTTGGACCTCTGAATAGAGAAGGCGGGCAAAGACGACTCAATGTAGCCGTCTCCCGCGCACGCTATGAGATGATTATATTCTCCACCTTGCAGCCAGAGCACATAGACCTTGCGCGCAGCTCTGCCGAAGGCGTAGCGGGGCTGAAACGCTTCCTCGAATTTGCCCAAAAGGGCAGCAGCATCCTAGCCCAGAGCCGCGACACAGTCGCCAAGCAGAAACATCAGCTCATCGAACACATAGCAGAGCAACTGCGCCACATGGGAGGCTACCAAGTAGACACACAGGTGGGATGCTCTGGCTACCGCATAGACCTAGCCATCCACCACCCAGACAGAGAAGGACAGTATTTAGCAGCCATACTCTGTGATGGAGAGCAGTACGCCCAATGTGATAGCATCAATGATAGGGAAAACACACAACCCTCCGTCCTAGCCGCCTTGGGGTGGAACATACTACGCTTTTGGGTACTGGACTGGATGTATCAGCCAGAGAGAAGCCTGCAAGCCCTCATCGAGCAACTAGAGCAAGTGCGGCAGCAGAGCAGCCAGCCAGAGCCTGAACCGCAGTCAGAGCCAGAACCACCCCGCGTGGAAGCAGCCGCCCCCGTGATAGCCCCCATGCTCATACCGGAGCAGGAAGCCAAGAAATCCGACTATGAGATAGCCTATGAGAGCGCGGCACTGGAGCCCCTCGGAGTGGAGCAAGAGGGCGAAGACCTCAGCAGCCCGCAGCATCGTGCCGTGTTGGTGAGACAGCTAGCGCAAATACTGGAAAGCGAAGCCCCCATCCATGAGGAATACCTCGTGAGGCTCATACTCAAGCACTGGGGAGTGACGCGCATGACGAAGAAGGTGAAGGACTACATCTTGCAAGTGCTTGCGGACATGCAGGTGAGTTGTAGAGTGCAGAGTGATGGGCATCGTATCTTTTGGAAGAGTGAGCGGCAGGCGGAGGAATACCGTGGGTATCGCATCGCGCCGCATGGGAACGTGGAGTATATACCCTTGTTGGAGTTAGCGGTTTTGGCGCGTAGTCTGGTGGAGCAGCAGATATCGCTACCTCGCAAGGAATTGCAGAGGGAGATGGCGTACAAGCTAGGGTACAATAAGTTGGGGAAGAATATACTTATATGTACGGAGGCGGGTATCGCGAAAAGCGAGGAGATGCAGTTGCTGGTACAGGACGGTGAGAGGATGAGATTGACAGAGTAGCTTCCTGCGCTTGCGTTCAGGTGGATTCTTAAGGCCTTCAAGGCCTTGAGCGGGTGCAGGGCAGCGCCTTGCTGGGTTTGGGCAAAGCCCAAGAGAAAACCGAAGCGCGCAGCGCGAGGCGGCGACAGTGCCTTAAAAGAAAACATGCCCGCCTTGAATAGATTGCATGGTGAGCCTGCCCAGTAACACTGTCGCCCCTAACTGGGATCGCGCGAAGCGCGACACTTTTCTGCCGTCGCTAACGCGATAGCGTATGGTTAGGCTTATCTCCACGCGTAGCGTTTGCCACCGCAGAAAAGAGTCGCCCTGCGGGCGAGGGATTTAGGGGTGTCAGTCAGGATGCTGCTACCG
>CAYJON010000126.1:0-6468 GCA_964371795.1 uncultured Akkermansia sp. | reverse complement strand
TCCCTTGAGGTGCGCAAGAAGTTGGGCGTGAGTATTGCTCAGGTCTACCTTGCCAAGCACCGTGTTGGGCAGGTACTCAAAAAGGAAATCAAGTACCTCCGCGATCAGGAAAATATTCCCCCTTCCCATGAGAAATAATGACACCCGCGCAGTGGATTCTGCCATAGAGAAATCTAGTAGCCAGTCTCTAACAAATCGAATCGCTTTTTGGATCAGTTTAATTCTGCTCACCCTGCTTGCCCTGTGGCTGACACCATGGAGCTACGGTGAGGCGCATCCAGAGCGGCTTTATGCTGTGCCTGCTATCCTGCTTCTTTTGCTTCCTCTCTTTTTTTGCATGAAGCGCGGTGAGCATGCTCCCTATTGGGTAAAAAATCGCGTCTGGATTAAGGTGCTGTTGCTGGCCTTTCTTTATAATCTCTTGGGCAATATCTACACTGTCCCTTATCGCGACATGCTGGTGCCTAATCTGTTGATGACAGCTGGCGTGATGATGATTCTTTATGCGCTGTTGCGCTGTTGGGCTGTCATACTTTGGCTACCATTGATACTCTGGGGTTTTATAGAGCTTTATACCTACTCTCAGTATGGTACAGCTATCAATTCTCTTGTCATTGCGGAGACGCTGGAGACCTCTCTTGTTGATGCTAAGGCTTACTTGACCTTTAGCTTTATTTCCTATACCGTGATAGCGCTCTTTGTTGTGATTGCTCTTTTTTGGTTGCAGGTGCGCCTATTACGTGGGGAGAAAAAGCGTACTCTCTGCTTTCAAGGGGTAGTGCTTGCGGCGGCGTCCTGTGCCATTGCCGCCTTGCCTCAGAATATCCATGGCTGCATGTGGCCCGTACACAAGATGGGCTATATCTATGATAGCTATCAGGAGGCATTGTTCAGTAATGAGGAGACTGTGGAGGAAGTGAAGCGTCTGCCATCCCCCGCTTTGAAGCCCTCTGAGAGCAAAATCCTAAAGGGTAATGAGGGCGTGGTTGTCATTGTGCATGTGGGTGAAAGTCTTTTGGCCAATAGGATGAGTATTAATGGCTATAAGCGTAAAACAACGCCAGAGCTGGAACGCATGACGGGTGTGGTCAACTTTCCCTACTGTATAGCCAGTGCTGGCTCTACTAGTCAGGCGCAGCTTTGCATCCTCACGAATGCACGACGCTCTATCATGAGCCCCGATCCTGCCATGCAGGCGACTTGTGGTTCTGTTTTCGACCTACTTAGGGCGCAGGGCTTTGATTTGTATTCCTTTTATGGCTCCCGTGTTGGGCACAAGTTGAAGTACGATATGGTGATGAAGAAGCTGAGCATTGGCGCGAAAGAGCAGTTTTACACCACAGAGACTTTTAGCGAGAGTATAGGGCAGTTGCAAGATTTGCTGCAGCGTTTGGAGGATGATGGTGATTCGGCTACGCATAATAAGCTTTTCTTTATTTGTAATGAGGGAAGTCACACGCCATTCTACCATTACGACAAGGAAAATCCCCCCTTCTCACCCGCCTTAGACACCTTTGAAAACCCTCAGCTTAACGGAGAGGAAATTAACAATGCTTACGACAGCACCGTGCACTTCACCGACCAATTTGTGGCGCGTTTTGTCAAGGAGCTGGAGGGGAAACCCTATTTCTATCTCTATGTCAGTGACCATGGCGAGCTACTGGGTGAGAATGGCGCATGGGGTCGTGGGGCAATTGGCTACAGTGAGGAAGCCTTCCTGAGTGGGTCTGCCGCACACGTGGGCATGTTTGCCATCTGCTCTCCAGAGTTGGAGGCACTGCACCCGCACTTTGCAGAACGCGTCGCCCAGTTGCAAAAGAATAGCCAACTCATCGTCGCGCATGAGCATATTTTCCACACCGTATTGGGTATGGTGGGCATAGAAACGCCCTACTATGAGGAGAAGTTGGATTTGACACATCCCAATGTGGAAGCCTACCAAGGAGCGCATCCTCTCAAAAAAGAGGAAGAAAAGTAAGGCTTTACACCCCAGAGAAGTCCAAGGGGCGGCGGAATTTCTTTTTGCCGCCTGTTCGGAAGGCATCCCAAAGCAAGGAGATAGTTGCCCCGAAGAGCAGCAGTCTCAAGCCCACTTCCAAGGGATAGCTGTTCACCTGCGTGTTCATCGCAAAGCAATTGCAGTAAAGATCAATGCCGCGAATCCATGACTGGACAAAAATTCCCAAAAAGCAGGCTGTCATCACAACTGCCCAAAGGCTGGCTGCCCTGTAGGACCAGCGGAAGGTGAAGCAAAAGCCTATGATGATTTCCATCGCAATGCCGATGTAAGCCAAAGGCATGGAAAATGAGAGCGGCAGAATGTCTGCCTGCGTCAAAGTCTGCGCGGTTTCTTGAATTTGCCAGAGTTTTGAGATACCCGTGTAAAGAAAGAATAGACCCAGTGCCAATCGCAGTAGGTAAGCAAGCAAAATCAGTGACAGGGGATTTCTCATTCTGTGGGCACATCCTACCATAAGCAAACACTAGGCTGCAATCTGATTTTTATATTTTGTTAAATTTGTTATAAAAAAAATTGAACATTTTGCTTGCGATTAGAGTCTAATAGTGTATATTAGATTTATTCCAACATAATACATTATTAGAATAAAATAACAGAATATGAAAACAACGATTAGAAAAACAGCCATCCATATCCCCGATGAATTAAGAGAAAACAGCATCAACGTGCTCAACATGCTGCTGTCAGAATTCCTCGGTGCTGCCCTTGTAACAAAGCAAGCTCACTGGAACCTCAGCGGACCTAAGTTCATCAGCATTCATGAAAAACTCGATGTGTACAACACAGAGTTCCTCGATTTTGCCGATCAGGTAGCAGAACGCGCTGTACAGCTTGGTGGCGTGCCTAATGGAATTCCCGCTGCGGTAGCAGAAGCCAAATCTGGCGCAGGCTATCCCCTCGATATTCACAGCATCAAGGATCACCTCAATGAGCTGCTTGACCGCTACGCAGGTGTGGCTAACGCCATGCGCGAAATCGTTCAACGCGAAGACCTTGAAAACATCACGACAAAGATTGTTGAAGATGCTCTTCAAATCATCGACACGAATATCTGGTTTATTGAATCAGAATTAGCCTAATAGCTTTTTAGCATAGAAAAAGCGCGGAGCCCCCTTTCGAGAGGAGTTCCGCGCTTTTTTTGAGGAATTTTCTCCAAGAAAAAGACCAGCTTGCAGATGCTGCAAGCTGGTCGAAATAATACCTGTAGGCAAGATTACTTGATGATGCCCAGAGGAGCAGTTGTCTTCCAGTCTCCACGGGTGAAGTCTGGGAACATCTGAGGCATGCCACCGGAGGCGACAGACTTCTCAGTGAGTTCTGCGCAGGCGCACCAGTAGGCGCCTTCGTAGACGTTTTGGTCCATGGGTTCGCCATTGCGGAAGCATTCTACTGCGCGGTAGAGCATGAGGTAGTCCATACCGCCGTGACCGCCCATTTTCTTGGCGACTTCACCAGCACGCTTGAAGAGGGGATGCTCATACTTTTCATAGATGGCGTTGAGTTCTTCACCCTGAATCCAGCGGTGGTAGTTACCATCGCCCAGTTCTTCACCTGCTACACGTGTTGGATAGCCTGTGAGGGTACCCAGTGTGCCTTGGATCAGGTTGTGGCGGCTGTAGGGGCGGGGAGAGGTCTCATCCCATTGCAACATGATGGTGCGACCCATTGTTGTCTTGATGATGGAGGTGTTGATGTCGCCGCATTCGTATGCGAGCTTGTTCCACTTATGATCAGCTGGCCATGTCTTCTTGGCGAATTCTGCGCGACCCAGCGCAGGGCTGGAGTAGGAGACGAGGCGTCCAAAGTTATCCTCTGTACGGCCGAGGTTCATGTACTGTGCAACAGGACCGAGACCATGTGTTGGGTAGACATTGCCGTTGCGCTTGGAGTAGTGGTAGGTACGCCATGAGCCTGTGTGGCGGCCGTGCTCGTCCTTCATTTCATAGCGCAGGTCATGGATGTAGGCTGCTTCACCGTGGAGAAGCTTGCCAATAGCGCCTTCGCGTACCATGTTGAGGAAGAGGAGTTCTTCGCGGCCGTAGTTGCAGTTTTCCAGCTGCATGCAGACCTTTTGAGTCTTTTCACTGGTATCAACGATTTCCCAGAGTTCCTTGATGGACACAGCCATGGGCACCTCGACGAGGGCGTGTGCGCCGTGCTTCATCACGTCGCAGGTGACGCGTGCGTGCCATTCCCAACTGGGGGCAACGAGGACGACATCGGGCTTTACCTCTTGGAGGAACTTGATGTATGTTGTTTCATCACCGTAGTAGCAGGCGCAGGGCTTGCCATTCTTCTTGGTGGCAGCATCAGCAGCAGCCTTGGCAACATCTTCATAGACGTCGCAAACACCAACTACTTCTGCACCAGGTACGTTGAGTACAAGGTTCATCATGGAACGACCACGGCGACCTACGCCGATGAAGCCCATGCGGACTGTTTCAAGCTTGGGGGCGCAGAAGCCACCCATGTACTTGGATCCAGCTGGACGTGAGGGGAATGTCTCCATAGGACCAATGGGGAAAGGAGACTTGGGCACGTAGCTGTCACCGCCTCCGAGGGAGTCGGGAACGACGAGACCAGATGCGGTGTTGGAAAGGAAGGGGCTAGCAGCCATGGCACCGGTGAAAAGACCGAGCTGCTGCAAGAAACGGCGGCGTGATGGGGAATTACTCATAAAAAAATAAATTTACCAGAGGACACATTAACATTTTGAATCCGCCATGTAAATCTAATTTTTTGATAAGACATTTTTTGTAACTTAGGTTAAAAAAGCCTAGACTGCTCAGAGTTTCTAGTTGCTCTGTTTTTTTTCAGTTTTTCCCTTGTCCTCTTCTTCATCCTTTGGAAGGCCAAACATATCGGGATTGAAGAGCTCTTTGCTCTTATCCTCAGGGGCAAGCATGACAGAGGGGAGAACTACAGATTGATCGCTCTGCGCAGGCTGTGCGGCAGAGTTGGTGCGGCGAGGGGCAGGCTTTTGCTGGCTTACTCTATCTCTCTTGTCAAATTGTTGGTACATGGCCCGAACAATAAAGAAGGCCGATACCAAGATGGCTGTGCACAAAGCGAGGGCCGCGTAGAGTAGGATGCGAGATTGATTTTTTTCAGCGCGATTGCTGCTAACACTACGCTTTCTCCTGCGCCTGCGTTGTTTGTTTTGCTCGTAAGAGGACTCTGTGTCCTCGTGTATTTCTTCATAGGAAGATTCTTGCGTATCGTAGGAAGGTGAAGAGTTTTCTTGCTCTTCAACAAGTCGGGAGGGCTGCACGACAGCTTTGGCTTTTGCTTGAGGGGCAGGCTGGGGGGCTTTTTCTTGTAGTGACTCCTGCTCGATTTGATCGAGAATGTCTTTGAGATTAGATGACATACAAAAATAATGCTATGAGTGTGAAAATACGAATAAAACTAGGGACACAGTGCCTCCATCCATTCAGCAACGCTATTGTAGCGACTTGCTATAGAGGGGGCAAGTGCCTTGTCTATCGAGGCGAGAAGTTGTGGGTGATAATGCTCTGCGAGGGCGGGCATACTTGCCAGTGGGTCTACTGTATCAAAGAGAAGTCTTTGCTTGCTATTAGGTAGGCATTGTCCCGTGAGCACAAAGTACATGGTCGCGCCCAGCGCATAAATATCTGTCCACGGTCCCATGTTTCCACCCGGTTCAGCCTGCTCCGATGGGCTGAAGCCCTGAGACTCTATCACATTGCTATCCAAGTCACCGTACTCATCCCTTGCCGCGCCAAAGTCAATGAGAATGGGACGCCCCTGTCGGGTAATAAGAATATTGTCGGGCTTGATGTCACGGTGTAGAAGCTGACGCTGATGCAGGTAATCAAGCGCATCAAGCAGTCTCACTAGCGTGCCATATAGTGCCTCTTGGGGGATGGGGAGGGAGTGTTCTGCGTAATCCTTGGCGACGTCGCCTAGGCTTTTGCCATCTATGTATTCACTGACATAATAAGCCGTGCCATGGGCTTCAAAGTAAGAGTAGACCTTGGCAATGTTCATGTGGTCTAGGGTGGCTAGTAGGCGCACTTCGCGGAGGAAGTTGGTGAGAGCCCACTCATAAATCTCATTGTTCGCCCCATCATTGATACGCACGCGCAGGGTGCTATTTTCTCTGTAGCAGAGGGAGTCGGGGAAATTTTCTTTGATAACAACAGGGCGGTTGAGCAGGTCTTCTACCGCGAGGTAGGTGATACCAAAACCGCCAGAGCCCAACATGCGATGGATTTTGTAGTTGCGGAGGCGGTAGCCATTTGGCAGTTCCTTGGGTGCAATGTCGCAGGTTATTTCCTTGTCGGTATCATTATTATCGTCTTTGTTAAGAATAGCCTCCATCAGCCCCTTCTTGTGAGATGGGCTAGTGGATGAGTTTGGAACATCAGTTGCGCTATTCATGCTTCTATAGTAATGATTTTTGCTCACACTGTCCAGATAAAAAA
>CAYJON010000125.1:0-6730 GCA_964371795.1 uncultured Akkermansia sp. | reverse complement strand
AATCCATCTCGAAAATCATCTCAAAATCTAGCCTCGCGAGAAATTAGAAGTCCCCTTAACCCCCTTTCCCCCAGCCTAGCCCTCCGAGAGAAGGGCTAGGATTGGGTTCAAAATCCCACCTTCTCTCACCGCCCCCCCCCTTCTCAACAAAACCATCCACCATGATGTACAGCCCCCTTCTTAGCTCCGCGCTGACTAACCTTGTCGATAAGTTTGGTATCAATACCGATGCCTTTCTGGCACATGCTATTGCCTTCACTATTCTCGTCATCATCGTGGTCAAGTTTGGCATCAAGCCCATTGCTGCCCAGCTTGAAGAACGCCGCAAACGCATTGAAGAAGGCGAACAGATGCGCGCCGAAAGCGAAAAAATCCTCGCAGACGTGAAGCACGCTGGTGATGGCATCATGGCCGAGGCTCGCGAAAAGAGCGAACAGCAAATTGAGCATGCCCGCGAGATAGCCAACAACATCCAAGATGAGGCGACAACACGTGCCTCCAACGAAGCGCAAAATATCATCAACAATGCCCGCAAGCAGGCAGAGTTAGAAAGCCAGCAGCAGCGCGATGCCCTGCGTGCCGACTTCACTCGCCTCGTTGCAGAAGCCACCACTCAGGTGACAGGCAAGGTACTCAGCGACAATGATCACCGCCTCATCAATGAGGAAGCCATCAAACAACTTTAATATCATAGCCTCATGAAAATCAGCAAGGAGAGCATAGCCCAAGCCCGACGACTTCTGCGTCTCTGTCTCACAGAGCAGGGCTTGCTGGATGAGGCTGCCGTGCAGCGCGTCACTGCGCGCATCATGGAGGCAAAACCCCGCCACTACCTCTCCACCCTCACTGCCTTCACCAATTTGGTGCGCCTTCAGGTGAAAAAGCATACCGCTATCATCAACAGTGCGACTGAATTGCTGGAAAGCGAGAAGCAGGATATCATGCAACGCCTCTCCGCACGTTATGAGGGACTCAGCTTTGAATGGCACGTAGACCCACAACTCCTCGCTGGCTTTGTTATTCAAATAGGTGATGAGCGCATAGACGCCTCTGTCCTATCCCGCATCCAACGCCTCGCAAAGATTTCCTAAATCACCCCACCCACTTTTTTAACCCACTTTTTACTATAGTTACCCCCACCATCAAAATATGAGCAACATCGTTCAAGAACTGGAAGCAGAAATCCGCCAAGCTGTCCGCGCTACCGTGAATGAAAACGTAGGCGTTATCAAATCCATCGGTGATGGCGTCGCCCGCATCGAAGGTCTCAGTGACGCCATGCTCAATGAGATGATTGAGCTGCCCTACGGCGTTACAGCCCTCGCCATGAACCTCGAAGAAAACGAGGTAGGTGCCGTGCTTCTCGGCCGTGGATCAGAACTCAAAGAAGGTGATGTCTGCAAGACAACGGGTCGACTCCTCCAAGTACCTGTTGGTCGTGGTATGCTGGGACGCGTCGTAGACACCCTCGGCAATCCCCTTGATGGCAAAGGTCCTATTGAGGCAGATGACCACTACCCAGTAGAAAAAATTGCTTCGGGCATCATCACCCGCCAAGGGGTGAATCAGCCCATCCAAACAGGCATCCTGCCCATCGACTCCATGATTCCCATTGGACGTGGACAGCGAGAGCTCATCATCGGTGACCGCTCCACAGGCAAAACAGCCCTTGTCGTCGATACCATCATCGCCCAAGCCCAGCAAAACATCAAAGCTGAAACCGCTCAGGATGAAAGCCACCGCCACGTTTACAGCATCTATGTAGCCATTGGTCAAAAGCGCGCGAACATCTCCCGCCTCGTGACAAAGCTGGAAGAATCAGGAGCCATGCCCTACACCATCGTTGTGGTAGCATCCGCCTCTGACAGTGCTGCCATGCAGTATCTGGCACCCTACGCGGGTTGCGCCATGGGTGAGTACTTTATGGATCAGGGTGATGATGCCCTCATCGTCTATGATGACCTTTCCAAGCACGCTGTCGCCTACCGCCAAGTATCCCTCATCCTGCGCCGTCCCTCTGGTCGCGAAGCCTACCCCGGTGACGTGTTCTACCTGCATAGCCGCCTTTTGGAGCGCGCTGCACGCATCAACACAGACAACGGCCGTAAGGGTGGCTCGCTCACCGCGCTTCCCATCATTGAAACACAGGCTGGTGACGTTTCTGCCTACATCCCAACCAACGTGATTTCCATCACGGACGGTCAAATCTTCCTCGACACCGACCTCTTCAACCAAGGTGTGCGCCCCGCTATCAACGTGGGTATCTCCGTGAGCCGTGTGGGCTCTAGCGCGCAGACAAAGATAGTCAAAAAGCTAGCAGGCTCTGTCAAGCTAGACCTCGCGCAATTTGAAGAATTGCAAGCCTTCGCCCAGTTTGGTTCCGACCTCGACGCGGGCACACGCCAAAAGCTGGAACGCGGTAGCCGCATCACAGAACTCTTCAAACAAGGTCTCTACAAGCCCAAGTCCCTCGGAATGGAGGTCATCAACCTCTACGCCATCCAGCGTGGTTACTTTGACAAGGTAGAGGTGGAAAAGGTGCAGCTCGTTCGCGAAAAGCTAGAGGCTGCCGCTGCTGTAGAAACAGCCCTTCTCGATGAGATTGAAAAGCTGCAAGACCTCACCCCAGAGCTTGATGAAAAACTCAAGCAATTCATGGAGATGTTCAACTTCTCCGCGCAATAATCAGCCACTTATCCCCATTTCATCATGGCTAGCCTCAGAGAGATTAAGCGTCGCATACGCTCCGTTCGCAACACCGCCCAGATTACCAAGGCGATGCAGCTCGTAGCCTCTGCTAAAATGCGCCGTGCTCAAGAGCTCGCTCTCAAGGGACGCGACTACATCAGCGCGCTGGCTAATGTCTTCAAGCACCTTGAGGAAAACATCAACGAGTGCAGCTCCCCTCTTATGGAGATGAGAGAGGAAGGAAAATCCCTCGTCATCGTTATCAACACAGACAGAGGTCTTTGCGGTGGTCTCAACTCCAATCTCATGCGTAGTATCATGCAGGAGTGCCCAGCAGATGCAGACTACGTGACCATAGGGGCAAAGCTCAACCCACAGCTCGTACGCCTCAATCGCAATCTCAAGGCCTCTTTCAGCCTCAAGGATAACTTCGACGACTCCTCCCTCAAGCCCATTTTCGACTACATACGCAAGTGCTACTTGGAAGATGGCTACAAGGAAGTCATCGTCTGCTATCAAAAGTTTATCAATGTTGTTGTCCAACGTCCCACCATCCACCAACTGCTCCCCATCACCCCCGAAGAGCTGCTAGAAATAGCCTCTCAGGACGACATAGCAGATGAGGAAAACAGGGACTTCATCATGGAGCCTAACGCGCAGACACTACTGGCATCCATCCTGCCGCTCTACTTCTTTAACCTCCTCGCCCAAATGGTGCTGGAAGGCAAGGCCTCCGAGCAGTCCGCACGTATGGTAGCCATGAAGGCAGCCACGGAAAATGCCCACAACTTTATCGACTCGCTCACGCTGGAATACAACAAGGCGCGTCAAACACAAATCACCAACGAACTTCTCGACATCACCACCGCCATGAAGGCCATGGAATGATACTCTAGCATTTAATACTCACCATCCAATAAAATGAACACAGGAACTATAGTCCAAGTCATCGGCGCGGTTGTCGATGTTGATTTCTCCCAAGCAGAGATGCCCGCCATTTACAATGCTCTCACCGTAGAGTTTGAAGTAGAAGGCGAGCCCAAACAACTCGTCCTCGAAGTCGAGCAACACCTCTCTGATGGCTGGGTAAGAACCGTTGCCATGAGCAGCACAGATGGCCTCAAGCGCGGTATGCAAGCCACCGACACAGGAGAAGCCATCAGCGTGCCTGTTGGACCTGGTGTACTGGGTCGTATCTTCAACGTCCTCGGTGAGCCCGTGGATGACAGAGGTGCACCTATCTGCGAAAAGCGCTACCCCATCCACCGCGAAGCCCCCTCCCTAGAAGAGCAGGCCACCTCCTCCGAAGTGCTTGAAACAGGCATCAAGGTCATTGACCTCATCTGCCCCTTCATGAAGGGTGGCAAGGCTGGTTCTTTCGGTGGTGCTGGTGTGGGTAAAACCGTTATGATTCTGGAGCTCATTAGTAATATTGCTAAGGCTCGCTCTGGTCTCTCTGTCTTCGCTGGTGTGGGTGAACGTACACGTGAAGGTAATGACTTTTACAATGAAATGAGCGAATCGGGCGTTATCAACCTCGACAAGATTGAAGACTCCAAGGTAGCCCTCGTCTACGGACAGATGAATGAACCTCCCGGTGCCCGTCTCCGCGTAGCCCTCTCCGCCCTCTCCATGGCAGAGTACTTCCGCGATGAAGAAAACCGCGACGTGCTACTCTTCATCGACAACATTTTCCGCTTCTCCCAAGCCGGTTCTGAGGTGAGCGCCCTGCTCGGCCGTACACCATCAGCCGTGGGTTATCAACCCAACCTCGCAGAAGAAATGGCCATCTTGCAAGAGCGCATCACCTCCACCAAGAAGGGCTCAATCACCTCCATGCAGGCCGTATACGTCCCTGCCGATGACTTGACTGACCCTGCGCCTGCTACAACTTTCTCCCACTTGGACTCCAAGGTGGTTCTTGATCGTGCGCTTTCTGCACAGGGTATTTATCCAGCGGTTGACCCCCTCACCTCCACCTCTCAGGCACTTACGCCAGAACTCGTCGGTGAAGAACACTACCGCGTCGCCCGTGGCGTGCAACAGTGCCTCCAGCGTTACAAGGACCTGCAAGACATGATTGCCATTCTCGGTATGGATGAGCTGTCCGAAGCAGACAAACTCACCGTCAGCCGTGCGCGTAAAATCCAAAAATTCCTCTCCCAACCCCTCAGTGTTGCCGAGGTATTCAGCGGCATACCCGGTGCCTACGTCACCGTGGCCGAAACAGTACAAGGCTTTGCAGAAATTCTGGAAGGCAAGTGGGACAGCGTCCCCGAAGCCAACTTCTACATGAAGGGCAACATCGACAGCGTGGAAAAAGAATAATCCTCAGCCATGCCTCTAGACATCAAGATTATCACCCCACTGCGTACCGCTCTGCAAGAGCAGGTACACAGTGTGCATCTACCTAGCTCTCAGGGGGAGATAGAGATACTTCCCGACCACACCGACCTCATAGCCTCTCTGAGCCATGGGGAGCTCACCTACCGCCCTGTACAGGGTGGCAGCAAGCAGCTGTTCATAGGTGGGGGCTTTTTGCAGGTGGAAAAGAATCACGTCCTCATCGTCACCGACATAGCCGTTGACTCCGCAGAGGTCGATATGAACACAGTGGAAGAAGCCGTCAAGCGTGCCGAGGCAGCCCTGCGCAATCAATCCTCCGTCCTCAGTCGCGAAGAACAGGCCTACCTTGAGACCCGCATCGCACAGCAGCTTGCCCTTCTCGACTTCAAGAAAAAGAAAAGATAATCACCGATTATGAATCGTTTCTTCAAAGCTCTTGCATGCAGTTCCATCGTAATGATGAGTGCCTGCACCAGCCTTGATGTCTATGATAATCATAGCGATTACCTTTTTTACGAGGCAATGGATGAAGACGCCAACTGGAGATTCCAGCAAAGAATGGCCCTTATCCAACAAAAGACCTCATCTATAGAGCTCATTGTCACAAGCTTCGCTGATCCCACAGAGAAAAAGACATTCAACTTCACCCGCAAAGCAGAGTGGGACAAATTGTTCTTCAAATGGTGCAAGGTAGAACAATGGTATGAACTAAAGCCAACAGGAAAACCCATTCCCCCACCCGCTCCGCCCGAGTTCACCTACCAACTGCGCTTCCTGAGCCCCACTGGCAACTGCCTTTTGGAGCTAGAGGGTCCCATATTCCTCAACGGCTACAACTACAGCGAAAACACAGAGAAACCTGACGCCAACTCCATGGTCTCTCTCTTTGCAGAAGCCTTCTCATTGATAGAAGAATAGGCTTGATTTGACTAGCCTTTATGTTATAGTAGACTTTCACTATCGTGCGATAGCTGAAATTCTCTATTATTATGTACACAATTATCACACAATCTTTGGCAGCTCTTTGTAGCTTTTTCTTCCTTTCTGTCGATACTGTCAGCACCACGGCACAGCCACCCATGGCAATCAAATGGAATTTTGATAATCTGGATGGCTGGAAATATGGTCATCAGGACAAGAATCCTAACAACCAATGCGACATCAAAGATGGTGTGTTAAAAATCTACACCACAGCAAACTCTCGTGACAGAAAGAAAGTACACACGGTGGATAAAATCTACACCACGGGGCGTTACACATGGCGCAGCTACATTCCAGCCCTAGGCAAAGGCGATCAAGCCAGCGTTGGCTGCTGGATTTATCGTGATGACAAGCACGAGATTGACTTTGAAATAGGCTACGGCAACAGTGCCGTCAGAAAAAAACTAGGCGCAAAGGACGACGATATGGTCGTCTACATGACCACACAGGCCAATCCCTATCAAACTCAACAATGCCTCATCAAGAAGGGGTGGCATATTTTTGAGATAGACCTCTCCCTAGTTGATGGAAAATACCAAGTCCAGTGGATCATCAACGGCGAAGTCCGCAGCACAGTGCGCCAAACCTACGGTGCAGAATGCGCCTTTTACATCTTTTGCAGCGTAGAAAACCTACCCTTCATCGGTGATCACATCCCGAAGCAAATGAACTACGGCCTCTTTGATTACGTGAAATACACACCACATCCTTGATA